>CAYPIM010000202.1:0-9661 GCA_964410795.1 uncultured Lewinella sp. | reverse complement strand
AAAACTTTCCTTGCACCTGCGGCCGCGCCTCTTTTACCGGAAGCTGGCCTTCGATAAGGTGTGCTAAACCTTCACAACCCCCTGGCCGATGCTACCTCCGGTAGCGAGTGGTTGGACGTGCTCTCCGAGCGCGGACGCGCTGTTTGCCAACTGTAGCTACTCGCGCTCAGGAGAGTGCCTCGGCCAAGTTGTTCTACTCCGAAGTGTTCCGTACCCAGGCGCAGGAATATTCTAACGATTAAGCTTTGGGTATATTTAAGCCAGATATACCCAAAGCATCATACCAATGAAAAAACCATCCTTACTTCTATTGTTCTGCCTGTTAGCGATCACTGCTTTACCAGCTCAGGTCGAATTAGATCACCTGGAATACCGCAATGTTGGCCCTACCCGTGGTGGCCGTGCTACCGCAGTTGCTGGTGTAAGCACCCAGCCCAACGTTTTTTATATGGGAGCAACCGGAGGAGGTGTTTGGAAAACGGAGGACTACGGGACCAGCTGGAAAAATGTTTCCGACGGCTACTTTTCTACTCCTTCAATTGGAGCCATTCGAGTAGCTCAAAACGACCCGAACATTCTTTATGTTGGCACGGGCTCAGACGGGTTGCGCTCCAACGTTATTACCGGAAAGGGGGTGTACAAATCCGTTGACGCGGGCAAGTCCTGGAAACATATCGGACTGAAGAACGCCGGACAAATTGGCGCCGTTGAAATTCACCCAACTAATCACAATATCGCCTTCGTAGCCGCGATAGGAAATGCCTTCGCTCCCAATCCGGAACGAGGTGTTTTTCGGACTAAAGACGGTGGGAAGACCTGGGAAAAGGTATTGTTTATTTCGGAGCAAACTGGTGCCGCAGACCTGGAATTCATGCCCAGTAACCCGGAAATTATCTACGCAACAGTTTGGCGTGCCGAACGCAAACCCTGGACCATCATCAGCGGAGGGGAAGAACAGGGCGTTTACAAATCCGTCGATGGTGGAGACACCTGGACCAAACTTGAAGAAGGGCTCCCCTCCGGCATCGTAGGTAAGATCGACCTGGCCGTCAGCCCGGCCAACCCCAGCCTGCTCTACGCCCTCATAGAAGCACCCGATGGTAAGGGCGGCCTGTACCGCTCCAACGATCAGGGCGAAAGCTTTACCCACGTATCTGACGATAAGCGCCTCGGCATCCGACCCTTTTATTACACCAACTTAGACGCCGACCCCCAGGACCCCGAGGTGGTATACGTAATGGCTACGCCGTACCTGAAATCTACCGACGGCGGTAAAAACTGGAAGCGCCTTAGTCCGCCCCACGGCGATAACCACGACATGTGGATCAACCCGGACAACCCTCAGCTTTTCGTACAGGCGAACGATGGAGGGGCCAACGTTACCCACAACGGGGGCAAAACCTGGTCGACCCAGCTAAATCAGCCAACGGCAGAGATCTATACCGTTGAAGCGGACGACCAGTATCCTTACTGGCTCTACGGCGGGCAGCAGGACAATTATTCAACCATTTCCGTGCCCAGCCTTCCTCCGTATAGCCATCAGGCAGGTGCAATGGGCTTAGTGATGAACACTGGTGGTTGTGAAACTGGCCCTGCTGTACCCAAGCCTGGGAATTCGGACATCGTTTACGCAAATTGCAAAGGGCGTTTCAGTGTGTACAATAAGAAAACGGGGCAGGAGCAGAGCTATGATGTAGGTGCAGCTTATATGTACGGCCACAACCCTAAAGACCTGAAGTTCCGCTTTCAACGCGTATCGCCGATCCACGTTTCTCCCCACAACCCGGACGTAGTGTACCACACTTCGCAGTACGTTCATAAAACAACGGACGAGGGGAAAACCTGGGAAATCATCTCTCCGGACCTTACGGCTTTTGAAGAAGACAAACAGATGATTTCCGGTTCTCCGATCACCCGAGACATCACGGGAGAGGAGTTTTACAGCACGATTTATGCCATCCGTGAATCCTCCGTTGCCGAAGGCGTGATTTGGGTAGGGGCCAACGATGGCCCGGTGCACGTCACGCAGGACGGCGGAGAAAACTGGAAAAAGGTAACGCCGCAAAACCTCCCCGGAGGTGGCCGGATTGACTGTGTGGAGCCTTCTCCGCACCAAGCCGGTAAAGCATATTTTTCCTCCCTGCGTTTTCAACTAGGCGATTGGAAACCTTACATCTACAAAACCAACGACTACGGCAAAAACTGGGAACTACTGACCGACGGCAAAAATGGTATTCCGGCGGATCACCCCGTCCGTGTTGTACGGGAAGACCCCGACCGTGAAGGCCTGCTCTACGCCGGAACCGAGTTCGGCATGTTCATTTCTTTTGATGATGGTAAGCACTGGAAACCTTTTCAGCAAAACTTGCCGGTTACGCCTATCAACGACATCAAAGTACACCGTAAAGACTTGGTGTTGGCAACGATGGGGCGCTCGTTTTGGGTCCTGGACAATTTGTCCAGCCTCCATCAAAACGTTGAGCAAACCCAGGCGTCGGCTCCGAAATTATTCCAGCCGCGAGACCACATTCGCTACCGTTACCGGGGGCGCAGCGGAAGCGAATTTGTTGATTACCCATTGCCAGGTGTAGATGTTGAGTATTACCTGCCGAAAGGTGTTGCAGGGCCCATTACTATGGAATTCTTGAATGCTTCCGGTAAGGTAGTGCGAACATTGGTGAGCGGAAGTAAGGGCATTGATTCCAGCAAGGTGGTCCGGGATATGGCTACGAACGATGTGTCCTATAGCCTCAATAGCCGCCTAAGTACCAAGCCGGGGCTGCACCGTTTTCGCTGGGATATGCGGCACCACGGCAGTTGGGATGCCGAAAAGCGTAGAAGGTATTCTGGTGGCCCCATGGTGAGCCCGGGAACTTACACCGCTCGCCTTACCGTAGACGGAAAATCTATGGTGCAGTCTTTTGTCCTGAAGCTTGACCCCAAAGTGGAGGCCAATGGAATTACCCTGGCTGACGTACAGGAGCAGGAAGCCGTCGCCCTTGACATTACCCAACTGCTCACGGACTTGAAAAAAATGGCGCAAGACGTCAAAGAAGAAAAAGAAGCCCTGGAAGGTGAAGCAAAACCGACGCCCGTCCAGCAAAAGCAACTAAGCCAGCTCAAAGAGCTGGAGCAAATGCTGGTTACAGCCAAAGGAACCTACCGGCAGCCTATGCTTGTTGCCCAGGTGAATTACCTGTTCGGAATTGTCCGGCGGGCAGATCAGGTGCTTGGTCGGGATGTTTATGAGCGATTGGAGGAGTTGAAGGGGGAGAAGGCTAGGCTGGAAAGCTTGTTGGAGTAAGACGGGCTATTCCTGCACCCGCACGGTAAACGTTTGCAAAATAGGCTCCCCCGCATCCGTTAGTCCTTCGATTCGAACTTCATACTCTCCGGGATTGTCTGCGGCGAAGAAGGAGAGTGAAGCGGATGCACCAGCGTCCAGCCTTAGATTGGGTACCCAGCTTAGCGTCTGCCTTGTGGTTGGCTCCGGATTCTGCGGGCCGTAAAGCTGGTCGGGAAAAGGCGCCCCGGGATAAAAGCCTTCGGTTTTTACCCTGAGTGTGCCGGGCGTGGTGGATGTTGCTTCGCTTCTGGGTGCTGGCCGCGCAGTGACCATGATGCTGGTAGGCATGATTACCAGGTAGTCGATCATGTCCGCTGTCAGGGCATTAAATCGGGCCCAGCTTGCACCAAAACCGTTGATGGTGAAGGTGACTGGTAAGCGAATGTACTTACCCTGCCCGTTGTTGACCCTGGCGTAAACCCCGTCGCGGAGCTCCTCGCGGTAGAAACGATAGCCAGGTTTTAGGGTGGACAAAAGGCTGTAAAGGGACTGCTGTGGTGGGATCCAGTCTAACTTGTTGAAGTCAAAGACATCAAGGTTGCGCGAGTCTACAGCACGTTTGCTGGTTACGGTAACACTCTCCAGGTCTACGGCCCAGTCTACTCCCGCCAGGCTATCGGTGTTGATACTGGTATTCGCCAGGCCTTGCAATGCACTTAATTTATCCTCCGGTAGTCTTGCCGATACTGCTACTTTTCGGCTTGCCAGCGGGGCTGGCGTACGTGACGTAAGGAGGTTGATCTTCAGCTTTCGGTTCTTTCCGGTAAGGACCGGGATGTCTTCTTTAAATTTTCCTGGGCTGCTTTCGGCGGCTTGTAGCAGGTAGTTTACACTGTCCAGGTAAGGCAAGTTGTCGAAGGTAAAGGCCCCGTTTTCGTCCGTTAGGATCTTTTTTACCATTGGCTGGGGGTGGAGGGCAATCAGTACAACTTCGGCCTGTATCCGCTTGTCGGGTTTACCTGCGCGAGTGATGTATCCTTTTAACTTAGTGGTTGTTTCGGGGTGGTAGGCCAGGGTGTCTGGCGGGCCGTCCGTCAGCTTTGCCCAGGGGAAACGTTGCCAGGGGGTTGAGATCAACTGGAGATCACGCAGGAACCGTCGTTGTTGAGCGCTGGCTTCTCCGGCAAACTGAGCCAGAGGCGCTGGCAGCTCCGCCGCCAGGCTGAGGTAAGTTCCGATGCCCGGAACAGACTTCGTGTTTACAAAACGTTTATCCGTAACCGCAACGGAAAGCGTAGCTCCTTGTTGCTGTAGGCTATCTGCCCAACGAAGTACTACTGTAGCCTGCTGCCGGGGACGAATGAAAGCGTAGGGCATAGAAACCGAAAGTGAGGTTTGGGCAGGCCACTGATCGTTGAAAAAAGTACGCTCGCCGATCAGGTTTCCTACCTCGTTAAAAAGTGCGAAACAGGCCAAGCCTCCCGGGATTTGGGCACGAGGGATGGCCATTTCTTCACCTGCAACCAGTTCCTGGCTTTCGTAAAAGATATTTCCCCGCACGTAGCCAATCAGGTAAGTGCCCGTGAGGTTCGTAGGCTTTTCTGCTGCTACTTTGACTAAGACGTCTTCTTCCAGTAGGTTGTTTACCTGTAGGGCGGGGCCACTATTTACCTTAGGTAGAGCAATGCGGTAGGTCTGCCCTTGGTACTTCGTTTCGGCAAAATAGGTTGAACCTGCCACGGGAGTGAAGCGAAACATACCGAAGCCTGCGTACTCTGCTGACCAGTTGGCTGAGGAGTTTTTGTCAGGACCAACTATTGTCCCCTTCAGTCGGAGCGCTTGTCCCTGGGCATCCAGCGCTTGCAACACTACTTTATTGGTCACACCAGCCACCAATCTGCCCCCCTCCGGCGAAAACTTAAGGGTAAATGGTTGCTCAGGTTTGATGCTTTGGTTAGTCAGACCCGGTTGCCACTGCACACCAGTTAGGATGCCGTCTTCAACGGCAGCAGGATCATAAACCGGCAGCGTTTGCTGGAAGAAATAACCTGCTGTTTGGTTGCGCATGTAATCGCTGTAGGCCCGGACGGTATAAACTCCGGTAGGGTCGTCTTTTGTAAGCGTAAAATCTCCGAAGAGGCCTTGTTTGCGGTGCAGGGCAAGGCTGCGTATTACGTCTCCGTTGGGGCTGATTAGTTCTACGTGCACAACTGCGCTCCCGGTTTCCATTTGCTGAGTAATGGCGTCGAGCAGATAAGCCCTGAACCAAATTTTCTCTCCCAGCTGGTAGTAGGATTTGTCAAAATGCAAGTAGACCTTTTCCTGTCGGTAGCTTTTCAGATAGTTGGTAAGGGCTGTTAGGGTTTGAGCCATCGTAGCACCCGCTGGCAAGTTTTCTGTTACCTTGGTAGGAGGTAGGCGACCGTAAGTGTCTGGCAACAGCCGGGCTACCCGTTGGTTGGCCCAGTAACCTATTTCTTCTATTTCCTGGTTGTTTAGCAACAGACCACCGGGGCTAATGATGAAACGGCCACTTCGGGACCGCATGAAGGTCGTCGCATATTCTGCTGCCACCACGCCGCCTGCTGAGGATTTATTGGTCCAGCGGGTTATGACGGTGCGGTCCAAAACACTAAAATAGCCGGGATAATAAAGAGTGTCGGCCAGCTCGCCCCGCCCCCAATGAAGGTCAGTGATGGACTCGGAGCTAAAGCTCAGGAGCTCGAAGGATTTGTCGAACTTACTCTCGCCAACGTCAAAGCGATCTTCGTCCAGTTGCCCGCGTACCAGCTGCTGAAAGAAGTAGCGCTTAGATTGCTTAAAGCTGCGGCTGCGGTTTTGCTTCCAGGCATTGGCCCGTTGTGGAGATGCTGGAGAATTGTCCCGGAAAAAGGCTTTGCCGCCGTACAATACTTCGTTGTTGGGGCGAAGTAGAAAAGTGTCCAGTAAAAAACTGAGGTTATACCCAAGCGCCTTGTTTTTGATCTCTAGCCGGCTACGCGCAATGGCCCGCAGGCCGTTGTTGCTTTCCTGAAAAAGGAGAACGTCGGGATTTTGTATCTCAACTCCTTTACGGTCGCGGGCGGGGCCGAGAAAGGCACTGGTGAAGCGCTTGAGCCAGCGCTTTCGCTTCTTTATGTTGCTGACCGAGGAAACCGTTACTTCTGCTATCTGTACGGCCGTTGGTTGTAGACGCAGATCAGTATTTTGGCGCAGCGCGCCAACTTTCTCAGGTGTGAGTACCTTGGTGGCGTAGCTTAAATGGGAGATTACCAGGTCCAGGTATGGTTCTTTCTGGAGGGTTACCTCACCTTCTTTATTAGAAATGTCTCCCGCCGAGCTGCCGTCGAAAAAAACGAAGGCGTCAACGATTGGTGCACCCGTGTTGGCGTCCAAAAGGCGTAACGTAAAGCTTGTCTGTGCAGACAATTGGGCGGCGGGAAGTACCAATAAGAATAAGAACAGGTATAAGGGACGGCTCATGGGGCTTAAGCTTTAGGGAAGCCGTGAAAATAACTTACACTTTCCTTCTTACGCCTCTTTCTGAGTGAGATGTTCACCCAAAGCTTATATTTTCAACTTAGTTGTCATGGAGCCGTCCAGATTATTTGCTCGGCATGACTCATGTTTAGGTTACACACGATACGTGCGGAGCTAAATCAAAAATCGAGAATCACGAATCGAGAATCGAGAATCTTGTCAGTCTCGTCCCCACTTGAGTACAACGGCGCCCCAGGTAAATCCGGCGCCGAAGGCGGCGAGCACCACGTTGTCGCCCTTCTTAACCTTCCCTTCGTCCCGCGCTTCGCTAAGCGCGATTGGAATAGAGGCTGCGGTGGTGTTACCGTAGCGCATAATGTTGTTGTAAACCTGATCTTTGCTCAGGCGCATGGTTTTAGCCACGAACTGATTGATGCGAAGGTTAGCCTGGTGGGGAATTAGCATGTCGATGTCCTGGGCTCCCATACCGGCTTTGCCGAGGGTTTCCATGATCACCTCGGGGAACTTCCGTACCGCCATTTTAAAGACCGCCTGGCCCTCCATATGAGGGTAGATCCGGTTTTGGTCAATCATATTCTGGTTGAAGAAGTAGCCACCGTACCCTTCGTCGTTGAGCTTGTCGGAGTAGTCGACGTCGAATCCTTCGATGGCATACTTCTCAATGAAGTAGCCGCCGTGCGCACCGGGGTACATATAGCTCAGCTTCTCGGCGTAGGTGCCGTCGGAGTGCATACTGGTTGCAATGACAGCTTTGTCTTTGTCTTCGGTCGCTTCAACAATCACTGCACCTGCGCCATCGCCAAAAATTACGGAAACGTTGCGGCCGCGAGTGGTGAAGTCGAGCCCGACGGAGTGAACTTCTGCACCAACGACGAGAATTTTCTTGTACATGCCCGACTTGATGTACTGGTCAGCAGTAGTGAGGCCGTATACGAAGCCTGAGCACTGCGCTCGAATGTCCAGCGCGGCAATTTCAGTTTTGGCGATGCCGAGTTCGCGTTGCAGTAATACGCCAGCACCGGGGAAGTAGTAGTCGGGGCTGAGGGTGCAGAAGACGATGAAATCGATGTCGTTTTTATCGATACCCGCATCGGCGATGGCCTTTAGGCTGGCTTCCAGGGCAAGGGTAGTCGTGGTTTCCTTACCCTTTGTGATGTAGCGACGTTCTTCAATACCGGTCCGCTCGCGGATCCATTCATCACTGGTTTCCATCACCTTGGTGAGGTCTTGGTTCGTGACCACGTTTTTGGGAACGTAGTGGCCAATTCCGGTTATAGTACTGTAAGGCATAATCTGACGTTAAACAAATAATTAGTGCGCTAAGGTATGCTTTTTGGGTAGGCTGGCAAGGGTTTGGGCGAAAATTCGCTTTAGGGCCTAATTGTTATGGTTAAAGGACCCTGCAAATGCAGCAGCCTACTATTTGACAATCTGACAGCTTGACGATCTGACTATTGAACCAAATTTTGGCGCGGCCGCAGGTGCAAAGTGAGTTGATGGGCAAGGGATGGCAACCACAAGGTCTATTATTCGCAGCGGGCTAATCGAAGCCTACCGACTGCCGATTAACCCATTGCCAGGGGAAGTATCCATTTCGGAACACTTATGGCGTCGGTCTGGCCGCGACGGGGTCTTTCTACTCGCGATGGGCTGATGAATTTCCGAAGGAAATCATCCGCCCATCGCGAACATTGGACCTTGCGATTGCCGCCCCTTTCCCCCTTCCCCCTTTTTCCCTTCCCCCTTTTTTCCCTTATTTTCTATTCCCTACCTTCGCCTCCGTGAAATTCGGAACTAAACCGCTGGACCTGGTCATCATCGGCCGATCAATTCTTTCCTCCGTCGGAAACCCGACGGCGGAGCTCTACCGTGGCCTCATCAATGAGCTGGCGCAGCGGGGGCACCGAACTACATTCCTTGAGTTTAAGGAGGCAGGCAAAAAGATCGTTCGCGACATGCTCAAGTCGCCTTACTGTGAAGTCTGGACTTACGCGTCAACCGATCAACTCCTCGCGGAATACAGCTACGCCATCCAAAGCGCTGATGTGATCCTGATGGGAAGCATGGTCAACGATACCAACCGCATTGCTGAATGGATCGCTGAAGAAGCCCGTGGCGTTACCGTTTACTATGATACGAACCTGAGCGCGACGATTGACCACCTACAGTGCCGACAAGACAATTCGGCCTTCTGCCTCTCGGCGGATAACCTGCGCCACTTCAATCTCTTTCTATCCACCACCGGCGGCCCGTTTCTGGAAAACCTGGCCAAATCTTACGAGATCGCCAACGCGCGCGCCCTCTACGAGAGCGTAGATCCCTACAGCTTTTACCGCACGGACGCTGACAAGAGCTATGACCTCGGTTTTATCGGAAACTTTAAAACCGACCGCGAAGAATTGCTGGATTCCATGCTGCTCGGCCCGGCCCGCTACACTCCAAACCGCAAATTCTCCCTCGCTGGCAGCGGGTACGCTAAAACTGATTGGCCCAAGAACCTGACTTACCTGGAGTACCTGCCCGAGACCAACCTGGTAGACTTCTACAACCGCCAGCACTGCTCGCTCGTGCTGAGCCGGGCGGACCGTAAGCGTATGGGCTATACCCCAACCCGCCGTCTACTGGCCGCCGCCGCCTGCGGCGTCCCCGTACTGACCGACAGCTGGGACGGTATCGACTATTTCTTCGAACCGCACCGCGAGGTTTTCTGCGTTAATGATGAGCAGGATGTACTGGCCGTATTGTACGGTAAAGAGGAAAGCTTCCGCACCAAAATTGGCCATGATGCCCGCAAGCGCATCATGGAGCAGCACACCACCAGCCACCGTGCCGAACAGCTGTTGGGGTATTTGGCGGAGATTACGGATTAGGGGG
>CAYPIM010000201.1:0-9699 GCA_964410795.1 uncultured Lewinella sp. | reverse complement strand
GTTAGTGAGCTGCTACCCGGCATCATTCCCCCAAGAAAGTCTTAGCTTCACTCCCGGAACACAAAACCTTTCCGCTGATGAAGACCACGCTGCTTACCCTTGCCTTTATCCTCGTCATTGCATCCTGCGCCCGCGCCCAAAATCCTAATGGGTTTCCTGTACACACGACCGTAAACGGAGGTGTCCTTGAAGGCGACTATGACAATAAGACTGGCATCCAAACCTATCTGGGAATACCTTACGCCAGTCCTCCCACCGGTAAACTACGCTGGCAGGCCCCGCAACCCGCCAAAAAATGGTCTGGGGTAAGGGAAGCCAAATCCTTCGGCCCGCGCGCCATCCAAAAATTCATGTGGCCAGATATGCTCTTCCGCTCCGCCGGGCTAAGCGAAGACTGCCTCTACCTTAATGTTTGGACACCCCGGAAACAAAAACAAACAGGGCTTCCGGTCCTACTCTACTTCTACGGAGGTGGCCACGTAGCGGGGGATGGCTCAGAATATAGGTACGACGGTGCTAGCATGGCTAAAGAAGGCATCGTAGTCGTCACCGTAAACTACCGCCTCAACCTGTTCGGCTATTTTGCTCACCCTGAACTGTCTAAGGAAGCTCCTTACAACGCTTCAGGCAATTACGGCGCGTTAGATCAGTCCGCCGGCCTGCAGTGGGTAAAAGACAACATTGCCGCCTTCGGCGGTGATCCCGACAAAATCACCATCGCCGGAGAGTCCGCCGGCTCCATGTCGACCAGCCTGCACATGGCCTCTCCTCTTTCCCGCGACAATATCGCAGGAGCAATTGGAGAAAGTGGCGCCCTCATCACCCCCAGCGGAGCCCCACAGCCCTTGAAAGTTGTTGAAAAAATGGGGGAAGACTTCGTGGCAAAAACTGGATATAGCTGGGATGAGTTTCGCCAGCTCAGTACGGCGGAGCTCTTTGAATTGTACAACGAGCATCAGCCAGATTTATCTTTGGTACTTGATGGCTACCTATTGCCGAAGTCTTTACCGGAGATCTTCGAAGCAAAGGAACAGGCCATGGTTCCTTTATTGTTGGGTTGGAATTCCGCTGAGTTACCGGCCGCCGCTTTTGTCCGTCCTCCTTTTACCCGGGAAGCATTCGAAGAAATGGTTGGGCAAAGAATGAGCAAGAATGCCCCCGAAGCCCTTAAGCTTTATGCAGGCGCGTCAGGCACAGCACTTGAACAAAGTATTTCCGACTTCGGAGCCGATAATTGGATCGTCTTCAGCACCTGGAAGTGGTTTGATCTGCACCGAAAAAACAGCAGTCAACCGGTCTATCGCTACCTCTACTCCAAGCTTCGCCCCGCCAACGATAAGGGAGAGCGCCCACCGGCCATCGGTGCTCCGCACGCTTGTGAAATCGAATATGCACTGGGGAACCTACACCTGGTTTCCGGCTGGAAATGGACGGAAGAGGACCATAATGTCTCCGCCACCATGAAGGGTTATTTTGCCAACTTCATCAAGAATGGTAACCCTAACGGTAAAGATTTACCCCAATGGCCCAAAGTTGATGCCGATGACAACGCTCCTCCGGTGATGGTCATCGACGTAGAAAGTGAGGCAAAAAAAGCCAAGAATGACGCCCGCTACCGCTTTCTAGACGGAATTTATCACGGAAACAACTAACTGTGGCCGTTCACGAACTAGCAGAACTCTTAAAGCATGCCCAGCCTGAACTTCAGTCCGGAACCTACGTGTTTGTTACCCTTCCGAATTGGCCAGATATTCCCCTAGCCAACATTCTGATGTCGTTCCGGGAAAGCGAAGGCCTGAGCCTGATTCTCGAGCAGAGTGTTGCTGACCAATACGAGTTGTCGTATGAATATTTAGCTGCCTGGATCACTATGAAGGTAAATTCCGCACTAGAAGCAGTAGGCTTCACGGCGGCCTTTGCAACGGAGCTGGGAAAACACAACATCAGTTGCAACGTAGTGGCAGCCTTTCACCATGATCACCTCTTCGTTGCGAAAAAGGATGGAGAAAAGGCTCTTGAAGTGCTCAAAAAACTATCAGGCCCACTCCGCTAACGGAATGGGCCTGACAATTATCATACTGGAGACGTAGCTAGAAACTACCGAAGTACCCAAGCCATGGATACACCTCCGGAATGGAGTGCAGTCGTTTGGGTCCGGCTTCCCCCGGCCATGCGGAGGCCAGCACCACGGCGGATGTGAAGGCCAAGTTCTACCCGGCGGGCGATCTGGAAAGAAGCCTTTGCTTCCGCAAACAAGCGGGTGGAAATGCCCGTACTGATGCTCGCATTTTCAAATACATTTATCGACTCACAACCGCTAACGTCATCTCCTGAGCGGAGTTTTATCCCATCACCACAATCGGTTACTTCGCCGTAAAGAGACATATCTCCCCAGTGGTAGCCTAGGTTACCGCCGATGATCCCCGTGAGGTTAAAAGCTCCCCGGCCTAAACGCCAACCAAGGGTAGGTTCAAGGGCTATTTCATTACTGTATTGATTAATTCTCAGGTGGTTCGCATAGTCTGGTGTACGGAAAGCCATAGCGTCAATTCGGCCGGTGATCAACACCAGGTTAGTCCCAAATTCCAAGTTAGAGAGTTGTTCGTGCTCCCAGGTCATGTTGAGGCGCAGGTGTGGGTTCTCGCAGATCATACTGGAAACATAGCTAGGGTCGAGATTTAGCTGAGAGTAATCACGGTCCAGGGAGCCCTCCTGAGCGGTGCTGATGAAGTAGTTGGCGGACATATCACCAAGCATATCTTGATCCTGGCCAATGGAAGCACCAATTTTTTTAAGCTTGAAACCGCCAATACCGAGGCGTTGGGCTTCCAGAGAAGTGCCAGCGAAAAGTACACAGCAGGCAACAAAAAGAAAAGAAAGGATACGGGTAGTCATGGTTATGCGGGTTTTAAAAGAGAAGTGAATTTATAAGCTGCTCCTAAAGATAGATCAGCATTCAAAAGGTAGACCAAGTTAAAAACAAATTTTGATAGTGATTGTGTCTATTTTAACACTTCTATAGCCTCTTTTTTACTTTTCTTAAGGCGGCTAGCCATTTATTTGCCCCGTGGACTACCCCAATTCAGGTTTTAAAGAGTAATCTTACTCCGCCTTAAATCCCCGCTTCATCATGCCAATAGCCCAAATCAATATTGCCCGGATGCTCGCACCGCTCGATAGCGACACCATGAAAGAATTTCGTGAATTCCTTGCCCCGGTCAACCAACTAGCAGAATCCAGTCCCGGCTTCATCTGGCGGTTTCGGGATGAAGACTACCCCGATCTGCCTCCGCCAGAGGATGAGATGATCGTAGTCAACATGTCAGTTTGGGCAAGTCTTGAAGAGTTACAGGAGTTTACGTATAAAACCGTTCACTCCTACTTTATCCGTAGCCGAAAACGATGGTTCCACGAATTGGGACATCCGCATACTGTTCTGTGGTGGGTAAAGGATGGGGAGATTCCGGAGTTGAAAGAAGGCTTTGCCAAATTAGCGCTATTAGAAAAATTCGGCCCCACTAAAGACGGATTTTTATTTGCTCAGGCAGCCTCATTCAAGCCTTAGCTCCAATAGCTCATCAACTTTGGTGGCTCGCCAGCAGGTGCAAAGTTCGTTTAAGCAGCATCGGATTTTTCTGAGGCTTGTGGTCGTTAGCTGCTCCATCGGAGGTAATTCACTTTGTTCCAAAATAGTAGCAAACTGCGATAAAAAATCGTCTAATGGTACTCCGAATTGAAGTTCAGTCAGCAACAGGTTTACCAGGTGCTCTGTCTGTAAAGCTTCCGGGCGTAAGTTCTTTGGTTGCAAGTCCGAGGAACGCACATCCTTCGGTGCTTCGAAATCGTCGATATCGTACCCTTGCGCAAGAATACCATAGAAAGCAAATTCCAAACCCAATACGCTTTCAACGGCATAATGTGCAAGGTCATGAATCTCCAGGCCTGGATAAAGGCGTGTCCAGGTAGAGGTCCCATCAGCACGTTTAACCGTTAATATTGATGACGGGTTACCGCGCTTAAACTGAAGAAGTAAGGGTTGATAGAGTGCCATAACAACATAAGGTTTCAAAACTGCAGATTAGTTGCTGAGTTCCTTAGGGGTGCCGCGAAAAGAACTCCACCAAATTGGTGATGGGAATTACACCAACGCATCCAACAACGATTGTTTCCGTGCGGCAGCGACAATCAACTCCGTTCCATCCTCCAAGGTAACCGCCCCACCCTTTCCGCGATGGTAACGACGCACCCGGGCCAGATTTACCACAGTTGAGCGATGGATCCGACAAAAGCCCGCTGGCGCCAAAAGGGCATCGTAGAACTTTAGTTTGCGGCAGATAAGGAGTTTGCGCCCATCATTAAGGTGAAAAGAGGTAAAATTGTCTGCAGCTTCAAGGTAATTGATCTCCTCCGGCGTTATGATCTCTAGCCCGTCGATCAACGGTAAGGCCAGGCGTTTAGGTATTTCCTGCGCTCCCGTTTTCAGGTTATCCAGTAAGGTCCGGGTTACCTGGCCTTGCTCCCGCAGGCCGATGCGGGCTTTTACCCTGGCAACGGCGTCGATCAAATCATCAATATCCACTGGTTTAAGGAGGTAATGAGCGGCGCTTAGGCGCAGGGCACGCAGCGCATATTGTTCATAGGCCGTTACAAAAACGACTTCCAACTTATGATCTGAAGGTAATTTCTCCAGCAGATCAAAGCCATTGCCAAATGGCATTTCTATATCCAAGAAGAGAAGCTTGGGCTTTAGTTTACGGATAGCTTCCAGCGCAGTCTCAACGCTTTGCGCTTCTCCGACTACCTCTACATCCGGACAATATTTACCGAGGTAATGACTCAAGGCCTCACGGCTAGGTTGTTCGTCGTCTATTATTAAGGTCTTCATGTTTTTTGTCCTTAGGGGTTCTCTTTTAGCGTAAACTGGCTGTTGAAGTCCAAGGCCGTAAGGCTTGCGTTTAACCAATCTTTAGCCGGACAGTAGTCCCCGGAAACACCTCTCCTGGGAATGCATCTTCTACTTCTACTGAGAAGTTACGGTCGTAGTGTGCATTAATCAGCGCAAGCCGCTGAATGGTCGTTTCCATTCCCGTGCTCTTGTGAGAGAGCTGGTTCTTCGTTTTTAGCTCAGCGGATTGCTTGCGGCCGATGCCGTTGTCGGTAATGGTAAGGACAACCCCTCCGGCCTGCCGATCAACGGTTACCGTCATAAATCCTTCATCCGTGCGGTAGCGAAGACCGTGCCAGATAGCATTCTCCACAAACGGTTGCAGAATCATTGGCGGAAGTTGCACATCTTCATTACCGGAGGCTTCCGGCAGTTCGTAGTCAAACTTCCCCGTGAAGCGCTCCTTTTCGAGTTCGAGATACAGTGCGAGTTGTTCGAGTTCTTCGGTTAGGGAGACGAAGTCTTTTCCAGACTGGTCCAACACGTTGCGCATCAGTTTTGCAAAGCGCCCAAGGTAACGGTTGGCACTCCGCTCGTCTTGGCGGGCAATGTAGTTATTTATACTGTTCAGGCTATTGAAGATGAAGTGAGGATTCATCCGGGTTTGCAAGTTACGAAGCATCAGAGCTTGATTTGCCCTGCGGCGTTTTCCTACGTTGCGCAGGATCAGGAATACGGAGAGCAAAGCGCCAATGAGGAGTGCTCCGAGCAAGTAAATGAGCCAGCGCTGAAGGCTGACCTGTTCGTTTAACAATGCCCCTTCTATCTCGGCGGACCGCAGGTCTTTTAGCCCAAGGTCTATCTTTTGTTGTTCCCGCAATACTGCTACTTGCTGATCAATTTCTTTGCGGCGCTCGGCGAGCAATTGGTCGTTGGCGGTGGTATAGTTGCGGTATATTTCGGCAGCGCGGTCGGGTTGGCGGCGGTCGAGATAAAAATCGGCCCCCTCAGCGTAGAGTTCAGTACTGATCGTTGCCGGAGTTTCCTCGTCAACCGTTTCAAGGGCCTTTTCTAATTTCTCCTCTGCTTCAGAGACTTTACCCACATCGCGTAGTGCCTTAAAGCGGGTTAGGTTATCGGAGGTAACGAGCCCCAGCGGAGCTTCCGGCAAAGTCTTCACTACATCTACATCCAGGTTTGGCGCGTTCTTGAGTACAGCACTACGGACCTTAGAATTGGCATCGTACAAATCTTCAGCATCCGCCTTGCTCATTTTAACGTTCTTCGGCACCTGCGTCAGCGCCTCATTCAGACTGTTATTAGCGGCTTCAAAATTATCTTGCTCCAGGTAGTTCCCCGCCTGCTTATAGTTCACGCGCGACTGCGTCAAGCTGTCCGGTGCGGCAATCTTTACCTGATCATAATAACTGTTGCTCACCGAGATGTTGTTGAGGCGAGACTCCAGGTCCGCCAGCCCTTCGGTACAAGCAGCATGTAGGGAACTAGACGTAGAGACCAGGGTCAGGCAACGGTTGAAGTTCTCCCTCGCCTGGGTATAGTTTTGCTGACGAAGACAAGCGGTACCTCGTTTCAGCAAGACTCTAGCCTGCTTCTCTTGGTCCTTAACTGAGATGACCTCCAAAGCCTGATCGTAGCGCCCAACGGCCAGCTCCGCCTGACCAATGTCTGCGTAAATATCACCCAGCAAAATAAAAGCTTCGGTAAGTTCAGTCATCTCCGGCTTTCGCTGGATTACCTTATTAAGGAGACGAATAGCTTCAGCCGGATCTTTTTCGCGGAGGCTGGTTGCTTGCTCCAATCTGGTCCTCATCTTCGAACGCTTCTTCGGTGCTTCAACAGACTGGCCCGTCAGCAACAAGGAGGTGCCAAGGAACAGAAGGAGAAGTAGAAGAGAACGTTGAAGCATGGTTGTAAGGTAGGGAGTCTAGAGTTGGGAGTCGGGAGTTGGGGAGTTGGGTGTCGCTACTACAAGTACCGCTTTCCTCGCTTCGCTCGTTCGCCTTAGGTAAAGCAAGCGAAGTGTCGCGAACAGTACGTGCGGTAGCGACTCCAGACTCCCGGACTCCTTACTGCAACACCAGCGGCACAACTTTCCCGTCGGGTGTGAGGTACATAAACTGCTTTTTCACTTCGGTAATTACCTGCGGCTTAAGCGGAGCGGCTTTCGGCGGGTAAAGCGTAAAGCGGACCTTGAGGCTGTAACTGAACTGGGCGGCGGGCTCCAATACATCAGGATTGATCACCAGATCATAATCATTGGCAGGGATGGCTTGATAGAAGCGCAGCTGCGGCTTATCAACCTTACTCACCAGCGCATTTTCCAT
Organism: uncultured Lewinella sp.; assembly: GCA_964410795.1. GTDB lineage: Bacteria > Bacteroidota > Bacteroidia > Chitinophagales > Saprospiraceae > Neolewinella. Next base: position 2,469 of record CAYPIM010000201.1, on the reverse strand, counting down.
TTCCTGTTTACTGAGTTTTTGAGAAGCGTGGGCAGAGTAGCTTTCGTAGCGATCTCCGGGGTAAACCACCCAGGCGCTTTCTGCTACGTGCTGCTTTGCGGTGTCCAGCGCAATGCCGTTTTCGGCGTATAGTTTTTTCACCTCACTGAGATAACCGAAGGTCATTTCCCGCAGTTCTTTGTATACGTTCTGTGGCTCACTCACGGCGTAATCGACCTTGATAATGTCGTAGATTTCTTCTTCGGCAGCAACGGTGATGATCTCGTCCAGCAGTTCCGCTTTGCGGTAGCGGACGTGGATGTTCTTCTGCAGGTTAAAGCCCGTAGGTACTTCCGTAAGGGTCTTCTTAGAAAAAATCTTCTTCTCCGTGTTGAAGGCGTAGGTGGGCAGGAAGTTCACCATATCGATGTAGATGTCTTCCGGCTTGATGCCAAGCTTTTTCAAGCTTGCTTTCACTGCCGTGAGGCGTTCGTTCATAGCTTCGTTTACCCCTTTCGCCGTTTTCCCCGACTGGAAGACGCTGAAGAGTGCATTATAAGAATCCGCCGGTTGGTTACTCAGGGCGTTAACCGTCATTTCAATGACGTTGGCGTTTGGGTTCAGGTTAGCTGTTGTCTGGACGGCACGAAAGTTAGGCTGATAATTCTGAATTCGGACGTTCTGGTTCTGGGATTGGTAATTGCCCATCACCTGAGCGGATAGGGTGCAGGTGAACACTAGGCTAAAAACAAGGATTAAATTGCGCATAGGGATTGTCTTTTTGAGCAGATTTAGAAAGAACTGATTCAATGGTTTAGAGCAATGAAACTTCCATTACTCCCACCGCAAAACTAGGAGCAAAAACCGGGGCGCTTCCGTGAAAACAAGGCAAAAAAACTGTATTTAGGCACCTCCACGGAGCGATACGTGGGGTTAACAAAGTTTGCCGCTGGATTGGCAAAGTGCGCATCAGGCCAAGTCAAGAACGTTAATCAACAACAGTAAGACTACCGCATACACTCCGGCAAAAACCAGCAGTTTATCAGCATTAGCCCAGTTCTTCAGCAACAAGACAACGTAGCCAATACTTACAATGGCACAGCCCGCCAGGCCAAGCCACATCTTTTGATCAAAAGTTTGCTCCTCCGCTAAAAGGGTAAATAAGAGCGCAAAGGCCGTTGAAGCAGCGATCAATAAGAAGACACAAAAGATGCGAGTGATTTTAAGTTTCATTTCAATGACCGTTGAATTTCTTCGAGCACGCGGCGATGAGAATATTCATCGCAGTGGCCCTTCATCGGTTCAAATGCAATTTTCGCGTCGGAAGTTGGGTGGGTAGTCGATTTTAGGTAGGCGTCAAAGTCACGCAGGGCGTTGTTGAGGTAGTAATTGTCCATATCGCCCATCCAGACGTTGATCTTGCCCTGCACCTTAGGCCCAAGCTCTGGCCAGTTATTTTTCACCAGCAACAATAAATCATACTTCTTCCATTCCTCAGCGACGGTCTTATCGATCACTCCGCTGACAGGGTCAAAAATTGCTTTCGGCATACCGTCTTCCCCTTTGGGGCTGTAGAGTGCATTCCATGATCCCCACTGATCGCCAGAATCAAGGTAGGTCCCCGACTTTCCCTTTTTATTTTCGTCGGAGACTTCTTTTTTGATGGAGAACAATGGCTCGCCGTAGAGATCGCGCTTACTGGGCAATTCAATGCCTCTTTTATTGAAGAAGGCGTTTTCGTCTTCGTAAATATCAATAAGTTGCATCCGGTGGAAACTAACCGGATCGGGGCTATAGCTGTAGCAGCCGGCAAATTCGTCCGGATAAAATAGTTGGAGTGCCAGGCTTACCCAACCACCAGTGCTGCAACCATCAGTAAAGCGCTGCTCTGCGCCAAGGGTCCGGTAATCCTTATCCACCAACGGGATGATCTCCTTAATCAACACATCGCCGTAAGGACCGCTATTGGCGGAGTTCAGTTGGTACGGATCGCCGTAGGGACCATGACCATCCAGGAAAACAGTTATAATTTGCGGAGCTTCGGGGGAGATCCACCAGTCCGCAAAACTCTTGTTTTGCAACAACTTATCCACCCGCGTGTAGCGCCCTCCATATCCTGCAACATTGTAGCGAACGGGGTACCTTTTTTCAGGGTTATCTTCATAACCGGAGGGCAATAAGACGGAATACTTCAACTTCACGGGCTTCCCCCAAAACTCATACAGCGCAGAAGGCTCTGTCTCGTATTCAATCACCAGACTGTGCGGATTGATGCTTGCTTTTTGGGCGCGGCCGCAGGTGCAAAGAAAGGTTGCCAGAAGGCAGAGCAAGGTAAATCGCATGGTAGGAGCGTATTATTTGGTCTTTGGGAATTGTGAGGAATAGCTAATGTAAGGATAACGAACATGAGTCATACCGAGCACGAAGTACAGCGCAGCTAATCATTGGAATGAATTGCCATGTTTTGTAGTGGCTGGTAAGAATTTTAGC
>CAYPIM010000200.1:0-9842 GCA_964410795.1 uncultured Lewinella sp. | reverse complement strand
TCTTTCGGAAACAGCGGAAGTGCCTTAGTCAGATCCTTATCGTTGACAACTCCGAGCACGATGTGCAGTGGCCGCCCCATATCCACCAGGCGTTCAATCACGGGCACCAGGCCTTCAGTATTATGAGCACTATCAGCGATGCAGTAAGGCTTACGTTGCTGCAGCACCTGCCAACGACCAAGGTAATAAGTGCTCTCCGCCACCTGCTTCCAACCGAACTGAATAGACTTTCCGCTTACTTCAAAGCCATTGCCGTGTAGCAGCAACAAGGCTGCATAGGCCGTCAGTAGGTTTTTGCTCAAGTGCGGGCCGTCAAGGTCAGCACCAATAATCAGACCAGCCTCCGCGCCGGGCAGGCCGATGGAGAAGTACTTGAGATTGTCTATGCCCCGCATCCCGACCAGGTTAATGTCGTAAGCTTGGTCTGCAAAAATAAGCTGGCTCCGGTTGGCACGGGCGAGGGCTTTGAAGACTTCCGTAGTCTCAGGCTGTGTTTCGCCGATGATGACAGGCACACCTGGTTTGATGATTCCCCCCTTCTCTCCGGCGATCTCCGGAAGGGTCTCACCAAGGAACTGGGTATGGTCCAGGCCGATATTGGTGATGACCGAAAGTACCGGCGTAATCACGTTTGTACTGTCTAGCCTGCCACCAAGGCCAACTTCAATGATGCACCAATCTGGTTGCTGCCGGGCGAAGTATTCAAAGGCCATCGCGACGGTGATTTCGAAGAAGCTCGGCTCAATATCCAGATTAGAAGTACGAAGGCGCTCTACGAATTCAACTACGGCTTCCTCGGAGATAAAATCGGCGTTGATCTTGATGCGCTCGCGGAAGTCTTTGTAGTGCGGGCTCGTGTACATTGCTACGCGCTGCCCGTGGGCCTGGAGTGCTGCGGCCAGCAGATGACAGGTCGTTCCTTTCCCGTTCGTGCCCGCTACGTGGACACAACGGAGCTGCTCGTGCGGGTTGCCCAACCACTCCAGCAATACCCGGATGTTGGTCAGGTCTTTCTTCATCGCCGTGGCTCCGGCACGTTGGTACATGGGGAGCTGGGTGAAGAGGTAGTCTAGGGTCGCTTGGTAGGTCATATCCGGAAGGCTTCCTAATGAGATTTTGCGCAAAGTTGCACCTCTTCAAACATATTTGGTAGTGAAGGAGGTTCAAAATTATGTTTTAATGTAGCTACACCTTTTGCATATAAACATGTTTATATGCAAAAGGTGTAGCTACATCATTCCCGACCAACCAACTTCACCCCCACATAAGGCTTAACCTCCAGCCAGAAAGTAGTAGAATCAATCTTTTCCCCGTAGAACTCAACGAGGGCAGGCAGGTAAAAGTCAATGATTTCCTGGTCCATACGTAGTGGGATTCCGGTGTTGTTCATTAGGTGAATACCAGCAGTATCGAACTGGTAGAGGGCAGCATTTTGGGTCAGTCCAGTTTTTTGCAGACTAGTGGAGAGGATAATGTCTTCGGTGTGGCCAGCGGAGCGCAACAAAACGTACTGGTTTGTATCACCTGTTTCAACGAGCTTGGCATCCAGTGCTTTCAGGAGGTTGGTGAGCACGGAGGGGTCTTCCGGGCTACGACCATTCTTAGGAACGACGACGATGCTTTGTTCAGCAAACTCTGCTTCTTGAGACTGCATCCATTGCACCTGCGTGCCCGCCAAATGGCCCACAATGGCCGCCGCACCGCCATTCAGCACTATCCCTCCCGGTCGGTGATTATACTGCTTAAATGCCTTGGCATCAAAGTCCTTCGGCAGCGGCTGCCGAACTACCGATACCACTTCGTTGTCAAGCAAAACATCCGGACCGTTCCCCGCGCAAGCCGGGAGCAGGAGCAAAAACACAAGCAATCGTTGTACCATAAGCGGTTTAGTGTTGTTAATACCAACACACAAACGAACCAAAAGACCATTTAATGTCGCGCAAAGCTCAGATTCAGGCCATGCTGGCCGATGCCCCCACCGATGCCTTCCTCCGTTTTGCCCTGGCCAAGGAGCACGAAAAGGAGGGCGATGACGCAGGTGCAAGGGAAATCTATACGGCATTGCTTGCCGACCAACCCGAATACGTAGGCACTTACTATCACCTCGGTAAAACCCTGGAACGGTTAGAGGAAGAGGCCGATGCCTGGAAGGTTTACTCCGAAGGCATTGCCGTCACGAAGCGGCTCGGTGAACGGCACGCCATGAGTGAGTTAGCTGGTGCAAGGCTGGAGCTAGGGGATGAGGAGGACTTTGTTTAGTAGTGTAGTTCGGCAGTTGTGTAGTAATGTAGTCGCTACCGCATGGGGCAGCTACAACAAAAAAGTGGTTAGGATTATTTGGATTTGGAGGATGCTTGAGGATGTGTCAATCATAACTAATCCTCCAAATCCAAATAATCCTAACCACTCTTGACTCACTTGTAGTCTACCGACTACACCGCACACAAAAAGCACTCTCTGGCATCAGTAAAAGGCGACCGGTAGGAATCGGACGGCCACAGCGTTTACACAGACCGAGCTTCGGATCATCCAGGTTGGCTTGCATCACCTTCAGCTTCGTCAGCTTTTCGCGGGCCTTGGCCAGGGCGGCTTCCTGAACGGCTTTATTGTTGATGGCATCCATGCGGGAGACGCGCCCAATAGCATCGTCGGGTGTTACCGGAGCGGACATTTCCTCGAAGCCCTTGATTTTCTCTTCGGTCAGGGCAATTTGCTCGGTTAGTTTTTCGGCGAGTTGTGCTTTATCGATCATGTTGTAAAACTCGCTTTTGAGGTGATTTTATCACTGCAAGTTAAATCAAATACTAATATCACACCCTTAGGTCAATACAGTATCGTCGACTTAAAGGGGCGAAACTACGTTGCATTTACTCCAGCACCACCCGCCGGTTTTTTGGCGACTTAACCGTATATCCAAACTGAACTTTCCGTTCCAGCCCCGCCGCCAACTCAAGTTTCCATTCCAGGAAACCCGTCTTTTCTTCATGGCGTACGTCTTTGGGTAAGTCTAGCTTAACGTCGACCGATTCATCGGCAGAAACGGGCACTTGGTCCAGCAGGGTTAAGTTAATGGGCTGTCCCTTCTTATTCCGAACCGAAATGGTATAACCGCGGCTTTCGGTCACCTTGCCGCCAAAGAAATTACGTTTCCGGTATTCATCCGTTTCCTTACGCTCCACCAATACCCCGGCGTCGCGGCCGAGGGAGAGTTCGAGGGTATCATTAGTGCTCGTCACGTCCAGAGCGGTGGTGCCGAGGTAAGTCCCTTCAAAGAAGAGTTGCACTTCTCCGTTGAGGAGGTCGTACTGATCCCAGTTGGTAACCGTAGCCGTCAGGAAAGCATCCGGACTGAACTTGGGTACCGCCAGGTAGCTGTAAGCTGCGGGTAAGTTATGCTGCTTGATCTCTACGTCGCGTGGTTTTCCGTCGGAAGGGATGCTGTAGGGCAGTTCAATGTCGAAGACTACGGTGGTGGCGCGGCGTTCGGTGGTTACGGGGATCGGGGCGGAGGCAAAAGACTTGTCTTTCTGGCGGCGGCCACCGCCGAAGATGCTACCCGATGGGCGGCGGGCTCTACGTCTTTTGCTTGCTCCGGCGCGGCGGCTGTAGCCGGTTATCACTATTTCTGAAAGTTGAGCGGCGGATTCATCCAGCACGATCCTGTCAGCCTCATTGAGTGGAACGCGCTTCGTCGCAAACCCTGTATAAGAAACAATTAGTTCCGTGGCTCCTTCGGGAATATCAAGGGAGTAGCGGCCGTCCAGGTCCGTTACCGTCCCGGCAGTAGTTCCTTGAATTAAAATAGACGCACCGATGAGTGTTTCTCCCGCTGCATCTTGGACAACTCCGTTCTTTTTACTGTACCCAAAAGAGGCCACTTTCTTTGTTTTCGGATTGTACGAAGGAGGCCGACTACCAGGGTATGCTCTCCACACGGGCAGCGTCGGCACGGTTGCGGAGACGGAGGGGTCTCCGGTGCTCAGTTTTAGCCGGATGCCGGTCCAGTCTTCGCCACTTTCCTGACTTACTTTGGCGCGGTACCGGAGGTCTACCGGCTGGCTGATGTTGGCTACACGGACATCGTAATGCGGTACCCAACGGGCATTGGGCACCAGGTAGCCGAGAGCAAACTCGCTGGTCAGTGCACGCTCGGCTTGGGTAATGACGACGACCTCAGCGGTGGTTTTCGTTTCCCGGCTTTTGCCAAGTTCAGAGATTTGTTTTTGTAGATCTTCCCGCTGTTCTTTGATGGTCTTGATGCTGTCACTGATGGCCAGGTAAAGCATCTTGATGGCCGTGATGCGTTCTCGCTGAAAAGCGACGGTCTGGCGTAGCTGTTCAGCATCCAGACCGGTGGTAGTACCGGCAACCTTGCGGTTTTCGTTAAGAAGGTCCTCCTCGGCCTTTGCGATTTTGAAGCGAGTCGTTAGGAGATCTTCGCGGCCATCCAACGCGTCCAGTCGTTCGTATAGTTTGTCGCCTTCCGGGTCAGTGGCCGGCGGTTTGTTGAAGTTGAGGCGGCGGCTGACGGAAAGGATGATGAAGCCATCGTTCTTAGCCGACACCTGGATAGACTTCGGATCCAGGTCCGTCGTCAGGTTGGTAAAGACCAGGGTTGCCCGGCCAGCGGGTATATCTGCTTTGGCCGTTCGATTCACCTGTGCCCCCTCCAGGAAAACGGTGGCGTTGGTGATTTTCGAAGTTATGGGTATTTCCTTGTCTTGGGTAGCAGTTTGGGCGCTAACGCAGGTGCAAAGAATGGTTAAAAGGCAAAGCAGGGTCAGGAGTGGTCGCAGCATCGTGGAAGTGTTTTTTTGAACCTTGATGCACTGCTCTGCAGGATTACATAAAATATGAGTACATCGCCTAAAAACTCGCTTTGCACCTGCGATCGCGCCAAGTATAAAACACAATGGGTTGAGCCCCCCCTGCCGGCAGTTGCTCAACCCATCACTAAAGCCCCCCTCTTAGGGGGCAAAATAAGCTTATTTGAGTACCCCTGCTCCTTCACGGTACAGCTCAGCCTCCTTACCGGTACAGATGATGACCGTACTGGCCACATTACCGCCCATTCCACCGTCAATGACAGCATCAACCTGCTTTCCAAGTTTAGCGTAAATCTCGTGCGGATCAGTGTAATACTCCGTCACTTCGTCATCCGCTTTGACGGATGCTGTGAGGATCGGACGACCAAGCCCTCGAACCAGCGCATCCACGATATTATTGTCAATGATGCGCACTCCAATGGTTTCCTTCCGGTTCTTCAGAATCTTTGGCGTTTTATTATTGCTGTTCAGAATGAAGGTGAACGGCCCCGGCAAATTGTGCTTCATAACCCGAAAAACGTCGTTTGTGATCGTCTTGGAGTAGTCCGTCACCTGACTAATGTCCTGACAGATGAAGCTAAACATCGCCTTAGCAGGATCTAGGCCACGGATGCGGGCCACTCGCTCTACGGCATTTTTATTGGTAATGTCGCAACCGATACCGTAAACCGTGTCCGTTGGGTAAATGATAACACCTCCATCTTCGAGGATATCGACCATCTGTTGGATAAGCTTGGGTTGTGGGTTGTCTGGGTGGATGGATACGAGCATAGGCAATGGAAGTTTTTCGTTTAAAATATGGTTTCAATTATGAGAGAATCGGGCGTCATAAGGACACCCTTTCAGGTTTATTTTCACTTCAATATAGGCTTTGTGAAGGATTTTGCAAGGGCAACTATGCCCCCTTTTTTAGTAACGGCTGCAATTGGTTGATTTCTAGTGGGATGGGTTAGGCTTACAATCTACAATTGATTACCCCAATCGATTATCCCGACCTTCTCCAGCATTAAGCTAATACTTCCAACTCAAGTCCGTCTACCGCAAACTCCTCATCAACTTCATCCAGGTAGACACCTGCAATGGCAGCTTTCAGCGCCTGTACGGTGCTGGGGACGGTGCTACGCGGCAGTTCCAGCTTAACAACAGCCGTAGTACCGAAGTCCTGCTCAGCCATCTCCAACTCCAGGGCGGAGAGGGCGGACATAACCGGGCTCATAAGTTCGTAGCCAAAACGTAAAACGACCGTTTCCGTTAGCGGTTGCAGGGTGCTCTCCCCTGCTTCAATGGCCAAACGGGCGGCTTCGCGGTAAGCATTGATGAGGCCTGAGGCGCCAAGCTTTGTCCCGCCCCAATAGCGGCTGACCACGATTACAACGTCGCTCCAGCCCACCTTATCGATCTGGCCCATGATCGGTTTCCCGGCGGTACCGGAGGGCTCACCGTCGTCATTGGCGCGCCAGCGGTCCTGGCCGGGGCCGAGGCGATAAGCGTAGCAGTGGTGGTTGCACTTAAAATGCAATTTCGCCTGCTCTTCCACTACTGCCAGGGCTTCATCCTCATCCCGGACATGGCGCAAGGCAGCAACAAATTTGCTGCCACGGTCGCGGAATTCGCCTTCGGAGGATCGGGCGGGGATTTCGTAGAAGTCTGGAGAGTCTGCCATGCCCGCAAGGTAGGGAGTATTTGAATTGAGGAATGGCCATTGAGGTGAGTGTTCGCAGCGCGATTTTGATAGTAATCGCGCGGCAAGCGCTCAACCCAATAGTTAGTCACCGAAAATATTGAGCAGATCTTTCGTGTGATCAAAACCATCCAGAATCCGTTTAGCGTCCCGATTGCTGATGCGGAATTCTCTAACGATTGGCACGGCAATCTCGTTGTTCTTCTCGTCTACCCGGGTACGCAGCATGCTGAGGTAGGCATTACTTTCGTTTGGCAAATAGTACACCTCCACCCGCGAGCCGGGGTGCCGGGCGTTAAGCTCTATGGATTGGAGGTACACCAGCGGATCTTCCACCAGTCCGGCTTCCGCCTTGCTCGGCGTGTATATTCCTTGGAAAAGGTTATCCAGCACAAACTGGTCGTAGAACCGATCCTGCTCTTCAGAAAAAGGCGCGCTCCGATTGTTGCGTAACGTCCAGACCGGATAGAGAAGTAAAACTAAGAACTCGACAACCCAGACCAGGGTGAGGATAATTCCGTTGACCGGGGTCCCGGAAGTACCGATGGACCACGAGCCGTAAGTGTTGGACACCCCTACGGCACGCAGGGCGTCTCCCCAGCCCAGCCCACCGAAGAGCGAACCGAGGTAGGAACCAAAGGATAAGTTGAAGTCGTTCAACCAAATATAGTCGAGGTAAGCATACCACTGAGTATAGTTTGCGGCAAGGCCAAATAATACAGCCAGGGCAATCCCCTTCTTCTGACTGCGAAACTTGCCAAAATGGACAACAGCGCGCGTAAGCAACCCTAGCACGATCGCGTATCCAATCGGCGCCAACACGCACAAATAAACGATGGGAATGAAACTAACGATGGCATTATAGACGAACGACAAGCAGATGACCAGGGCCAGCGCAATCACTACGGCAATGATGGTTCGCGAAGTGTCAATGTTTTCGGAAGGAGTGTAATGGGTGTTCATTATTGGTGTTTCAGGTACAATCAAAGATAATTGTTCTACGTCAAAAAGCCATTAAACCTCAGTTTCAGGCCATTAATTCGGGGCTAAAGCTGGTAAAACAGCAACCTTAAGGCTGCCGAACGGCTACCAATTCACATTATCCGCTTTCATGTAAGCATTCAATGCTTTATAGTCCAACTTACCGTTTACACCCTTAAGGTATTCACTGATTTGAACGGCTTTTTTAATCCTCGTTTCCGTGCCTTTAGGCTTACTTATTTGGTAGATCAGGCCACGTTGTTTGCCGGGCGTTAGCTTATGAAAAACGGTATAGGCTTCTTCGTCTACCGCCCAGAGTTCGACGAGTTCTTCTGGTACCGGCATGCCGTATTCGCTATCGTCGGGGGAAATAGTCAACGTTACCTCATCGTATAACTCAATGCCGAAGCGTTTACGGACCTCCTTACTCGCCGTCACGAAAAAGTTGCCTTTGCCGTCTGGCATCAACCCACTGCTGATGTTTCCTTTTCCGTTCACGTTAATGATAACGCGGAACTGGTTTTTTTCTCGTTTGAGCAGCTCTTTGACATCAGCGGCCTTAATCGGGAAGACGGTGTAGTAGATATCACCGTAGTTCAGGTCTTCATCAGAGCGAGAGAGCTTGGTAACAATTTTAATCATGGTTCACTTATTTCCGGTCCTTTAGGCGCGGACGCAGGATGCAAAGATGCGGTTTAGGGGCAAAAGTTAGCAACTCCGCAAGAATCGGGTTGCCCCACGGCCCGTTAAAGCCCACCTTTGCGCTATGACTTCTACCGACCGCCACTATGCCACCATCGAACGGGCCATCCGCTACCTGAACGATAATTTTCGTGAACAGCCCTCGCTGGAAGACGTAGCCCGGCACGTACACCTTAGCCCCCATCATTTTCAACGGGTTTTCACCGAATGGGCGGGGGTAAGCCCGAAGAAATTCCTACGGTTTCTAAGTTTGGAGTTCGCGAAGGGTTTACTAAAACAGAACAAAGGGCCCTTATCCCACACTGCCAGTGCTGCGGGGCTTTCCGGCACCGGCCGGCTCCATGACCTCTTCGTTAATATAGAAGCGATGACGCCGGCCGAGTACCGCAGCGGAGGCTTAGGGCTCGCCATTACTTATGAATTCTACCTATGTTCTTTCGGCCATTTACTAGTGGCTTCTACCGACAAAGGCATTTGCCATCTTACCTTCGTTGACGACGAAGCCTCCGGGCTTACGGAACTCGAACAATGCTTCCCTAACGCACATTGCACCCGCGGCCGCGCCCCAATACATGAACTCGCGGTAGCTGCCATCAGTAACCTCAAGGATAAACCAGTCCGGCTGAACCTGCACCTGCGCGGTACGCCCTTTCAACTGAAAGTTTGGCGCGCACTGCTGAATGTCCCAGATGGGGACAGGGCCACCTACGGCCAGCTTGCCAATGCTATCGGTCAACCCGGTGCATCCCGCGCGGTAGGCACCGCCATTGGGAAAAACCCCATTGCGCTCCTTATTCCTTGTCATCGGGTGATCAGAGCGAGTGGTGAAAGCGGCGGCTACCGCTGGGGGCCGGTACGCAAACAAATCATCCTCGGAAGTGAGTCCGTACGAACACAAACAGCCTAAAGCATGATCATTCTTAACGCTAACGACAGCGACTTTGATAACATCTTCACCCTCTACGGCCACGCCGCCAACCACCAACGCAAGATCGGAACGGTGGTCGTCTGGCCCGAATTCGACCCAGAGATGGTTCGGCGCGAAATAGCCGAAAATCACCAGTGGAAAGTCGTAGTTGATGGCAAAGTCGCCTGCGTCTGGGCCACTACTTTCTCCGACGAACAAATCTGGGAAGAGCGCAATGCTAACCCTGCCGTTTACATTCACCGGATCGCCACCAATCCAGCATTCCGGGGCCTGAACTTTGTGAAATCCATCGTAGAGTGGGCCATTCCTCACGCCAAATCTCTGGACAAAGAATTCGTCCGACTGGATACGCTGGGCGACAATAAGCGACTGATCAAACACTATACTGAAGCCGGCTTCGATTTCCTCGGCATGTTCCCTATGCAGAATACAGACGGGCTCCCGGAGCACTACCACGGAGAACCGGTTTGCCTGTTTCAAATCAAGCTTTAAGCGTAGGGTGTCTAATCTGTAGGGCTTCCCCCTTAGCGGCCTCTCCCCACCCCCTCTCCCACAAGCCTCGCCTCCGGCTCGGCGGAGAGGGGCTTTCCAAAAAAACATTGGGTGTTTTGACTGTAAAAACCCGCAACGGGTAATCATCGACAGAGTCGACAGAACGCTAGTGGTCGCCGAAGTTTGATTTTAGCACATTGGTTTTACGAGCGTAGCGAGCTGCCACGTCTCC
>CAYPIM010000199.1:0-9882 GCA_964410795.1 uncultured Lewinella sp. | reverse complement strand
TCTTTTTTAAAGACCTGTTGATACTAAGCTGATGAAGCTTTACCGCATTAGGAATACCTTTGAATATTTCTATTGGATAATCCTCCGTATCTCCCGTAGCAGAGTAGTTTAGCATAGCTCTACTCATCGCTGAAAAATCAACATCGTTATCATTTAAGAAATAGGCAATAAGCTGGACAGACTTAGCATATACTTCGTACTCTTCACTATTGGCAATCTGTTCGACATTAGTAAGAGTATCTTCCTGACTCTGCGCCGGGCAAGGCAACGGTAGAATAAAAAATAAAAGCAGGTAAGGGATTAATACAGCATGGAGCTTCATTTTAAGTATCTTTTTTAATTTTCAAGATTCAATAAAAACATCATAGTTATAGAATTGAAAAAGATCTATAGATAACGGAAATACATCGACGCTATAAAACTCTCTCAATACGCCCATACTCCAAAACCAGGCCTTTTGTATGACAAAAGGCCTGGTGCTTATGGATTATTTATGGAAGAGGCTCTCCATTACGATTCATACAATCATCGTAGTCATCGGCAGCAGTTCCAATATTATGATTAAGAGCTGTAGAAGTCTCCCGAAAGCATTTTCCAATAGTAACTTGATTGTCTTGACAGCGATCAAATTGTGAAGAAGCTTGAATGTATGCGTCCTCCATGTCAATTTGAAATGACCTTAAACAGTCAATAGCATGAAGAGACAAAGTGGCGAGGAGTAATCCACCGCACATAATTAATTTTTTCATAATGTATTTATTTTGTTTTTTTTAATACGAGTTAAAGAGAGAGACAAAGTATTCAATCACGCCCCTCTTAATTCATGGCTAGTGCTTTTTACGCATATGGATGATTTCCTCCAACTCTGGCGTAGAAAGAATAAAGGGATGAACAGCACGGTAGGCGTCCTTTATGACTTGACGATCGCTTTCAGACATACTGAGGAAGCCAAATTTTCGATCAACAACTTTAGTTGCAGCTGCACGATTGAGCATGAGTTGGTGCAATTCAGAAGCACCTTCAATATGCTGAAAAACATTAGATGGAACTTCCACATCGCCGTATTCCCGAGCGTAATCAGTAGCGACTTTTTCCATCGCAGCCATGTCCACATCATGAGTAGTGATAAAATTAAGGAGCATATTATCCGCTGTAAAATATTCTTCAAATTCCTGGCTAAACGCGATAGAATCCAGGGAGAATTTTGTCAAGCTATCTTCCTGAGAATTACAGGATGAAAGAGCAAATACGAGTGCAACGAAAAGCAATAAAGATTGCAATAAAGATTTCATAATTATTTATTTTAAAAGTGATAAAATTGTATAGTTACTAGTTATGGATTACTTGAAGCATTAGGATAGGTACGGTCTAAACATTCATCAAATGCGTTATCAGCAATAGAAGCTAGTATTATAAAACCAGCCCCACACCCTACCTGCGCATACGGAGAGCTTTGAAAAGTAATAACACACCCCGCTGTTCTAACAACGGCTGCTATCATATCTTGCTCGTACTGCTCTAAGCAAGGGCCTTTCTTTGACAAATCGGGCGACACACTTCGGGCTAAACGAATACCAAGACCCGTTGGATTCTCACCCCGCTCTCGCATAATCGCAAACCCATCTTCTAGCTGAGCAACAACCGCTCGCAAATCGACTCCGGTAGCGATGGCAGCAGTTTCCAAATCGGCCTCATCAATGTTGGACGGATCTTTGACATTTTCATTTAGAAAATCAGTAAGCGTCTGAATGTCTGAAAAAACACCGGTAATAATCGTAGCGGATGCTAACGAGCTTGAAGCAGAGCTGCCATCGAAACTCTCCATACTAGAAAAAGGCTCAACCGGCCCGTGCGTCTCAGGAAACGCATCCTCCCGCTCACAGCTAAAAAATGCCAGAAAGCAGAACATTAAGGTTATTGATAAGTACTTCATAATTAAAAATTTTGGTGGTAATAAAAGTGATGGAAGTAAGCATATCTGGAGATGTTTCCCAATGCCGTGCTTCCTTGGAATGCCTGCAAGTACTGACCAAAACCCTCCAAAACCACGGACACTTTCAGGCCACTTCTTACCCGCAGATTTTTAATTATATTCTATTTTTCACCGACAGTGCTAAGGTTTTCAATCTTTTATGAGGTATTCATCTTACGCTTCGCAACCGCTTACCGAGCAGCAGAATTTTCCTTTTTTGCGCATTCCAGGGCATTTGGGGTTTTCTAGCTCTCCCACACATTTCGTCTCAGGCTTGAGGGGGAGCGCCCCAGGCAGCCGGGCAGCGAAAGGAAACCAAAATGGCCAGTAGTGTGATCTTAGACTTATCTTAGCCCTATGGGAAAAATAATTGTTCTCGTAGCGGCATTGATCATTATCTACTACATAGGTAAAGAGGTAGTGGGCGCCTTCCGTCACCTGAGTGATGAAGAGCTGGCCGACTTTTGGGCCGGGCGCCTTAAGAAGTCCGACCCGAAAGCTCAACGCCGATTCAGCGAGCACCTTGGCAGCTGCACCACCTGCAGAGATCGCCTTGATGAAATTCGAAAATCGGAAACCGGTCCGGGCACCGATGCACCAATGATTGAGCGTAAGTACTAACCCTTTTCTCCAGCCGCCTGTCCGTCAGTTGGTTTACCAAATAAAAAATAAGTCTTGTAATCAAACAGCGGACTGGCGTACCTTTGCGTTTCTTAAAAAAAACCAACATGAAACTTTACATTACCCTGCTTTGCACCGTCGTTTTCCTGGCAATGGGATGCGACATCGAAACCTGCTTTGAAGAAAAAGGACTGACTACTATGGACCAGTACCTTGCCACCAATAACATTACCCCCGAAGTTGACGAGAACTCTGGCCTTCGCTACACCATTATTGAGCCCGGAGGTGAAGACAAACCAGATGCCGACGCAGATGTCGTGGTGATTTACTCCGGAATGCAGACCAACGATGAAGTATTCGATATGTCTACTAACCCTGATGGAGTTCGCTTCAACCTCCGCCGCCTCATCCCAGGCTGGCAAATAGGTATTCGCCTTATCGGCGCTGGCGGTAAAATTCGTCTTTTCGTTCCTTCAAATCTCGCCTACGGCGTAAGAGGAACAGGTAACATCTGCCCCAACTCTGACCTGATCTTCGATATTGAGCTGATTTCCTTCACTGATTAAGAAAAAGAATAAGCGCTGGATATTGGCTTATCCTTTCCTTCCCTCTTTTAAACGAATTCTTTATCTTCTTAATCATGCGACAACTGGAGCACCATGAGATAAAGAACTCAGGCAAACGACACCCGCTTCGTTTGTTCTGTCCCAACTGGCGAGACCCGCGCAACGTCGGTTCAGCCTTCCGGCTTGCTGATGCTGCAGGTCTTGCCGGTTTGCTTTTAGGCGGTACTACGCCTCAGCCGCCTCATCCTAAAATAGCTAAAACTGCCCGATCTACCGTTCGGAGCGTCCCTTTCAGCTACGGTCTTGATTCGGAAGCCTTACTACGCCAGTACAAAGAAGAAGGCGCCTATATCATTGCTTTAGAAATTACGGACCAGAGCAAATCTTTACTCAATTACGAACTCCCCCCAACGGTCCTTGCTTCTTCGCGTGAAGTTATTCTCGTTGCCGGCGCAGAAGACCACGGTGTTCCACCCGAGTTACTGGCCCTTTGTGATGGCAGCGTACACTTGCCCATGTTTGGGCAGAACACTTCCATGAATGTAGCGGTGGCGCTTGGGGCGGCAGTTTATCTGTTGTTACAAACCTGGTAAGCGGGTACGATTCCTTTCCGGCGAAGAAGATTTCATTTCCGGAAGCTGTCTACTTCAATTTATCCCCCAGCCCGTTCTTGTCGAATTCCCGGCCTCAGGCGTTCCGCAGCGACAAACTCCACCTCTGCGGCTTCGGTCTGGCCAGCGTTGTATAGTGCAATGGCGTAGTTCCAGCGTGCATCGGCATCGTCCGGGTTTACTTCCGAGGCCCGTTTGAAATAACTCAGTGCCTGTGCTGCCTGCCCAGAGACACCAGAAGCTACTCCCAGCAGACGCAGGGTTTCGTAATTGTTGGGAGCGAGTTGTTCGGCACGCCGCAGGTAATTGAAAGCACCGGAGAGGTCCCCTTTTGCTTCGCCGGCATCCTTGCCTGCTGCGGTGAGGGCAATGACCAGATTTTCCGTTGCAGCCTGATAGCCGCCATCTAAAGCCAGGGCCTGGTCATAATCGGCAATGGCTTGATCGAACTGATCAAGTAACAGGTTCGCATTGCCACGCAGCAGGTAAGCGTTTTTATAGGTAGGATGAATCCCCGTAGCTCGGGTCAGGTGATCCGCTGCTTCGGTTAGCAGTTTTGTCTGGCTTGGCTTCTCAGTAGCGGAGAGCTTTTGGTAGCGATCGACCTTGGCACCTCCTGCGGCGTTCAGCAGTTTAGCAGAGTTGGGTTGTTTCTCTACATCAGTGGTAAAGAGTGTGAAGTTGTCTTTCCAAACGGGGTTGCGGGCAATCGTCAGCCCGGAGAATAGGAGCACCAACACGGGGATAACATAAGCAAGCGTCCCGCTGTACTTACGAACACCACGTACTACCAGAGCCGTAACTGCAATGGCCCAGCCAAGTGAGGGCATAAAAAGAAAGCGCTCAGACATATTTGTACCGACACTGAAGAAAACATTGCTAACGATGGACAAAGATGCCAGGTAGATCAAGATACCGAGAGCGATAAAACGGTAACTGCGGAACTTAAGCAAGGCAAATGCTCCGAGCCCCAGGTGCAGTAGTAAACCAAGCCAGGGCGTGAACTGTCCCCAAGACTTTACGGGTACTGACATCGGGTAATAGTCGTGCACCAGGCCAGTTGGAACAAAGAGCAACCTGATGTATTCCCACAAGGTATGCATTACGGTAGCAAAACGATCTCCGGCGGAAAGGTGGTTCCAGCTCCCGTTTTTCAACTCCAAAAACGGATTATTCATCAGTTCCAAGACGGGGTCTCCGAGGGAGAAGCCAATAACAGAAGTACGAACGACAAGGAAAAGCCCAACGGCCGCCAGGGCGGGCAAAAAATACTTCAACCTTGCCATGCTTTGGTCTTTGCCTCCAAATACAAGGAGGACGGCAGGGATAACGGCCAAAAAGGTCAGGGCATTTTCTTTAGCAAGACAGCCCAAAAAAACCAACACTGCACCTGCGGCCGCGCCCAAAAAATGTTGCCGCTCTGCCGACCTAAAAATCAACCAGGTACCGCCTAGAGCACCGAGTAGAGCGATGATTTCATCACGGCCTTTGATGTTCGCCACCGCCTCGGTGTGTAGGGGATGGGCAGCAAAAAGGGCCGCAACACCAAGCGCGAACCACCAGGGGAGTCGGTCGTCATCTTTGGCCAGGTCCCGCACAAAGCCAAAAACGACCGCCACCAGCAAGCCGTACCAAAGCACGTTGAGCAGGTGGTGTAAAAACGGTCCGGAGCTGATCTGTTGCTCTAAGGCAAACATGGCTGGGGTAAGCGGTCGGTAACGACCACCGGCCACCAAATTGGTCTTAGACTCATCGTTGAAAAAGCCGTAAAAAGTGTCATGACTGAAGAGTTCTCCCCAGCCAGAGACGCCTTTCTGTACAATGCTATTGTCGGTAATTACGATGGCATCATCAAGGGCAAAATCATGGCCAAGGGTATTGGCGTAGATTGCACAGGATAGGACAAACAGGAGCAAAGCCTGGTTTTTCACCTTACGGAACCAGGGCAAATCAGACTCCACGGAAGTCTTTTTCTGAATGGCTACGGGTTGGGGCTGGCGCACCGTTTTCGGAGCACGTTGTTTTTTCTTCTTCTTTGCCATGGGGTGAAAGTACGAATCTTCTGTGGTCCTGAATCATATCCGAGGGCCACGGAATTCCATTTTCGGAATTGGCGGCGCGCGCGCAGGTGCAATGCGAAGGATTATGAAAGCAAGGAGGTTTAGACCCGCCCTTAAACCCTATCTTCACACAACCATTCGCCGTCGCGGTGGCTTTACACTATTTATACCCTTTTAAATCCATAGCCCATGCCCCTGATACTGGTAACCAACGACGATGGCATCACCGCCGGAGGTCTGAAAGCCCTCGTCAACTCTGCCCGAAAGTTTGGTGATGTTCTCGTAGTTGCTCCGGATAGTCCTCAATCCGCCCAAGGCCACGCCATTACCATTGAGCGCCCCGTCTTTGTACGTGAGAGCAACGCCTTCGGAAACGAGGTGGAGGCCTATGAATGCAGTGGCACTCCCGTAGACTGTGTCAAAATTGCAAAGTCCGTCCTCCTCAAAGGCCGTACACCCGATCTGTGTGTTTCGGGTATTAACCATGGTTCTAATGCCGCCATCAACATCATCTATTCTGGCACCCTCTCGGCAGCAATGGAGGCAAGTCTTGAAGGAATTCCCAGTATCGGCTTCAGCTTCTTGGATTACCGGGCGGAGGCTGACTTTACGGTCTGCGTTCCCTACGTAGAGAAACTTATCAGCCACGTCCTCGAACACGGAATGGACGAAGGCAACCTTTACAACGTCAATATTCCTAACCTTAGCGCCGAACAGATTCGTGGCATCAAGGTTTGTCGACAAGCCGAAGCCCGCTGGGTGGAAGAATACGTGAAGGGGCAAGACCCCCGTGGCCGTCCGTACTACTGGCTTAGTGGCAAATTCGTCAACAATGAAAAAAGGGAAGATGCTGACGCCAATGCGCTCCAAGCCGGCTATGTTTCCCTTGTTCCTAGCCACCATGACCTCACCAACCACAGTGCCTTAACCAAGCTACAAGCCATTGAAGCAGATTTACAGCCTCAAAAATCCAGCCCTGCGGCAGGGGCAGCTTCAGTTCAGCAGCAACTTGAACAGTTTTAGGCTTTGTTAAGACCGTTAAATAAGTCAATACCCCCGCTCCGTAAGCAATAGCATGGATATGCAGCCCAACCGGACAATCGGATTACCTTTGTTTGCATACTCATGAATCACGACCTCGTTTTAGTTTAGGTATAGAACAATTTACGGACATTACCTCAATTGCGAGGATCATTATCTCATGAGAGTATTGCGAATATTTTTTACTTTCTCCCGGATCGTTCACGAAAGATGAGAACACCCAAAAGTCATCTTATATCCGGATATTTAAGAGAGCGGTTCCAATCGGAGCCGCTCTCTTTTTCGTTTATCAATTGTCCGTTGTCAGTTGTCGGTTACCCGATGCAACAACGGACAACGGACAACCGATAACCGAGTCACCCCAGCAAGTCCCGTCCGAAATAGAAGAACCAGGCGATGGCTAAAATCATCGTACCGGTAGCGAGGCCACGTAAACTCAGGTTCCGGTAAGTCTTGCGAAAATAGTTAAGCGGTAGCACGTTCAGGCAGATTGCGATCAGCGCAACGGTGCGCAGTTCAAAAGAAATGGCTTTGCCGGATCCTTCACTGATCATTCCTTGCAGTTGCAGGAGCAAGAAGTAGGCGATTACGGGAATGAGTAGGGATACTAGGAGGCCAGTCAACAGGTGATCGTTCTTTGGTACCATGATTAGTCGGTTGTCAGTTGTCAGTTGTCGGTTGTCGGTTGTCGGTTGTCGGTTACCGAACGCGGAGGGCGGGTAGTTTGGTTCCCGTTAGGAAAAAAGAAACACTTTCGTTTTGAGCGACTAAGGCTTTTATTCTACGTACTCCTGTCGTTTAATCAGGAACACCCATTCGCTGTCTTCGGTATCTACCCGGTAGCCGAAGTCGTAGCAAAAATGATACAGCGTCTTATTCCTGGTTACGTACTGATTGGTAAAATACCTGAATTTGAACCCCCGGTCAATCAGTCGTTCCTTACGGACATTGGCCTTACCATCGGGGTTCAACTCCGCGAGTACGTTACGGTTGTGCCGTAGGATGTTGTTGACGTTTCGCTGAAAAGATAATTCCTCAGCATTACGCCGGTTGTGATGAGTGGCTCTACAAGCGGCTGAGCAAAATTTTTTATCAACACGGCCGGTGTATTCCTCGCCGCATTCAGGGCAGAGTCTTTTCATGGGGAAAAGATAAGGGAAAAATATAGATTGATGGATTTATAGTACGATAGATTTATAGGCTCCTTTAATGAGGTGCTCGCTCCGTTCGTAACGGATTCATCTTTTGGAAAGGGGGTATCGTTTTCAGCGGCAAAGCCGTCACAAACGAAGTGAGTTCCTCCATAACCCCATGCAATAGCCTGTAAATCTACCTCCTATCAATCTACTAATCTGACAACAATAGCCGAGGCTCCCCCTCCACCATTGCAAAGTGTAGCGAGGCCGTACTCTCCGCCTTTTTGACGAAGAACATTGACCAGGGTAACGATAATTCTGGCGCCGGAGGTGCCGAGTGGGTGGCCTAGAGAAACACCTCCTCCGTGGACGTTCATCTTCTCCCGATCTACGCCAAGTTCTTTTCCAAAGGCCATTGGCACTACAGCAAAGGCTTCGTTCACTTCAAGGTAGTCGATGTCTTCCATCTTCAGCCCCGCCCGTTGCAAGGCAAGCGGTGCCGCAAGCGTCGGTGCAGTAGTAAACCACTCGGGCTCATGGGCAGCATCCGCAAAGGAGATAATTTCGGCTAAAGGCTTGAGGCCTAGTTCTTTCATTTTTGTTTCACTGACGAGAACGAGGGCCGCAGCTCCGTCGTTGATGGTACTTGCATTAGCAGCCGTTACTGTTCCGTCCTTAGAAAAGGCTGGGCGCAGGGCGGGAATTTTTTCGAATTTTACTTTTTTGTACTCCTCGTCTTCCGTGACCACCAGATCATCTCCTCTACGCTGAGGAACGTTGACCGCAACGATCTCGTCGGCAAAAGCACCGCCCTCAGTCGCCGCAGCAGAACGCTTATAGCTATCAATAGCATAGGCATCCTGATCTTCCCGGCTAAATTCATACTTCACAGCGGTTGCGTCAGCGCAGACCCCCATGGCGTTTTGATCATATGCGTCCGTCAGGCCGTCTTTACTAAGGCCATCAATCAATTTACGATCACCAAACTTAGATCCCCAACGCGCATCCGGTACGTAGTAAGGGATATTGCTCATACTTTCCATTCCGCCAGCAACAACCAGGTCGTTATGACCGAGCATAATGGATTGAGCACCAAACATTACCGTTTTCATTCCACTACTACAGACCTTATTTACCTGTGTACAAGGAACTGAATTAGGAATACCAGCACCTAAGGCGGCCTGGCGTGCAGGAGCCTGGCCAAGGTTCGCAGAAACTACGTTGCCCATCAATACCTCCTGTACCTGTTCAGGAGCAACACCAGCTTTTGCCAATGCACCTTTTATAGCTGCAGCTCCCAGTTGAGGAGCAGAAAGTGACTTAAAGACTCCTCCAAAGGAGCCAATTGGAGTGCGAACTGCGGCGCAGATGTATACTTTGTTAGGCATAATTTAAAATTTTGTTGTCTTGGCAACTATTTAACCGCGAAGGTAGTGAATAGTCAGATAGTCAGATAGTCAGATAGTCAGATAGTCAGATAGTCAGATAGTCAGAATATGCATAGGTTATGGTTCTTCCAAACGTTTAGCCGTTTTTAAACGCATATAAACATAAGTATTCGTATAAAATTCGCTTTTGGGCTTTGGACATCAGAGGTTTGTCGTCATAAAAGTATCACGTCTTCTAACCTACATGGAATTACACCCTGCGCATTACGCAAATAAAATTTCCAAGAAGTAATCCTTTAATTAATAGCCCAAGCTAACCTGAGCTATATGACTTTCCGCCTCTCCCCCCGCCCTCTCCCACACGTCTCGCCCAAGGCTCGACGGAGAGGGAGCCAAAATAGATAGCAGTGTACTACCTGACTACCTGACTTTCCGCCCTCTCCCACACGTCTCGCCCAAGGCTCGACGGAGAGGGAGCCAAAATAGA
>CAYPIM010000198.1:0-9893 GCA_964410795.1 uncultured Lewinella sp. | reverse complement strand
AAAAAAACTCGCGCGGAAGCCTTGGGAAATGCTTTTAAACTGGCCGGTTAACGAAGTCTTTTGCTAGATACCAGCCTGTTTCTTCTGATTCAGCCAGTACGCAAAGCCAAGCAAGACCGACTGCGCCCGCTGCCACTGGAAATTCACCCCAGCTTGTTACCGAGCTGGGTCTTCTATTTTCGGAGGAATGCAAAACCACACTTCAGCTTATGCGAGCCTTTGCTTAATGGTGGTTACAGACTCGGAATAACCTTTTGACAAAAAAACTGACTTATTATTGTAACCATTCCTCAAAGAGCAGGTAACCCTATTCGAACACCCGCTTAATGCACACTGACGAAGACATTATGGCAGCCGTAGCAAACGGCCAAATGGAACAACTCTCGGAGTTGTACCAACGCTACCGGCGGCCCCTATATGGCTTCCTGCTCAAACGGGTGAACGCACCTGCGACGGCGGAAGACTTGTTACAGACAACCTTTGAACGTGTGATAAAGTATCGGGCTTCTTTTCGGGAAGGTTCTACTTTTAAAAGCTGGGTGTTTACCATCGCCCGGAATGCGATGCATGACAGCCGGAAAAAGGAAGGGCGAATGCCAGTAAAAGATGGTGTGGATATGGGCGCATTGCCCCTACTGACACCTTCCGCACACTGGGACTGGGAGAAGCGAGAAACGCGCAGCCAGTCAGTTGCCGCCCTGGCCGCCTTGCCGGACAACTACCGGGAGGTGGTAGACTTGGCCTGGAAGCGAGGCTTGAAGTACGCCGAGATTGCCGAAGTACTTGGCTTATCCGAAGCCAATGTGAAAGTGCGCATTCACCGTGCTGTGAAGCAGCTTCGCATTAATTATGCCAAAATAGAACAACAATGAATCCGATCACCGAAGCCATGCTTATCGACTATCTCTCCGGAGAGCTGGACGACGACCGGCGCGCCGAAGTGGCCGTTGCGCTGGGCAAAGACCCTGCGCTTTACGCTGAAATGCTCGAGCTGGAGGGCTTGATGAACGAAATTGCTGCTGCGCCCGAGGAGGAGCCTTCGGCTGCGGCTGATGCTCGATTTGCGGAGATGCTGGCAGCAACGACTTCCTCCCCTGAAGCTGCACCCGTGATGAAATCTGTCGCTAAAGTCAGATCCCTCGCCTGGAAGGTAGCGGGTATTGCTGCGGCGATTGCCCTGGTCTTTACGGCTGGCCGCTTTTACCAAGGAAGCTTAAGTACAGAGACTGACCATCAACTTGCTGCACACCGCACCCTGGTGATGGAAATGATGGAACTAATGAAGAGTGACCGAACGAGTAACCGCATTAAAGCGACGACGGTTACTTTCGACCTGCGAGAAACAGACCCGGTAACGACCACGAACCTCGGCTATCTGCTGCGGAATGATGAGAATGCCAACGTTCGCCTCGCCGCGCTGGAAGCGCTAAGCCGCTTCCCCAATGACCCCGGCGTTCGGGATGAACTGCTTGCCGCAATGAATGAATCTCCTCCTCCCGTAGTCCGTTTCGAATTGATGGAAACGCTCGTAGGGATGAACGAGAAACGGGTAATTCCCTACCTCGAAGATCTGATTGATACGGATACATTACCTCAACCCGTACGTGATGCTGCGCAGATGGCAAGCTTTAAATTGATTTAAAACTTTGTACCTGCTAGCTCAAGTCAATATAACTATTTGCTCGGCGGACAAGCCCAGGACTAACGCCTGATTTGACTAACGAGCTCCAAACTACCAATACAATGAAATACTTATTCTTTCTCCTTTTCTCTATTTCGCCTTTCTTCCTTTTCGCCCAGCCCGAACATCGGATAGAGGTGGGCAAAAAAACGATTGAACTAGAGGAAATTGATCGACTTATGATCATCGGCCACGATGGCACCGAGCTTAAAATCAATCGCAAAGGGGGGAACCGGAAAATTTCGGAAAAAAATAAAGGGATGCGTAAAATTAGCGCTGGAGGAAAGGTGGACAATACTGGCTTTGGCCTTTCTTCTAAGGGCTTTGATGATAAAATCGTCATTAGCCAGGTTGGCAAGGGAAGCGGAACGGTGATGATCTATGTACCTAATACCGCAGTCGTAAAGGTTACTCAGTCTACTCATCGGGGCGGAGACCTGGATGTTGATAACTTCAAAGGAGAGCTTGATGTGAGTATGATGTACCACACCGTTAACTTATCCAACGTATACGGGCCAGCAGCGGTTAACACTGTTTATGGAGGTATTGAGGCGATTTATTCTTCTGGTCCACCAGCTCAGGATATTCACCTTCATTCTAGTTACGGAACGGTGGATGTAACCCTACCCCAAAGCGTAAAAGCAGACCTTCGCCTGAGCACTAGCTATGGTGATATGTACACCGACTTCGACATTGACGTTAAGGCCAATATGAAGGAAGCTGATAATGGCGACGACCGTAAGGAAAGAAACGACAACCGGGGTGGCCTGAACGGGAGCCTGAACGGTGGCGGGAAGCTGATTTCTCTACGGGCGACTTACAGAGATATTTACCTTCGTAAGCTAAAAAATTAGAATACTAGTACAGTGTAATTTCTAACGTTTCAACTCCTAACATTATGAAACTCTTAATCAGCCTTCTCCTAGTAGCCAGTCCAATCTTTGCCTATTGCCAGGGAGACCAACAAGAGATTGCCCGTAAAGGCGCAACCGAAATTCACCTCAATGCCAATATGAGTGGCCTTTTCATTGAGGTGACGGATAGTGATGTTATTTCAGTAACTCACGTAGTAACGGTGGAAGGTAAAGACCGCCCAGACCTTCGGAAACTGGAAGTTGTTCGCACGGGTAGTATGATCAAAATAATAGAGCGTTGGCCTAGTCAGGATTTATTTGAAGACAAAGTGGCCCGGCGCGGAATGTCCGTTAGCCATAAAAGAAATGGAGAACCTAAAGGAGACTGGGGAGGAACCAGGGCAAATGCTTATTTGGCGGTTACGATCCCTGCAGGTATGAAGATTACTGCAGAAAGCCTCTACGGAGGAATTGAGGCAAAAGAAGTGCAAGACATGCCGATGGTGAAATCAGTATATGGGGAAATTGAAGTAGTATTTGCGGCTGATGCAAAAATCAATGGCTTAGACTACGAAAGCGATTACCAGAATGTTGACGTTACCCTACCAGCTGACGTGTCGGCAAATCTCAGTCTGGGTACAGACTATGGAAGCTTATACACTGATTTTGATTTTACCGCCTCGGCCAACGGAGCTCAGAACCGCAACAATAGACATAGCGGAGGATATGGTGATCACGTAAAAGGAGTGTTGAATGGTGGCGGAAAAACCATCTCACTTACTTCTCCCTACAAGAATATATACCTAAGAAAACGCAAGGGAGAATAGGATACCTCAATTGAACCAAAAGTTTTTTACGGTTTACTGTAACAAAAAGCGCCCGAGAACCGGCGTATGATCAAGAGTACGCGGTTCGGAACCAAGTTTCCCAACAAGCGCTAAATGACCTTAAAACCTATTTCCTCTTAATAACCCCACACCCAAGCAAAATTTATCATCATGAAATTCCTTTTCAGTCTCCTCATGGCGGCCAGTCCGTTTATTGCCTTTACTCAGAGTGAAACCCAGTCTATTTCACTCGAAGGAATAAAAGCCATACACATTTATGCCGCCTTCAGTTCTGTATCGGTCACCACCGGAGGGACGGACGCCGTTGAAGTAGACCACATCTTTACAGTGGATGGAACAGATCGGCCCGATTTGCGCAAACTCTCCGTAGAACGGGTAGATGGAGTCCTCCACCTCCGAGAAATAAAACCAAACGTAAAGATGTTGAATAAAGCGTTTCCAGACCGTAAAGGCGGAATAATTTCTGGGGGTAGAGAAGGAGGAAAAGGTATCTTCAATAACGTTGAGGTGGATGCTGTTCTAAAAGTTGTCGTCCCTGTAGGCATGCCGGTTACGGTAGAGACGAAGTACGGAGGTATCGAAGCGGTGAACGTGGGGCATTTAATAAGCGCTCGGGCTAAGTACGGTGAGGTGAATGCAATATTCACTTCAGCTAAGCCCCAGGCTGATTTGGAGCTCTACAGTAATTACGGGGCTGTAGATGTTACGGTGCCTAGCGGTTGGGGTACAACGCTCGACCTTACTACGGAATACGGAGAGTTGTTCACGAATATGTCGATTGACGTTGATGATGCTAAGAGTAAGGAAAAGGAATTCTACCACAGATTGATAGGTTCGGTCAGTGGCGGTGGCAAGCTGATTAAGTGTACTGCACCCTACGGCGATGTTTACCTTCGGGAAGGATAGTGTTTTACGAGAAAAGGTCGCCAAAAGATAGCGTTCCTTTTTAAAGGAAATATGGGCGCGGACGCGGGTGCAAAGACATGGTTTCCCAACAAGGTTCTTCAAAATTACTTTGGTTGTGCCAACGGTAGCCAGAGGAGTATTTCGAGCTGGGTTTGCTTAAATCATTATTGATTATTTGCTTTAGGGTACACCTTTTTTGGGTTGGCATGCATCCTTTTGCACATAGAAGCCGTCTATCTTAACAATTGCACGCTTCTTTTAAACCAAAACCAACCCAACATGAAGTATTTACTCTTTTCCTTTCTCGCCTTTAGCCTTTTTCTCACCAGTGCCTGCGACGACGATCGGATCGAAGGCTCCGGCAACATCATCACCGACGATCGTACCAGTGGAGCGTTCTCCGTCATTGAAGTTAGTGACGCCCTTCAGGTCACCATTAGCCAGGGAGCGGAACACAGTGTTGTCCTCTCCGGAGACGACAACCTCCTCGCCCGCGTCATCACCTCCACTTCCAACGGCACGCTGTCAGCGCGGCTTGGTAGTGGTAACTTCCAGAACGCTACCATCAGCCTGGCCGTCACTACGCCAGACCTTGATCGCATAGTACTGAACGACGCGGTGAAGGGCGAACTGATCGACTTTTCTACCACCGAGCCACTTACTTTCATCATCAAAGATGCGTCAAACCTTACCGCGAGTGGTACTACTGCCTCCTTGAACCTGGAAGTGGAAGACGCCAGTAAAGTCAATGGTTTTGACTTCGTGGTAGAAAATTGCGACGCTCAGGTTAGTGACGCCAGCTCCGTTTTTCTTACCGTTAACGACCTGCTAGAAGGAAGACTGCGTGATGCTTCCAGTTTTTCCTTCAAGGGTAACCCCACGATCAACGTAAATGCGACGGGGGCCAGCTCCGTGATTGACGCGAACTAAGCACCCTATTTCTTTTCTACTACTCTTTGAACTGACGCATACGGACGAACTGGTTGCACCCAGGAAGCCGTATGCGTTTTTTTGTTTTCTAGTAGGTGAGGGAGATTCGAATTTAGGTGTATAAGTACACTTGTACACCTAAACGTGTTCTTACCCTAATACCTCCCGAACCACCCGTCCGTGTACATCTGTCAACCGGAAATCTCTTCCCTGAAAAGGATAGGTCAGCTTTTCGTGGTCTACCCCTAATTGGTGTAAAATCGTTGCTTGTAGATCGTGCACGTGCACAGCTCCTTCGGTAGGGTAGTATCCGAACTCATCCGTTGTGCCGTGGGTTATGCCAGGCTGCAAGCCACCACCAGCCATCCACATGGTAAAAGCCGCGCCGTGGTGATCACGGCCCTTGAAAGGGTTGGTAATACCACCCCGGTTTTCCTGCATAGGCGTGCGGCCGAATTCGCCGCCCCAAACAACAAGCGTATCTTCCAGCATACCCCGCTGCTTTAGGTCTGTAAGCAAAGCAGACATGGGCCTGTCTACTTCCTGACACCGCTCCTTGAAGCCGCCGTGGAGGTTCTCAAAGTTGTTGCTCCCGTGGCTGTCCCAACCCCGATGGTAGAGCTGAATGAATTTCACATCGCGCTCGGCGAGCCTGCGCGCCAGCAGACAGTTGTTGGCGAAGGAGGTTTGGCCAGGTTCCGTACCATAGAGTTCGTGAATATAGTCTGGTTCTCCGCTCAGGTCCGTGGCTTCGGGTACGGTCATCTGCATTCGGAAGGAGAGTTCATACTGTTCAATGCGGGCCAATGTTTTAGGATCACCAACTTCCTTATGTTCCCGCCGGTTTAGGTCGCCGATGGCATCGAGCGTATTACGGCGTACGTTCCGTGAAATACCCTTTGGGTTGTTGACATAAAGCACGGGATCACCCTGCGAACGAAACTCCACCCCCTGATAATTGGACGGCAGAAAACCACTGCCCCACAAGCTTTTCCCTCCACTTGGCTGGGATTGTCCTGATACCAAGACAATGAAACCTGGCAGGTCTTCATTGTCTGAGCCCAGCCCGTAGGTTACCCATGAGCCAAAGGATGGCTTCCCTGGCTGCGTACCGCCAGTATGCATGAATAGCTGGGCGGGAGCGTGGTTGAATTCCTCGGTTTGTACGGCCTTTAGAAAAGTAACCTCATCTACCTTTTTACTGAACTCCGGGAGGAGCTCCGATACCCAACTGCGGCTCTCTCCGTGTTGCTGGAAACTAAACTGAGGACCAAGCATTTCTGGTACTCCTTTAATGAAAGCGAAACGCTTTCCTTCCAGAAATGACTGTGGGCAGGGCTGCCCGTCTAGTTTCGCAAGCTCAGGCTTATAATCGAAGAGTTCCAGCTGGGATGGCGCTCCGGCCATATGCAGAAAGATGACCCGCTTGGCGTGAGGAGCCAGGTGCAGGCCCCGGGTGATGGCTTCCGCAATTTCTTTGTTCGGTGTGGCCGGGCCGTTACAACCCAGCATACCGAGGGCCATACCACCGATGCCAAAGGCTGCGCCGCGGAAAAGTTGGCGGCGGGTAAGGTAAGACTGCTGACGACGGAGGAATTCTTGGGTAAGCTTTTGCATGGGAAATCAGAAGTGTCTGGTAGGTTAAAATGAAGGGCTATCGCTTTACCAGCACCTCATCAAGGTTCAGGATAGCTCGGCAAACCGTCTCCATTGCCGCCGAGTCGTTCTGTAAGCCTTTCCGGTTTAAAAGGTAGAGCGCTTGCAAGCGTTCAAGTTGATAGTCATCCGGAGGGTGGGCGGTAGCCAGTGCGAAAGCCTGGCTGATTTGTTGAGCAGGATTGTCTGGAACAGCGGTTCTGACGCGTTCGGAAAGCGCCTTTGCTGCCTCTACGAAGACCGGGTCGTTTAGGGTGACCATCGCCTGCAGGGGCGTATTGGTCCGGATGCGGCGGGAGACACAAAGCTCACGCGGCGGCGCATCGAAGAGCAGCATGGTAGGGTAGGGGCTGGCGCGGCGGAAGAACGTATAGAGGCCACGGCGATGATTTTGTTTGTCCGGACTTGTACGCCAACGAGCGACGTGGCGGATCACGTTCCAAACACCTTCGGGTTGGTAGGGCATTACACTGGGTCCGTAGACCTCATCGTTGAGGATGCCGCTGATGGCCAGGGCTTGGTCTCGGATTTGTTCCGCACCGAGGCGGAAACGAGGCCCGCGGGCGAGCCATTTATTATCCGGGTCTCGTTCGTAAGCCCGGGGGGGGATGCTACTATCCTGACGATAAGTTTTGGAGGTGACGATGGTGCGAAGAAGCGCCTTTAGCTGCCAGTGCTGATCCTGGGTGAAGTTGACGGCCAGCCAATCGAGCAGCTCCGGGTGGGTCGGGCTGTCTCCCTGGATGCCGAAATCTTCGACGGTCTTCACAATGCCCCGGCCGAAAAGTTCGGCCCAAATACGGTTGACGAGTACGCGGCCAGTCAGCGCGTTTTTATCGTCGGTCAGCCATTGGGCAAGGCCGAGTCGATTTTGAGCGAATGCCTTTTCTGTTTTGTCGTATGCTGCGGGAGGATGGGGCTCTATGGTGTCGGCTTCCATAAGCCAGTTACCGCGTACAAAAAGGCGATTTACGCGGCTGGCCGAATCGGGCAAATCCTCCATTACCGGTACGGGCAAGGGTTTTTCATAAGCTATGATGGCTTCTCGGAGCGCCGCAATTTTGTCGTCGGAGAGCGAATCTTGCTTCACCTTGCTTTTCAACTCACCCAGCACCCGCGTTCGCGCCAAAGAATGCAAAGGCTTGCGGGGGTAATCGGAGGTCAGGTCCGCATCGAGGGTATTGTTGAAGTAACCCTTGACGGCGTAGTACTCTTCGTGGCGGACGGGGTCGTAGGGATGGCTATGGCACTGCACGCAGCTGAAGGTGGCGCCCTGCCAGATTTCCATCGTCACGTTGGCGCGGTCGAGCACGGCCTTGACGCGGAACTCTTCATCATCGGTGCCGCCCTCGTCGTTGGTCATTGTATTGCGATGGAAGGCAGTGGCGAGGAGGTCTTGACCTGTTGGCTCGGGCAGCAAGTCGCCAGCAAGCTGACGGATGGTGAAGCTATCGAGCGGCATATCCTGGTTAAAGGCCTCAATTACCCAGTCGCGGTACAAGTACATCGTGGGCCGGATGTGGTCTTTCTGATATCCCTGACTGTCGGCATAGCGGGCCAGATCAAGCCACCAGGTGGCCCATCGTTCGCCGAAGTGTGGAGATTGCAAGAGGTCGTCAACGATCTTTTGGTATGCTTCTTCGCTAGGGTCTTGCGCAAAGACGCGCACAACTTCCAGTGGCGGGGGTAGGCCGATCAGGTCCAGGTAAACGCGGCGTAAGATATTGTGGGGCGCGGCCGCAGGTGCCGGGGAGAGCCCTTTAGCATGCAGAGTTTGCTCAACTAAAGCATCAATCGGGTGCTCGGCTCCTGCGGGAATCTGAGCTTTGGCTGGCGTCACGTAGGCCCAGTGTTCTTCCCATTTTGCTCCTTCTTCGATCCAGCGCCGGATCAGTTCTGTTTCCTCGAAAGAAAGCTGGCCACCTTCGGGGGGCATCACTTTCTGTGCCTGATCGGAAATCACCCGGAGGTACATCTCACTTACTTCTGGATCACCCGGCACTACCGCCAGTGCTCCCGAACGAAGGGGCTTATACATGTCTTCTTCAAACAAAAAACTGAGTCCGCCGAGCTGCCGGACACCACCGTGGCAAGACATACACTTCGTCTTCAGAATGGGACGGATGTCGTTGGCGAAGCTGACTTCTACCTTCGCATTGTCTCCACAAGCAGAGGTGATGGCCCATATAATGAGGCCGGTGAACAGGAGTATTGATAATTGTTTAATACGCATGGATGTTTGAGACGGTAATCTTTGTTTGTTTAGCTTGTGTGTCAAAAGTACGAAGATGATGTCTTGACTTTACGACTATATGTTTCAAATTATACAACGCAGAATTTTTCTGAGTAACAGGGCCCTGACCGCCTACTGTTTAGCCTTTTTAACACCCTTGATCTGTCAATAAGCTTTGTTTTCTACTGCGAGCTACGGCCGCAGATGTAGAGGGGGCAAAGGCATTGATGATCCAAAAAAAACGATATTTGAGAGCGAAAGCTGCGTGTATAAATGCCTTCAAGCTGTGGTAGCGGAAGGAATAATTATCTAAACAAGATAATAGTAATCAAAAGATTAGTGCTAAAATTGCAACTCTCTTTTCTACGCTCAACTTGACTTTCGCTAGAAAGTTGTAAACTTTATGGAAGCACTGACCTCAAGCTATGTGATTGACTTACTGGGTCTGGCCCAGGGGGTGATTTTGGGCTTAGTGCTAATAGTTGCCAATAAAAAGGACCGGCCTACACTGTTGTTAGGATTGTTTTTACTGACGTATACCATCGAGATTATTCCGAGTCTGTTGGGAAATGTCGGGCTGTTGGAACAGTATTTTGCACTCGTCTGGCTTCCCTTGCATTTTTATTTTCTGAGTATGCCATTGCTCTTTCTATACGTATTACAACTTACCGACCAGCTTGACTGGGAACAACACTGGCGACATCTCATCCTCGGAATTATAGAGTTTTTTACACTTGGCGCTTTCTTTCTGTTGGAAGCTGGAGGGGCCAATCGGCTGTTTTCAG
>CAYPIM010000197.1:0-10055 GCA_964410795.1 uncultured Lewinella sp. | reverse complement strand
CTGTTTTAAGCTTATTAGAATTCATGGTTTATGGTATTTATTTTTTACTGAAATTGAATTTGCGGCCGAAGTGCAAAGAGAGAAGTGGAAGTATTTCCGCATTGTAGTTTTTCAGGACAGTGTACTGGAGGTTCAGGTACCACCCAGATCGCTTTGTCTCTTTCCGGAACCGTCCTATTCCGATGGCAATGGAGGGTGCGTAGTAGCTTCTACCGGGAAGAGATACGCTGTTGACATTGTCTCCTTCTACCGCGTAGGTTTTGGGGAGGACCGAGCGGTAAAGGCCGAGCGGATTCAGCTCTACGAAAAGCTCCCTGCTTTTATTATTGACCCTGCGAAGGATTAGACCAGAGTAGGTGAATACCCCGTTCTGGGTTTTGGTGGCGAAATTCGTGGAGTAACCCAGGCTTCCGTTCAGCAGCAGTTGATACTTGATCGTTTTTGGCCCCTTCTTCCTTTCTTTGACCTTTACCTTTTCCAGCCAGAGGTGTTCGGCGCCGAGGTTGAGGCCTTGGTTGGCAAATATGGAGCCAAAATAGCCCACCTTAAAGTCGGTCCTCTCGCGAAAAGATGGGGCTTCAGTTGAGTCCTGAGCCGCCAGCTTCACGGTAAGCAACAGTAAGACAATGACCATAGAGGCCTTAGGCAGAGCGGTAAGTAAATGGTTTACGTTTAGTTTTCCTTGCTTTCGGTCTACTGCTTGTCTGGTAGCGGTAAACGAATAGGGATGGGAAAACCTTAAAAGGCTTTTTAATAAATTCATGGTTTCATTTGGTTGTTTCTATGGCAATGGTAGGCCGAATGCTACTGCCAGAGGTTCCGAAACCTTGAATTCCTATAAATCCGAACCTACTTGTGTGTTTTTCGGTACATATTCGGGGTCATTCCCGTCAATTTCTTGAAAGCTGTGTGAAAAGTTGTTTTTGAGGAGAACCCGGATTCTAGTCCGATGGCCAGTAAACTGTAGTTGTTAAACTCATTACTAGCGATCATAACTTTGATGGCCTCAATCCGATAGCGATTGATGTAGGTCGAGAAATTGTCTCCCGTAATGGTGTTGACGATTTGAGAAACATAGCCAGGGCTTATTCCTAACATTTCAGCTACTTGAACTCTGTCTAAAGTGTTGTCGAGATAGATCCTTTCGTTGGCGCAAAGGGATTCCAGTTTCTTGAAATAAGCGTTTTCTTCGGTTAAAGAAGCTGTTCGCTTTTCATCACTTACTGGAGGCAGAGGGGGAGGTGTACTGGTAAGCTTAACGGAGCCTGCCTTCCACTTACTTATCAAAGCCCTGATCTCTTCCTGGTCTTTGGCTAGCCTGAATTTAAAAATGCCGACGTAGGTTATCCAGTGGATCAGAAAGATGAAGCTCAACGCAATCGGTTTTATCGCTGAGGTAAAGTCGCTGAAGGAAAATATTGCAGAAAATATAGAGGCGACCCAGGAAGCCATAATGGCGAAAACCCAGAACCACAACTGGGTTAGCCACCGTTTTTCCTGGCGGCTATTGGCGTACTTGATGAAGGAGTAGGCGTACAGTAAAACGCCCGGAATGAATACCAGTACCAGCAGGAATAGCGTGCCCCCGACGAAGTCTAAAAAGACCTGAACTGCGAAAAAATCTACCACTAGATCCAACCCGCTGACGGCAACCGTAAGCAAATGAGGAGCAAACAACCACCATCTTTTAGCGGAGTGCCGAAACGGATGATCTACTTGGTTGACGATGAACAACAATATCAGCACCGGAAACAACGCTCCAGTACAGAAATTGTCGATGATTCGGATCAGTAGGCTTTGTTGGTAGGTTTCGGTAAGCCCCGAAGCTACGTTAAGCAATAGAAAGGAGAGCCCGATTACTGCGTAAGCCAGGTATTTGTTGGCGTCGCTCTTGAAAATGGGGGATCTGAGAATAACCACACCCAATATGATTCCCTGAAAAATAGCGACGTTGAAAAGCGCTAATTGTAGTGACAATGCCGTGGGATTTAAGTGAAGCAATCTGTCTAATACCGTAAGTCCAAATTAACTTAGAGGCGGTTAAAGATGCGGCCACTATGAAATTGGTTCAATATTTACGCACAAATTTAGAAACACTTCAGTTTCGCCGTTGCTGCACCGCTGATATTCTCCTTTGCGCAGGGTGGCAATGGCGCAGTAGCGAACGATGTTAACCATTGCACCTCTGGCCAGCCGGGATTCCATTACCCTCCAATCATTACGTTTGGCGCACCGAGTACAATTGTGCCGCCATGAGCAGTAGTATCTCCCATTCTGGCGGCTGGTTTTCCTCCGATGAGGACCGTAGCGGAACCCTTTACGATGCTGTCTGGTGGCCCTACGCATACGCACATGTCTCCCACCGTTGCAGCGGGCATTTTTGCGATAAGAACGGTCGGTACTCCTGGGCCAACGATCGGGCCGCCAACGTGAGGAACTGGTGGTACTCCAGGGGTAACCATTGGGCAAGTATGCATATCGGTAAGGCGGGCAGCTGGGGGCATAGTCTTATTGTTTTTGTGATTGATTCGTTTGTTAAAGGGGCATTAGAAGGCGCGAACGCAGGTGCAGTGTAGGTTAAGGGGTTTGTCTCTACTTAGTTAATCATTACCATAGCTCCCTTAACCGTCGTTTGGCCGCCAGCACTAAGTTCAGCGGTAGCTCCACCTTTCATCTTTACTCCGATCTTGCCATTTCCGTTCACATTATTTCCTTTCAGGGAAATATCTCCTCCTGTCGAACTCGCTTCAATGACTTGTTTTGCCTTGATGCTTATTTTACCAGTTGCGTCCAGAACAATGTCCTTCGAACTCTTCAGGGTGATGCCAGCTTTGTCCATCGTTACCTTGTTGCCATGCTCGTCCGTAAGCACGATGGATTTGTCCTTGTCGGAGAGCACAATGGTATTTTTACCAGGTGTAGCCAGCGTGAAAATTTTATCTTCATCGTTCAGCTCGAGTTTAAGCTTAGCTTTGGTGGTAATGGCTTTGATTTTATTTTTCTCGTCCGCTTCGTATGTACTCTTGTGTTTAGGCCCGGGTAAGCTGCCGAGTATAACGGCAAAGCGAGGGTCGTTGGCCAGGAAGCCGATCAATACTTCATCTCCGACTTCTGGAAGAAAGAAAGCCCCGTCACCAGCGGTAGCATAAAAGGTAGACTGCCTCGCCCAAACCTCGGTGCCCAGCACCGGAATGCTAACCTTGATCCGTGCCTGTTTTTCCGGGTCTTCATGGATATTGATGACCACTCCATTCTGCAACCCGCTGATTTGCGAGGCTTCGTTCGGCTTTGGAGTGTTACTGCCTACGGCGGCGACACTCCAGTCGGGCGGTAGCCCAAAGCCGGTTTCTGTGTTCCAATTCCCCTCCTTAATGCTGTGGCGGATACTCGTGATGAGCGCTAAGCCATTGAAACGTGCGCCGAAACCACTCAGCTTAATGAGGGTATTTAGCTTAGGGAGTGCGTTGCCGTAAAAAACAACCCGCCCCCGAATAGCGGATAACCGAGACCGTAATAGCATCGCTTCCGCCAGTGTCTTAAGTGATGCTTGAGGCAAGGGTAGGGTAGAACGAAATACATCTTCCTTCAGCTTCAAGGCTTCTGCCAGCTCTTTACCCTTTATGTTGCCCTGTTCGTTTAGGCTTGGTTCTTTGGATGCTCCCTCCACGGCCTTACCCGTTGCAAAATCCCAGCCTTCTGTCGTTGCGGAATCGAACTGATGGCCCGCGTCAATTTCACCGTCAAACTCGAAGACGTCTTGTTCGTAATTTACTTCCAGGTCCGGAGCTTTGGAAGTCTCTGGTTTTTTGACGAAAACTTTCTCTAACTCTGAGTAAACAATTAAACCGTTGGCTGCGGCCCGGCTCAGCATGAAGTCCCAGTCTGTCATCCGGTGCTGGATGAGTTGGGGGTGCTCGTAAGTGGTCGCATCTACCGCATTTTCAATCCCGGCATCAGATAGGATTTTGGTGATGGCTGCACTGTCCTTCATCTTTTCGAAAGCGGCGATATGCTGCCCTACCGTTAGCTGTGCGGCAGAAGCCTCACATCGTAGCCGCAGCTCTGGCTGTTCTTCGGGGCGAACCTTAAGTCCGTGGCCAATGATCTTACCTTTGAAAATGGTATCGCTGTTGGCATTGTATCCGGCTTTAACTTCAATGGTGCTTCCTGGGAGGAAATCCTCCCCTGCGCTGATGGCAAACGACTCGTTTTCTCCTCCACCGTTGGGGAGGAGGATCGAGATGTCCGCCCGGGAACTATGGCTCACTTTGCGCT
Source organism: uncultured Lewinella sp. (assembly GCA_964410795.1). Lineage (GTDB taxonomy): Bacteria > Bacteroidota > Bacteroidia > Chitinophagales > Saprospiraceae > Neolewinella. The sequence goes on along the minus strand of CAYPIM010000197.1, from coordinate 5,780 downwards.
CCACCTCAATGGAAAGTACATCGTATTCATCCTTTATTAGTTTACCATTGGTGGAAATCTTTATGGTAAGGAAGTCCATGTCTTTAACAAGCGGGCTTATGGCCATAATGGTGTGGATTTTATAGTGAACTGGTTTAAGGATTTGAATTAGGGTGCTCGGACAAGCGCTTGAAACCTTTCATTGCATCCTGCGTCCGCGCCTGATGATGGTGTCGGTAAAATGAGAACCTGCAACTTCCAACCTGCAACTTAAAACCTGCAACCTGAATCCGTCTACACTTTCTTAAAAGTTAACCCTTCGTGCGCAAATACGATTTCTTCTACGGCGACCTCGCTGTTTTGCGCATTGAGGTCGGTACCGGAGACCTTCATCGGGAAGGCGTTCTTTAGCGTCCAGGTAAACATCGGGTTGTGCGCTTCATCCAGAAGTTGAATGGTGACGGTCTCCCGCTTGATGGTATTCATCTTTACGGAGTTGAAGTAGTCGTACAAAGAGGAGTCACTCTTGAACATACCTTTCTTCATGGTTACGTCGGAACCCTTGCGGAGGCCCGGCATTTTTACCGTAGAGAAGTCAATACTGTTGCCTGCCCGGTATTCGATGACGTCATACTCACTATCGAGGCCAGAAATTTCCTGAAAGGAAATCTCGCCAAGGTCGCCGATGGTCGCTTTGAAATGAAACGCGGGTACGGGCCAGGGGTTTCCTTGTTTTTCGTCTGCCATAATGGTCTGGATTTATAGTGAATTGGTTTAAATTTTTGAATCAGGTTGCTCGGACAAGCACTCAAAACCTTTCATTGCATCCTGCGTCCGCGCCTGATGATGGTATTGGTAAAATGAGAACCTACAACCTGCAACCTGCCCCTTGCCTCCTGCAACTTGCAACCTGCACCCTGAACACTAAGATTGCTGCATCGGCTGTTCGACGTTGATGACGATGAATTCTGCTGGCCGGGTTACAGCTACCTTAACGCTGATGCGCATAAAGCCATCAAGAATATCAACGGGTGTCATGGTACTTCCCAGTCCTACATTGACGCTGAAGGCGTCTGCAGCCGTTGCTCCGGCCAGCCCACCAGACTGCCAGACGTTGGTAAGGAAATTGACGAGTGAAGCCTTCACATGAGACCAGGTGGAAGCCGTATTGGGCCCAAACACGTAGGCTTCAGCAGCGGCTTTGATCGATTGCTCGATGAAGATCACCGTACGGCGAACACTGATGTAGCGCCAGTCCTGGCTGTTGCCGTCCAGGGTGCGGGCGCCCCAAACAAGCACGCCTTTGCCGGGGAAAGTCCGGATGGCATTGACCGCCTTACCGTTGATCGGTATGTTCATGTCCTCCTGTTGATCGTTGCTGATGTTGACCGCTGGCGAAACAACGGAGCCGACACTTACATTGGCCGGAGCCTGGAATACACCGACTTGGTTATCGACCATTGAGTAAACGCCCGCCATTGTGGCACTCGGAGGTAAAAGGTTGAGTTCCTTACGGAGGTCGCTTAGGATCGCTTTGTACATAGGGCTGACGTTGAGAAGGCCTTCACTCACCACCTCTACGTCATCGGCCTTGCTCATGTCAAGTTCAGCTAGTGGCGTGAACAAAGTCTCCTTGACTTGGGCCGCAAAACTTGCCTTAGCCACTCCGTCGAACACATCCCGATTTAGAGATTGATCAAGAATGCCCAGCAGCGTTTCAGGCTTTCCGTCTACAAAATCAGTTTTGAACCTGGCCTTGTCCGCCAATTCTCCGTTTTCGTTGAAGGTGCCATCAGGGAAGACTTTAATATCTCCAGTAGTACCGATGTTGTCAACGTTTTGCAAGCCAACTTCGGAAGGTGACAGGGCGGTAGTATTAAGCCAGGGGAAGTAGGCAGCACCCCACATCAGACTATTAGTACCGATGCTTTCGCGGAACCGATCAAGGTCTTCCCTCATGTTGTAACGCTCGGTTCCGTTGGTCTCGCGGTTCATCCATACATCAAGAATGGCGAAGCAGCGCTTTGTGTCTAATCCGCAATGCTTGAGCATATTTTGATGGAGGATACCGATAGACCTTACGTCTTCATCAATATTTGCGGGGTCAACGGGGGCGTGGACGGCTTCGGGAATGACGAGCATGGTGGGCTCCGGTTCTTCGCGTAAGGGCGCAATACCGGTTTGAAGCACCTCCAGACTGATGGCGTTGGAGGTGCCGTCTTCGTTGGTGTAGCCGCCAACCGATACGATGTAACAGTCTGTACCACCGTTAGCGAAAAACATCCTCATCTGGCTGTGGAGCGTGAAGTGACGCTCCTTGATGGCTATTTCGTAGAGTACTCCCACGTCCTCAGACGCCAGGAGTGTTAGTTTGGTGACTGGCGCTCCGCCGAAGAACTGAAGGTACTCGCCGAAGGAACTGATGCGCGTAGGTTGGAGGAGAATCGATTTCTGATTCCGCTCAGCGCGTTCGGTGTAGCCAATAAATGCGGGTACGGCGGTGCCTACCGGAACTGCGGAATTGGGAAACGCACTACTTTCTTCGATGTAGACTCCGGGAGTTTGGTATATTCTATCCACTGATGGATGTTTTTAGATGGAGATGTTTGGGTAAAGACGGTTATTACAGATAGACGTAGAGGTCGGAGTAGAGCGTTGTGCTCCCCGGGTTATCCCGGCTCAGCCTGTTGGCGTCTGCGTTGGGCAGTTGGATAGCATTGTTGTGTGCCCGCCCGCTCTCGTCGGTATAAGAAAGCAGGAAGCGCTGGGAGGGATGAGATCTTAGTTCGATAGGACTGGCAGCAACCAGAACGGAAGCTTCCGTACCATCGGGCAGCGTTCGCTTTGGCGGTTCGGCGTGTTGGAATTCAGGACCATTACTTTCGTCAGCAATACTAAAATTTTCCAATCCGCCATTGGAGTCAATCAGGTTGTAGCGCCAAATGGTGGCTCTTGTGGAGAAGGAGAGGGTGAAACTGGCCGGCTCGATGCTGCCGTCCGGCTTGATGACGGCGTGGTGCCCTTCACCGTTCTCCCCCAGGTAAAGAGAAAACAGGCCAACATCTCCGGGACGATGACCGTCGGACCCAGCCACAAAGGCCGTAGCTTCGTCGCCATCCTTGAAGGAATATAAAGCCGCCTGGAGGCTACTGGTATCAATGGTGGCGTGCGTTGGATCATCCGCTGTCGGAGAGAGCACAATAAGATCTTCCGCGATCAAATCTCCGTTCTTCTTGGCAACCGAGATGTCTTCTGAACTTCCGTTGATGGCTTGCTCAAGTGAGCCGTTTTTTACCGGAACAATTGTATTCTTGGCCAGTGCATAGTCTGCTGGATCCGATGCGCCTTGTCCGTAGTTGGTAGCATAAAGGACTGAAGTTGGCGTTGGATCGGGCAGCTGGTCTGTGTAATTATGAAACAAAGGGTCCGTGGAGCGTAACCAGAACGAGAGGTGCAGCATCCCGGATAATTCGGTTAACCTGCTTGCTTGGCCCTGGCGTTCGCCATAGAAAAGCTCTACGCCGTAGTCCCGTTTGACTACCCGAACATCCATATCCTGAAGTACCTTCATCGTAATGGGGGAGGGGATCACCTCAATTGCCGGACAGTTCCCTTCAGGAAAATAATCGTGCCGTAATTGAATCTTCAGTAATGGGCTATATTTCAAATTCATGATGTTGTTTGTGGTTTATGACTCAAGATTGGTGACGACGTCAGCACTGGTAATTTCCGGAATTTCTTCAAGGAGCTGATCCTGTGAGATGGTTACCATGCGCAGTTTCATATAGACCGAGGGGACAAGTCTTGCACCGAGTGCGCCCCACATCTGGCCCTGGGCAGTAAGGTCGGTTTCAACAAATTCCAGGCTAACCTTTGGAGTTTCTTCCGGCATGCCAGGCGTATTCGCCGTTGTAAAGACTTGTTTGCCCTGGAAAAAAGCAATGACCAACGAAAGCAACCTAAGTGCTTCGGTGTAGTTGCCCGAGAAATGGCAGGAAAAAAGGACGTTGACGTTGAAGTTAACCGGGGCATTCAAGCTCACCCTATCCGTGGGCAGCGCCTTCATTATGTTCCGTTCCTGCTCCAGGCTGATTAGTGTGCAGACAACCTTATTCTCACCAACGAAGGCTTGGCTGCCGCTTTGATCTACCAGATCGGAGAGCAGGGCAATATCTTCCGTCGTGCTGGTAGTCTTTTGCAGAAAGGCATTCAGCTCTGAAACGATGAGGGGCAAAACCTGATGGAGCATATATGAATACCTTTTTTAGTGGCGTTTTTGAAACAAGAATACGGGCGAAACCGGTGGGTAAGTACTACGCGTCAAAGCCCAGGATCTAGGTTCGCTCCAAATATATATAGAAAGTAGGCTCATTGCAAGGGTAATTCATAAAACAGGTATTACTACGGGTTAGCGTAGGTGTTTTTGCGTGTTTGTATTGAACAGATGTATTAAATGTGTTTAAACACTTAAATGAAGTGACATAATGCTGGGCGCGGCCGCAGGTGCAGAGTAGGTTTTTGGGAGAAAGGGACAAAAATCAAGTCTTTAAAATTACTCATCCTTGATTTTCTTTAAATAAATAATTCGACGCCGCCGCTTAGATCAATCTGAGTCTTCAGGTCAAAACACCTTCAATAATCTCCAACTGCGCAATGATCTCCGTTAACGGAACCTCCGGTTCCGCCCCATTGGTAATTACCGCATGAACGTTCTCAAACAGGCCCATCCACCGCCCGGTCAGGGTGGGGTAGGTGATCCTGCCGGCATTGGTGTGGAGGATGCCGTCTTGCGCCTTCGGCTCCCGGCCAAAATCTACGTCTCCGGGCCGCAGCCCTGCCTTCAGCTGGTCCTCCTGTACGTCAATGCCGAACTTGACGAAGGCGCCCTTGTCCCCGTGCAAACGGTAGCGCGGCGTCGGCTCCCGAACGAGCAGACTGCACGATAAATCTGCCCCAAAACCATCGTATTCCAAGTGCAAGTCGAAGGCATCCGGGATGCTGGAAAACGGTCGCTGCTTCCAGGCCCGACCGTTCACGTGCTTGGGGATACCGAAGCAGGCGATGGCCTGATCGATCAGGTGTGCGCCGAGGTCGTAGATCATTCCGGCACCGGGGCCGGGTGTTTCCTTCCAGGCTTTAGCGTTCGGGGTGGGCTTCCAGCGGTCGTATCGCGCCTCGAAGCCAACCAAGTTTCCCAACTCGCTGGAAGCCAATATTTTACGTACGGTGAGAAAATCACTGTCCCACCGCCGGTTCTGGAAGACGAAAAGGTGCAGCTGCTTCCGGACAGCCAGCTCCTGCAAGTCGCGCAACTCCGCTGCCGTAGCGCAGGCGGGCTTGTCGACGAGCACATGCTTCCCGGCCTCCAGGGCGGCCCGGGCGAAAGCGTAGTGCGTAGCGTTCGGCGTGGCGATGCTCACCAGGTCAATCGTACCATCCGCAAACACCTCCTCAACGCTGGCGGTGGGGGAGAGGCCGGGGAAATCAGCCTTCAGTTCCTCCGCCCTGCTGGTCACGACCCGCACCAGTTCAAAGCCGGGGTGCGTGGCGTAAAACGGAGCTTGCAGGTACCGACCGGATAATCCGTAGCCAAGGAGAGCAGTTTTGATTTTTTGCATGGGGTTAATATAATCATCTGTCAGGCCGGGGCGTGAAATCACACTCATAAACGGAAAAAACCAACAGTAAACGACAGTCTAGCGAAGGCGGTAGCCGCAGCGGTAAAATGCTCCCCTCTCCGCTGGAGAGGGGCCGGGGGTGAGGTTACGAGCGAAGCGAGCTACCTAGCCTTCCCTCCGCCC
>CAYPIM010000196.1:0-10164 GCA_964410795.1 uncultured Lewinella sp. | reverse complement strand
AAGACCTTTCCTTGCACCTGCGTGCTCGCCAAAATCTTTGCTAACTTTGCTTTTCTCATTATAACGGAACGCTTAGTAATAAATGTCGGCAAAAACCAACAAGCCTTTACTCATCAACGGTGTGCTTCAGCACTACGCTTGGGGAGGTTACAAGTATCTCCCACAGCTGCTTGGCCAGTTAAATACAGACCAACAGCCCGTTGCGGAACTATGGATGGGTGCGCACCCTAAAGGTCCCGCTACCATATCCGGCACTTTTAAAACGTTGAAAAAAGCTATTGAAGCCGGGCCGGTTGATATGCTAGGAGAAGCCGTGGCTCACCGATACGAAGGTAAACTTCCGTTTCTGTTTAAGGTGCTGGATGTGCGCGAAATGCTCTCTATTCAGGTTCACCCAAATAAAGAAGCCGCCGAAGCGGGCTTTGCTTACGAGGAGATGCACGGCCCGCCAATTTCGGCCCCAAACCGCAACTATCGCGATAATAATCACAAACCTGAACTTGGCGTTGCGCTTACGGATTTTTACCTGCTACATGGCTTCCGTCCAATTGCTGATATTCATAGAATGTGTCGCTACGTTCCTTCCTGGGCAGAGCTTATTCCTATTCTCCAGAAAAGCGGTGTTGAGGGGCTTTACCAACACGTCATGGAGGCCGATCAAGCGTATGTTGACCGTCTCCTCCAACCAATCGTCGATGGCCTGGGGCCTAAACTAGACCACGGACGAGAGTACCCCGCTTTCTGGACCCACCGTGCCGTTGAGCGCTACAGTAAGGAAGGGCATCATGATCGGGGCATTTTCAGCCTTTACTGGTTAAATATAGTACACCTTCGTCCAGGCGAAGGGATTTTTCAGGATGCCGGTATCCCACATGCTTACCTCCAGGGAGTTTGCATAGAACTAATGGCCAACAGTGACAATGTTTTGCGCGGAGGTCTCACCCCTAAGCACATAGACGTATCAGAACTTCTTAAGCATACGTCCTGCGAGCCCGTTTATCCTAAAATCCTTTTTCCAATGGCAAGGGAAGATGATGAAATGTGGAAATACTACCCTACCCCTGCGCCAGACTTCTCTCTATCCGTAGCCCAACAAGAGGAAGGGGATTTTCTTTTCGTCGACACTACCGACGGGCCCTGTATTTTATTCCTACACAGCGGCAGTATTTCAGGAACCCAAGTCGACTTTGAACTTAACCGACGCCAACGGGCCGCTTTCATCCCAGCTGGCTTACGTATTGACTTTGAAGTAGGAGAAGACACTGAAATATATCGGGCAGAGGTCGGCAAGGTAGATCAACACTATGCTCCAAGCGGCGTAGGACATCATGTGTCCGACGTTTAAGGACAAGTCGTATCGGAAACTACTACTCTCCCGTAGCCTGGGTGGCCAAATAATTATTAAGCCGTTCCATAGGCTTTACGATTGCTACCCGACCGGAACGAACGAATTCATATATCCCAAACTGTTTCAAGTCCGTCAGAAGCGCGGTCGTTTCATCCTCATGTCCAGTTTTTTCGATAACAACAAATTCTGGTTCGATGAGTAAAACCCGTGCGTTGTGTTTTCGGATGATTTGCTCTACAACGTTGCCATTACTAAAGACCTTAAAAGGAACTTTGTAGAGTGCAATTTCCTGATGTACGATTTCTGAATCTTTGTAGTAAAAAGCCTTTAGTACATCAACTTGCTTGTCCAGCTGAGCGACCAGTTTAATTACCATCTCTTCGGTAACATTTACTACAATCGTAAACCGATGAATAGTGGGATCACTACTCTGACTTGTCGTCAGGCTTGGAATGTTGATGTTACGACGATTGAAAATGCCCACAACTCGAGAGAGAAGGCCTGCTTGGTCTTCAGTAAATACGGTTATGGTATAGTTTTTAGTCATCATGTTTACTTAAAGTGTACTAGCTTCCTGTTTTGCGACTACCGGTTACTCATTTTAAATCTTACAGGTCTTCCGGACCGAGGATGACTTCGCTGACCGACTTTCCCGAGGGGACCATCGGGAAGACGTTGTCTTTTTTCACGGTATGCAAATGCAGTAAATAGGGACCATTATAGGCCAACATTTCTGCGATGCCCTCCTTTACGTCCTTAGGATCTCTAATGGAGCGACCAGCAACGCCGAAGCCCTTTGCGATGGTAACAAAGTCAGGATTTTGTAATTCCACGGCGCTGTAGCGTTCGTTATGAAAGAGCTCCTGCCACTGGCGAACCATCCCGAGGTAATTGTTATCGAGCAAAACGATCTTCACCGCTACATTCCACTGCGCGCAAAGGCCAAGTTCTTGAAGAGTCATCTGAAAACCACCATCGCCAATAAAGGCGATACATTCACGGGAAGGATCAGCATACTTAGCGCCAAAAGCGGCTGGCAAGCCGTAGCCCATGGTTCCAGCTCCTCCGGAGCTGACCCACTGATCGTGGCCTTTATACTCGTAATAGCGGGCGGCCATCATCTGGTGCTGGCCTACGTCGGTACAAACAATTGCTTGCCCATTGGTCTGATTACTCACTTCGCGGATCACCTGGCCCATCCGAATTTGTCCGTCGGCAGTGGGTTGGATTGCGTCTTTAATCACCCGGTCGTGCTCAATGCGGTTACATTCCTTGAAGCGACTAACCCAGTCAGGGTATGTTTTTTCCTGAACGAGTGGAAGTAGTTTTTCGAGTACCTCTTTGGCATCCCCAAGAATTGGCGCCGTAGCTTTTACATTTTTGTTTAGCTCAGCAGGGTCAACTTCGATATGAACGACCTTTGCGTTGGGGAGATAAGTATCCAATTTCCCCGTCACCCGGTCATCAAAACGCATACCGATGGCTATGATTACGTCAGCGTCGTTTTGGAGAAAGTTAGGGCCATAATTGCCGTGCATCCCCAACATTCCGGTAAACAGTTCGTGGTCATTCGGGAGAGCGGAGAGGCCGTGACAGGTGCAGCCGACGGGTATTCCGGTCTTATCAACAAACGAATGAAAAACCTTCTGGGCGTGGGCAATGTGAATTCCATGTCCGGCAAGAATCATTGGTCGTTCGGCCGAATTGATTAAGGCTGCGGCAGCTTCAAGTGCCTTTGTTTTTGGTTTATTGTACGGAACATAGCTGCGGATATTACAGGCCTCCGGATAAACGAAGTCGGTCATCGCCAGCTGGGCGTCTTTCGTAATATCAATCAGTACAGGGCCCGGCCTGCCCGTATTGGCGATGTAAAAAGCCTTTTTAAATACCCAGCCAATGTCCTTCGGGTCACAAATCTGGTAATTCCACTTAGTTACGGGAATGGTTGAATTGATCACGTCCACTTCCTGAAAAGCATCGCTTCCTAAAAGGAAGCCTGGAACTTGTCCGGTAATGGCTACGAGGGGCAAAGAGTCCAGCTGAGCATCACATAAACCCGTAATCAGGTTTGTTGCGCCGGGGCCGGAGGTGGCCATGCAAACCCCGGTTTTTCGTTTTATGCGTGCGTACCCTTCCGCTGCATGAATTGCTCCTTGCTCGTGGCGCGGCAGAATGTGAGTAATCTCTTTTTCAAAATCAATCAGTGCGTCGTACACTGGCATGATCGCTCCTCCGGGATAACCGAAGATTGTATCTACGCCTTCATTGACGAGGCACTGTAATAAAGCATGCGCTCCGGAGATTCGGGAAGAAGTTGGCACTTTGCCGTTCTTAGAAGGTTTCATTAGCGTTGTATTCATATCACATTGCTTTTCAAAAAACTTAATATTGCATCCTGCGGTTGCGCAAATAGATTGATAGAAGGTAGAAAGTAGATTTATAGAGCTACCACTGTTTTTACTCTTACCGCTATGCTCTTTCGCCTTTAGCGACCCCGTGAGCAAGCAAACTCTATCAATCTAAATCAGTCACACACCCCAATGAGGCACTACTGACAAGTTTGGCGTACTTTTTAAGGACTCCGTGTTTGGCCCGGCTTTTAGGGGCAGACCAACGCTTGCGGCGTTCCGCAATCGTGGCCTCGTCGAGTTCTGCTTCAAGAATATTCTTTTCGGCGTCGATGCGAATGATGTCACCATCTTCCAGCAAACCGATGAGGCCACCCACCTGGGCTTCGGGGCTGATATGGCCCACGACGAAACCATGGGTGCCGCCGCTAAAGCGGCCGTCGGTGATCAAGGCAACCTTTTTGCCGAGCCCCTGCCCCATCACCTCACTCGTAGGCTTCAGCATTTCCGGCATCCCTGGCCCGCCCTGCGGGCCGGAGTACCGAATGACGACGACGTCTCCCTCTTTAATATCACGACGGCTGAGCGCCTGGTTCGCTTCCAGCTCGGAGTTGTAGACCTTTGCCGGCCCCATAAAGTGTAGCCCTTCTTTACCCGTGATCTTAGCGACAGAACCTTCTGTAGCAAGGTTGCCGTAAAGGATGCGTAGGTGGCCGGTCTCCTTGATGGGTTGATCGAAAGGTTTAATAATCTGTTGGCCTTCCTTCAGCGGTTCGGCCTCGGCCAGGTTTTCGGCCAAGGTTTTACCCGTCACGGTCATGCAATCCCCGTGTAGAAGCCCCTGTTCTAAGAGTTCTTTCATAACCGCTGGTATGCCGCCAACATAGTAAAGGTCTTCCATGACGTACTTACCGGATGGCTTAAGGTCTGCAATGAAAGGAACGCGATCGCTAACCTTCTGGAAGTCGTCGATTGTAATGTCAAGGCCTGCCGCGTGACTCATTGCCAGCAGGTGGAGTACGGCGTTGGTGGAACCACCGAGGGCCGTGATGGTAACCATCGCGTTTTCAAAAGACTTACGGGTAAGGATGTCGCTTGGCTTAATGTCTTTCTCCAGTAGGTTTAGCATGTAGTCTCCGATGCGTTTGCAATCGGCGGCCTTATCTGCCGAGTTGGCGGGGATGGAGGAGTTGTAAGGCAAAGACATGCCCATGGCTTCAATGGCGGTAGCCATTGTGTTGGCCGTGTACATACCGCCGCAGGCGCCAGAACCGGGGCAGGCGTGGCGGATGACACCTTTATACTTCGTTTCGTCCACTTCACCGGTTCGGTATTTGCCCAGCACTTCGAAAGCAGAGACGATGTCAAGCTTTTCTTCTTCGTAGCAACCGGGGCTGATGGTACCGCCATAGAGCAGGATAGCCGGGCGGTTGAGGCGGGATATGCCGATCATTGCCCCAGGCATGTTCTTATCGCAACCGACGACAGTCACCAAGCCATCGTACCACTGTGCACCGGCGACGGTTTCTACGCTGTCTGCGATCACATCTCGGCTAGGAAGACTAAACCGCATGCCGTCCGTTCCCATACTGATACCATCGGACACACCGATAGTATGGTAGATTAGGCCGATCAGATCGTCCTTGGCGTTGACACTGGCCTTTACGTCGTTGGCTAAACCGTTGAGGTGCATATTACAAGGGTTGCCTTCCCAGCCGGTAGAGACGATTCCGACCTGGGCTTTCTCCATATCGGCGTCGTCCATACCCGTAGCATAAAGCATAGCGCGGGCAGCAGGTTGCTCAGGGTTACTGGTTACGTTCTTACTGTATTTGTTAAGTTGATGTGCCATCTAACGATTGGGGGGTAAAAGAAAAGCCGCTTTCCCGGTGTGGAGGAAAGCGGCTTTATTTGTCGGCGTCGGTTTACGCGGCTTTCCTTGGGAGGGTGGGTACAATGACCACCACCAGCACGAGAAGAACCACCAAAAGGAGCAGACTAAACATTGAATTATTGCTTGATACCACTAATGTAGCACTTGGGCAGCAGGCGCCAAACCTAGCTTAGTCCTTTATTACGACGGCAAATCGGTTGTCGGTTATCAGTTGTCGGTTGTCGAGTTGGGCAAACCGACAACGGACAACTGATAACCGACAACCGATAACCGACAACTGAGACCGGCTTAATACTTCTTGTGATCGAAGCGGAAGGAGAGCTGAAGGCCGGCGTAGAAGGTCGTGAGCTTAGGGCCATAAACGACTCCTTCAGGGTCCGTGCCCGTTCTGAAGATGGTTTCCTGATAGGGAGCTGTACCAAAACGAACGCCGCCAATAGGCGTCAGCGTAACGAGGTTACTCAGGCCAAAATCTAGCCCAACTGCAGCGCCAAAAGTCAGGCCGTTTCCAGTCTCTGTTTCCAGTGCAGGAAAGGCATCAAAGTCCGTATTATAGATGGAATAGCCCACGCTACCTTGAAGGAAAAGGCCTTTTTGAAGTTGTGGGCCTTGCTTCCCGAAGGTTGGACAGTCACAGTCTCCAAGAAAATCAAAAGGGTAGATATTTACTTTCATATCTGCGCCGTATTCCCGAAAGGCACTTCCGTTTTGTCCAACTTCTGTAGTTGCGAAACGGAGCGTAGGAAGAAACTCGACCCTTTGCTTTGGCAACCGAAACCAATAATTGACCGCAACTTCTACTCCTGTTTCAAACGCTGGCCCATCAACTTCAACGAGGCCCGTTACAAACTCATCACTGGCCTGGTTAAAGACGGCAGAGGTCTGAACCCCTAGCTGCGCACGAACGGAAAGTCCCGAAAGTAAAAAGAGCACGAAGAAGAAGAAACGCATATCAGAATAGGTTTTGTGGTTGAACGCAGATGAGCCACCCGTATTTTACGACACCTTACTTTTGAATACTTTGGGCGCGGCACCGCATCAGGTTATGGGCGCCTACGCGCAGGTGCAAAGAATGTTGACTGGCAGGGGGTACACCAGCAATTTCCCGTCGTTCATTTTCAGGTTGCTTTTTTAGGCTTTCGTGGGAGTACTTATCGTGGTAAGTTCTACCGTAGGCCCGGCTTCAGCCGGAGCTTTAAAAACTAACTATCAAGGCACCGGCTGAAGCCGGGCCTACGGTAGACTATCACTATTCCGCATTGAACCCGTTTAAACTTTTCTAATCTGATCGAGAACTGTTCATTATGACAGATCTGTTAGCAGGTGTTATTCGCCAGATTTTAAGGCTTCATCACCAACGGAGATTACCCCCTCTCCACCCTCCCAGCAAGCGTTCATACCGAACATGACTTTATTGCCAACCTTACGGTAGGCCGAAAGCTCAGCCAGGACCCGCAGGTTGCGGTCTCCGGTTTCGGGTTCCTGGGTAATCATAATACAGCGGGCGCAAGGTTTGGGGAGGCGAAAATCATGGGTCCCGATCTTGAGGGCCGTCCAGTTGTCTTCGGCGAAGGGAACGTCCTGTTCGATGATGATGTTGGGGCGGAAGCGGCGCTCGTCCAGGTCTTCCCCTACCCTGCCGGATAGATCCGTCAGACTGGCGGTGGTGGTAACCAGGTAAGGATAGCCGTCGGCAAATGAGACTTCTTCGTTCGGCTTGGCGAATCGGGAGTCTACGGGGCGGCGGTCTTCGGGGCCCATGTAGACAAGTCTTGCGCCAGGGATGCCTAGCCCAGCGGTGATGGTCGGGATGGCTTCATGCTCGATCAGTGTGGCCGTCAGAGAGTCGTCCCAGACGGTAACATCCACCTGTTTTAAACCCGACCTTGCACCTGCGACCGCGCCCAAAACATCCCCATCAGCAATGCGGATAAAACGCAGCTCATCATCGTGTACTTCTGCGGCGTATTCACACATCGTTGGCACCGCACGGCGAGAGATAAACTTACCGCCTGCGTCTACAAACATCCAGCGGCGATCGTCCTTGAAGCCACGGATTTCGGGCTGTAATGAGGTAACCGATTGGCCGCCGAGGGATTTTACGGGGTAGCGGTAGAGTTTGTGGATTTTCATGGGCCGAAGTTAACACAAGAAAATAGTGTAGTTAATGCCCCAGCAAAATCCTTATAATCCTGAAGACCAAATCACCAGACACAGAGAAAACTAAACGTTAGCAGGGTGATCAGCAAATTCACGGCTGTCAGGTTTATTCCGTTAACGGATCACATAACGCCCCACCAAACTAATACTCAACGGCTTAAAGTTTCTGATTTCCGGCACGCTCACAAACCGCCCTTCATCAACGATGAATGATTCGCGAGATTCAACGGTAGAATTAAACTGCTGCTGTACCAGCACCCCTAAATTAAAGGAATGACCAAAGGAAAAGTCTAGGCCCATCCCAGCCCGAAAAACGAAGGTATTCAGGCCATAAGCAGACGAAGTATTGGCATTTATCTCTTCAAATCTAAAACATCTCATGGCTGCATCTTCCTCTAAAAAGACCGTCTGAGTTGTGTGACGATTAAAAAAAGGAACATTCACCGAGCCTTGTACCCGAAGCCCTATTCGATCATTTAAGAAGCGGTGGCGGTACCCAATTGGGATGCCAACATCAAAAGCGACAGCATCTTCTGGCCCATCGTTACTAAAGCCAAAAGAATTACCTGGACAAAAATTGAATGGAGTCCCCCCACCTATGGAGCCTGGCTCAAAGAATATGGTATCAATAGGGCCAAAAGTAACTGACGTCGAATTGCCAAATTCCTCCTTATAACGCATGAATGCTGCTTGTACTCGTATGCCCGCGTACACAGATCCGTGAACTCCCACGGAATAATGTCCTTCCAATCCAAACTGAATGCTCTGCCCCGGCTCATATTCGGTTGTAGTAGAAGATATTGTGGTTCCTTGCTGCTGCAGAAAAAAGTCTTCGCCGCTACCGACAAACTGCGGGGCAGTAGACTCGTTTCTAAAGATATCGTCTGGTACAGAAAATACCCCTAGCCCTCCAAAAACTTCGATCGACGAAAACTGGGCCTGGACACTGATAAACGCCAAGCAGAAAAAGAATGACAATATCAGTTTAGGGTGATACATAAACGCAGGAATTTAGGTGCTGCACAATACACAGGATAATGGGGCGCCCTCGATGTGCAACAATTTAACGTTTATCAGACGCTAACCGCTGCCTTTAGCACGCCTAATTCTACCTGGGTACCCAGTAAATCTTCCATCGTCTCACGGCGCCGGATCAGATGAGCCTTTCCATCAATGACCATTACTTCCGCCGGGCGGAAGCGGCTGTTGTAGTTGCTGGCCATCATAAAGCTGTAAGCCCCCGCGTTCGCCATTGCCAGGACATCACCTTCGCGGACCTCGCTTAGTTGGCGGTTGATACCGAAAGTATCCGTCTCGCAGATATAGCCGACAACGTTATAAATCCGTGTTTTCCCACCAGGGTTACTCAAGTTGGTGATGTGGTGGTAGGCTTCATAGAACATTGGGCGGATGAGGTGATTGAGCCCAGAGTCTACGCCTGCAAAGACGGAAGCGGTAGTCGTTTTCACCACATTAGTTTTCACCAGAAAGAAACCTGCCTCAGAAACCAGGAACTTACCAGGCTCGAACATCAGTTCAAGGTCCCGGCCATACTCATCGCAGAATTCGTTAAATCGTTCACCGAGTTGATCTCCCAGGTCTTCGATGTCCGTCGCGATGCCTCCTTTTTTGTAGGGCACCTTGAAGCCGGAGCCGAAGTCGAGATAGTCGAGGTCAGGAAAGTCGGCGGCAGCGGAGAGCAGAATTTCAACGGCACGCAAGAAAACCTGAGCGTCGTAAATGTCCGATCCGGTATGCATGTGAAGGCCTTCAATTTTCAGGTTCATTGCCCTCACAACCTTAAGTACGTGGGGTACTTGGTGGATGCTGATCCCGAATTTAGAGTCGATGTGGCCTACGCTGATTTTCGAATTTCCGCCCGCCATGATGTGCGGATTGATACGGATGCATACGGGCACTTCGGGGTGGCGGCCACCAAATTGCTCTAATATTTCGATGTTATCGATATTAATCCGAACGCCTTTGGCGACGGCTTCAGAGATTTCATCGAGGCTCACGCAATTAGGCGTAAAGAGGATATCGTGAGGAGCGAAGCCGGCGAGCAAGCCCATTTCTACTTCCTGGATGGAGACCGTATCCAACCCACTACCCAGCTCGCGAAAGACGCGCAAGACATTGAGGTTCGTCAAAGCCTTACAGGCGAAATTTATGCGCAAGCGTTTGACTTTACTGAAGGCACTGGTCATGCGTTTGTACTGCTGTTTCATCGTGGCGGCATCGTACACGTAAACAGGGGCGCCGAAGCGCTCAACGATTTCCAGGGCATCCGCTCCACCGATGTGGTAGCGGCCTTCTTGTAAAGTCATGATTTGGATATTGGGGTGAAAATTGAAATAAAGCGTGCCGTTCATCAATGACATTCATCAAAGTAGGCGCGGCCGCAGGATACAAAG
>CAYPIM010000195.1:0-10236 GCA_964410795.1 uncultured Lewinella sp. | reverse complement strand
CCGTTGGGTAGCAACACCACTTTCATCAGTAGTCGTAACGATCGTAGTTTCCGGGGCATCCTCACCACTTGGCAATAGGAAAGCGAGTAGTATCGCAACCGCAACGTTGGCAAATACCAACCAGCGTTTCCAGCGCGTTCCTTTCACCGCCGGAGGTAAGCCTTTGTAGTAAGTTAATACAGCCACTGCAGGGAGCAGCAACAACCAAAGACCGAGGTAAGCATCAACCCAGTAGCCGCTAAGGCCAAATCGTTTGGAAATGAATTCGGTAAACTGTAACAGGCCAAAGCCCACGGCAAGATAGGTACCCAGGTACTGAGGCACACCCCGTTCCCAAAGTCGGGTAAAAAATGATGTTTCACTCATAGGAGGACAAGATAGGCTTAAGGAGCTTGCTTTTCAAAGAGCTCTTTCCCTGCACCTGCGGCCCCGCCAAAACAGCTTATTACTTACCGAATAATTTAAAAGAAAGACTAAAATAATACCCCAGTTCGTAGCGGCGGTTGGTTAGCAAAGCCCCATCTAGGGTAGAGAAGGCATCTCCTTCCTTGAAGCCACCTCCCAGCCGGGTAACCTGCCCACCAATGAGCCCTGCGGAAATGAAGACCTTGTCCCGCTCTCCAAGAATCAGGCTAGGGCCAAGCATAAATGTAGTAGACTGGCCGGAATCTCCGCCAGAAAGCGGTAACCCTACCCCCAGCGCTCCTCCCACCACCACACGGCCGTCTCCATAAGGATGGAAATGCAACATGGTGTTTGCAATGGGCAAGAAACGGTCCATATCTACCCCTTCAATGAAGCCATCGCGAACGAAGTATTCCCGTGGTGCCTCAAAATACTGCCCCAGGCCAATACCAACGCTGGTACTGATGCGCAGACCGCCCCGCACCCGCACTTTGATCGGAGCCAGGGTGGTGGATTTCCCACCGGTACGGTTCCCAAAAGTATCGATGGGAAAGATAGAAGGTTGCAAATAGAAAGCACCGCCGTCGACCTCAAATCGTTCGGTATAGCTAAAGTTTTGAGGATTCAGCAGTTCCATTTCGTAGCGCAATTCGATAAGGTCTCGGGTAAAGGCAGCTTGGTCTTCCTGAGCGATGGCTTGAATTTTCTGCTGCCGTTTTCCTAACTGGCTGTCCATTTTTTCGGACTGATAATAGACAGTATTCATCGACTGCTTAAGCCGGGCAAAAGTTGGGTCCCCAGATGGAATGTCTAGTGCAGCAAGCTTACCCTGGATGTTTTCGAGTTCGATGACGTAACTGTGAAAACCCGCCTGTTCCTGCTGCAGGAGCGCCATATTTTTCTTAACCTTCCCCGTCCTGTTTTCGGCGATCGAAAGCACATCTAAGTCCTCTTTAGAGCTCTCTCCCAAGGCTTTTGTAATGAATTCGTCGGAAAGGTCAATGATCTGGGAAGTCCGGAACCCTGGATGCGCCTTAATGCGCTTGATTTCTCTTCGGGCCAATTCAACGTTTGCCCGCTGATCCAGGACGCGTTCAATCTCAAGGTTGTATTTTTTAATATTTGCCTCCTTATCGTTCATTTTCAGTAGTACCGCTTCGTAGTCTGCTTTGAGTGATTCCATGGCGGCCATCACGTTCGAGGAAGCCAGGCCGGCTTCGGTGTTAAAATCCATCATCTCATCGTGCGCGTCTCCCGCGCCGCTAAAAAACGCTGAGGTGCCGCCGCCCAGCATATCCAAGCCGGGAAGGCTACCTCCGGGCAACAAACCTGAAAACAAGGCCAGGGCGTTTTGCCCTCCGGCACCTTCAAGCTCTTCGGTTTTTTCAACGTCGGCGGTAAAGCGATAGGTATTGAGGTTTTCCAGGTGAAAAAACACCTCTCCCCGATACCGCGCCAGCGGGCGATCAACGGTGTCTTTTCCAAATAGGTAAGTAGGAATCCCCGTTTCAATATCGTAGTGAATATGCAGGGCCTGGGCGGTTAGGCATCCTCCTGCAATAATGGCAACCAACAGGAAGGAAGCTTTCAATAGGCGGGGATGAAAGGGGGAAGATTGATGCACGCTGTTTAGTGTTTAGGGCGCAAGTTAGTACATGTACGTATTCAAAAAATAGGTATAAACCCCTATTTTGTGGCTACAATTTAGCTTAAACGGCCCTGCCAGCTTACATTTAACCGTGATTGTCAATAGCTTTTTTGATCCGATCATTTGATACACTCCAGTCTGAGGGGATTTCACACAACCCATCAATTCGATGAATAACATCGTATTCGTTTTGCTTTTACTGATCGTTGGAATGCCAAGAGCAGCGCTGGCGGCAAGCAAGACACTTGCATCCGGCATTGGAGGGGCGGGGACGCAGGTGCAGTGTAAAGTTCAGGGAAGGCAGACCAAAGCCGTCGTCATTGGCGTGTCGGAGTACCAAGATGAGTACATCTCCGATCTTCGGTTCGCCGGACGGGACGCGGGGGTGTTCGCCGATTATCTCCAATCAAACACCACTTGGGAGGTCTCCGACGAGCAACTGCGAGTGCTAATCGACTCGACGGCGACCCTGGCGGCCATCCAGGCCGCCCTGGCCTGGCAACAGCAGTCCATAGCTCCCGGTGAAGTGGCCGTTATTTACTTTGCCGGCCATGGCGACGTTGAAACCGATGCGAACCAGGAAAGCGGTTATTTGTTGGCCCATGACACACCAAAGAATAACTACAAGCTGCTTGCCCTAAGCGTCGGCTATCTCAACCAGCATATCGACACATTGAGCGCTCGTGGAGCGGAAGTTATCCTCATTACGGATGCTTGCCACGCCGGCACGCTGGCCGGCGACCAGGTCAATGGTCGGCAACTCACCTCAGGTCAACTCATCCGTCCTCAAGGAGCCGAACTTCGCATCCTATCCTGCCAACCCTACGAAAAGTCAATAGAGTTTGCCAACCTTGACGGCGGGCGCGGAGCATTCTCGTACTACCTTCTGCAGGCTCTAGACGGCAAAGCGGACGCCGACGGCAACCGGGAAGTCGACCTGTTTGAACTAGATCAATACCTAAAGGAACAAGTAAGGGCCAAGACCAAACGAGCCCAACACCCCGAGGTGGTAGGTGACCGCATGACCAAACGCATAGTTGAGGTCAGTACAGACGGGAAGAAAGCGAACCGCCTGGCCAACCGGCAGCGTAGCCTTAAGGATTTCCTGAACGCATCGCTGATCGCCTCCCCTCCCAAATCTCAGGTCAATTACAAACGCTTCGCAACAGCTTTGAAACGAGGCCGGCTCGCGGATTATAAAGGAAAATCTGCCTTTGACTTTTATCAACTATTGCGTGCCGATACGGCGCTTACAGATGTACAGGGTCTATTTAAGCGACAGCTCACCGTTGCCCTGCTCGACTCGGTACAGCAGGCCATCCGTGCCTACCTGGATACCGACCCTACGGAACTCATACGCCGCGAAAAAATTGATGCCCGCTACGCCGTCTTCCCCACTTACCTAGCGGTAGCTTCTGAGTTGCTGGGCGAAGACGATCCTCGTTATCAGGAGACAATCGCCAAGAAACTTTATTTCGAGAGTCTCGTAATGCGGCTGCAAGCAGAACGTGAAGGCGGCAGCGACTCGCTTTATGTACAAGCCGTGGAAAAAATAACTGCGGCCCTGGATATAGCCCCAAGTGCAGCCTACTTACACAATGAGTTGGGGCTGCTACAAAGTACACTGGGCCAGCGGGATGCTGCCTACTATAGCTTCGGCAACGCCATGGAATACGCTCCTACCTGGGCCCTGGCAATTAATAATTTTGCTTCGGTACTGAAGGAGTACGGGCCGGTTGCGCAATTTGCCAGTTGCGAACAGTACTACCTTAAGGCCATTTCCCTGAAACCCAACTTTGCCACCGCGCATATGAACTATGGGAACCTACTAGTCGTCAATGACCAGCAGGAAAAAGCCGAATATCACCTAAGAATTGCCCGCGACCTCGGGCCCGAATTTATTGACGCTCATTACAATCTTGCCATCTGTATCTGTGACGCACCGGGGAAACAAGCGGAAGCTATTAAGCTTTTTCGACATGTACTAGATCAAGATCCTGATTACGTAATTGCTTACAATGGTTTAGGCCTCACTTTCGATGCATTAGAGCTTCCCGACTCTGCTAGTATAAACTACCGTAAAGCCGTCGTAAGCGGCTTTACAAACTATGCGCCCTCATTCGATCGCTTGCGGGCACTTTTACCTCCTCAGGAAGCAGTGGCCACCTTTAAAAAGGCGCTGGCGAAAAACCCTGCTCTTAGCAGTGCCTACTTGCACTGGGCCCTTGCGGAGAAAGAATCAAGTGCTTGGCTCGAATATTTGCTCAATGCACCATTAACGCCATCCGGCCGCCAGTCCATTTTCACCAATCTAGGATACGAACTATACAAATTGCAGGACCTGCGATCATCAGAAAAAGCCTTCCTTAACGCTTTACGGCTTGACGAGAAAAAACTTAGCAACCATACTGACCTGATCGGTTTCTACTCCCTAAGTGGGCAGGAGACCAAAGCGGTGAAAGTCTTAAAAAAAGCCTTTGCGCTAGCAACACCAGAAGAACTTACCAAGCTACGTAATGATTTGGCGACTAACTCTACTTACCAACCCTTACAGCAGCTACCAGCTTACAACAAGTTGATAGCAAAGTATGACACTGAGAACTAACTAAATTGAACACTATGCGCTTACGAAACTATTTCCCCATATGCTTAGCCCTATGCCTTTTTACCCCTACTGTTGACGCCCAATCAACGACGCTGCATATTGTTTACAACATCAATGGCAACACAACGGATGAAATTCATAAGGGGTGTAGCCTGGATCGTACAAATGCTCATGATCTATTTTATATGGTTGGCCAAGTCGCACAAGAAAGTGGCATCCCCCTAAAGGTAAAAGAATACGACGCTCGTTTCAATGTAGAAGGTGCCGTTGCGCAAATCAATGGATTGGAGGTAAGCCCAAACGATGGAATTATCTTTATTTTTTCCGGGCATGGGGTACTTAAAGACAAGACTCGACGCTGGCCGCAGCTCGTTTACACCCCGGAAGCACAAATGTCGGGCGGTGTAAATGACTTAGCTAGTCTTGCACTAAAAGACGTACACGAAGCCATTGTAAATACAGGTGCTCGGATGTCGCTTACCCTGGGTAGTGCTTGTAGCGAAGACCTGACCGGTAAAATGGACGTAAACCAGTTGCTTCTTGAAATGAAAGAGCACCAAAACACCAATGAACAAAGTAAAACACTTAGTAATAATTTCGGGATCTTTACCGAATACGAAGGCCACATCATTTCTTCTGGAGCTTCTCCAGGTCAGTTCGCTTATGTAAACGAAGAAGTAGGATCTCATTTCATAAACGTGCTTTTGAACACAATCATCGACGGGCTCATCGCAGAAAGCCCTACGAGCTGGGGCAGCATCTTCAAGAAAACAAAGGAGAACGTGGCGCACCTGCAAAAAAATAAGCAAGTGCCGCAATTTATGATCGTTAAGAGTAACCGACAGATGTACTCAGGTGATATAAACGAACACTACTCCGACGATGACCCCGACATGGCACTAACCTACATCAGTCAAGACGAATACAACCTTGAATGGGAACAGGAGTATGAGCGAGAAGAGGCCATAGAGTTGTTGCCATATCTTCTGATCGATGCATTGTTTCAAAAAGTTTCCAGTGAAGACACCAACAATTTTGATCGGCAAGCCGAACGCATGTATGCGTTTTACAATGACGAAATTCTGGCCAATTATTACTTCGGTTTTGACCCGGGATCCGGTTTGCACAAGATCTATTGCGATCAGGCTATTGAGGACTATGCCGACGCATCTATTTTCGGAAGCTATCTGGGAGATGCCAGCAGACTCTACCCTGTACTACTTCCGGAAGTGAAGCAGAGAGTAGAAGCTTTCATCGCTTCACTAAACTAATGAATGCGAATAGTAGACAACACGATTAAATTCGCGTCTCTTATTCTTATTGATTACTTCAGCTCTCCTAAAAGTTCTCAACCACATACCATTATTCAATTATTTTGCCGTGGCATAACGGTCTTAATCAAATCCTTTTCCACTATGAAATACCTTTTCACCATCGTGGTGCTCTTCATAACCCTGCATTTTTCCACACAGGTCTCGAGCCAGAATCTCCCACCACCGCCAACATCTACCAGTAGTAATTCTTTCACCTCTACCTCCACACATGGCAAAGAAGTTAAGGATAAAAAAATGGGCATCGGTGCCCGATTACGTGCCAATGAAGCCAAGCTAAAAGCCGCCGCTGCTGCAGCAGCAGCAAATGCTAGCGAACCAAGCTCAATTACCGCCGACGATGCGTCAACACCAACGGAGTTCGATCAGTTTATTGATGCCTTAAACGATGCCGAACAAGCCTTGGATGAAGGAGATAACGCTGCTGCAAAATCATCGCTCTTATCTGCTGCTGAGCACACTGACCCCAATAATCAAATCATGGTGCTAACCTTAGTGGAGGCCATGTTTGAACTTGCCGACAAAACGGAGGACAATGAACTGGCCCAAAAGGCGGTAGAATTGATTGAACAATACGAATCTGAAAATCCTGATGATGGTGAGTTCGCCTTCGAGATTGCCTACTTCGCGTATGAGATCGATCAAAACTCCTTTGCCTCGAATTACTTTGTCAAAGCGGTGAACGGCAATTATAATGTCGCAGAATCTGCTTATATGGTTGCGTCCACTCTTGCACTGGACTCGCAAGAAGATGATGCTATTTCCTGGCTCAGCTATGCCCTCCAATCTGGCTATCTTCAAGTGTTGGAGCAAAGCGAAGAAGCTTCGGATTACATTTCTACTGACAGTGATTTAGCGTCTTTGCGAGATTTACAAGCCTATAAGGATCTACAGAGCGAATACGGCTTTTAACATAATTTCGACTACTATCACTGTATGAGTCGACGCTCAAACTTACTTCAAGGTCTTTTCATCACCCTTGCCATCTTTCTGTTTATAGGGGCGATGAAACTGATCACTTTTCGGTCCCATTTCTTTGATCCGTTCAATAAAAGCATCAAGGACTACGAAGTGACGGACATTGTATTTTCACAATTCCGCGATCCGGAGAAAGTGGAGCGCGAGCCGAGAATTATGATGATCCATGTGGAAGCACCTGAGCGGGCACAGATTGCCCGGGCGATCAGTAAGATTGCCATTCATGAGCCAAAAGTTATCGGCGTCGACATTCTTTTCAGTGGTAAGAAAGACAGCATTGGTGACGCGTTGCTTAGCAACGCCCTAAGCAACGCGCCCAATGTCGTTTTGGCCGCCAATTTGGAGGCATTTGATGAAGGGTTGAAAAAAATCCCCGGCACGATAGTATCTGATGATCTCTTTTCTTCACAAACCACAAACGCGTATACAAATTTCCTGGCGGGCAAAGATCGGACCGTACGGATGTTTACTCCAGAACTAACAACAGCAACTGGAAAAAAGGAACAAGCTTTCGCTTTAGCCATTGCCAATAAGTTTGACCCAACAGCCATCAGCTATTTACAAAATCGAGCTAAAAAGGCTGAGCGAATTAATTATAAAGGTGATTACCGTAGCTTTCTTCGGTTAGACATAAACACCTTATTGGAGATGCCTTCAGAGGCGCTTGGGATGGTACGTGACCGCATCATTTTAATCGGTTATGCAAACAGTGAAGCCGTTAACGCTCCGCTTGAAGATCGTTATTATACGCCCCTAAACCCCGTATATACCGGCCGAAGTATCCCCGATATGTATGGCATGGTAATTCATGCTAATATTATTTCGATGATCCTGGACCGCAGGTACATTTACGAACTACCCGCCTGGATTACCTGGATTTTCGTTTTACTCTTCTCCCTCGTCAACGTAATGGTCATCCATCGGCTATACCATAAGCTACCTAGTTATTTCCACGGCATCACCCGCTTGTTGCAGTTGTTTGAGTTTTTAATCTGCTTCTTCATCGTTGCATTTCTTTTCTACCAGTTCCGAATCAGAATCGATTTCTCGCTAGGCTTTCTCGCCTTGGTACTTGCCTACGATATTGTAATGATCTATGAAAGTCTGATACGTAAAAAAATACCTTTTTTAAAAAATTTATAAGCTATGAAACACATATTCCTGCTCTTGTCTTGCACTTTCCTTATCTCCTGTTCGCTATATAGTCAGGCTTCCAACGCTCCCTTGCTTATGGCCACATCCGGTACGGTATGGTACCAATCGGGTGGAGGCGCTAAAAATAAGGTTTATACGGGCAGTTACCTGGTCCCTCCCGGCACCATCATTCTGGAGGATAAAGCATCCGCAGAGGTGATTTACAAAGACAAGTTCATTCAACTAACCAAAGCCGGTAAACACGATATCGTAAAGCTATTTGGTGGAACCAGCAGCTCAGGCGGGTTCGTTAATCGCTTCTCTAATTTCGTTGGCAGGGGATTAGATCAGTCGGCGTCGAATAAAAAGCTGGAAAAAGCTTTTGAGAAAAATCAGTCAAACGCACAGGGGAACACCCGAGGATTTGGCGATCAGGGCTTGTTTGGCGTACTGCCATTTGGAGGTACGCTCTCGCCTGAGGAGACTTTGTTTACCTGGCAACCAATAGAAAATGCGACCTACTATGAATTACGCTTGATCGATAGTACCTCTGAAGAAATGATCTTCATGGCACTTTGCCCTGCCCCTCGTTACTTACTATCCACGGCCGATCTACTGTTGGTTCCCGAAAACACCTACTATTGGGAGGCAACTCCAGTTATACCCAGATCTTCCAATCAGGGCCCTACACTCGGAGCATCTCCTACGCTGGTAGAAGCAGACCGCATTCACTTCCGCTATCAGCCTACTGACCTAGATGATTTGTTAACCCCCATCCGAGGAGCTGAAATATATCGCAAATCACTTGACCCCATCCAGCAAAAGCTGATGGAAGCTATGGAACTGGAAGACAATAATTTTCTTTACGCCGCCTACTCCACCTATCGCGAAGCGATGGAGCAAAGTGACAACGCTCTTCTTCGGCGTAGCTACGCTGCCTTTCTCGCGCGCTGGAACTTACGCAAAGCAGCAAAAGAGTTACTCGAACAAGACTAGTGCTTTGTAAAACCGTCGCTTCAATACATATCTAATCCATCCAGTTATGAGATTCCTTCTTATTTTTATTTTGTTTGGTGGTTTGGTAAATCCGGTATTCCCTTCGTCTTTACCGGTGGTAAAAACTACTGCTGATAAGTACGCAAAGGCTAAACAGATATTTGACAAGCTGGTAGCTGCCCGCGGAGACCTCAGTTACCCTACCCCCACTTTTGTCTTATCCCCAGTGCCTGGCAAAGGAGCAAGTTGTAAGGACGGTGTAATCACCCTTGATGAACAAGCCTACGACGTATGTACTGCTCTTGGAGAAGATGCCGAAAGTGCCCTTGCGATCTTGATTGCACATGAAGTGATCCATCATTATGAAAAACACGAATGGGAAGGTGGCTTTGTTTCCCTGGTCGACCCTAAATCATCGGCAGATGCCAGTGGAGTCAGCAAAAAGGTAAAAGAAGATCTCTTCGCGCAACGCAAAGACGAAGTAGAGGCTGATTACCTCGGCGGATTTTTAGCTCATCTGGCCGGATATCCTGCCACCAATGTGATGCCGAAGGTACTTGGGGGCATTTATAAAGCGTATAACCTTGATGAGAACCTAACGAAGTATCCCCCTTTGAAGGAACGTCAGTTGATTGCCACCCAAACCCACGAAAAACTCAAACAGCTCATTGATGTCTTCGAGATGGCCAACCTCATGGCCGCTATCCGCCAGCACGACATTGCTTTCACCTACTACGACTATCTTTTAAAGACCTTCCAAAGCCGGGAAGTATACAACAACGCAGGAGTTGTCTATGCCCGGGCTGCAATTGGTATGTTTCGCAAGGAAACCCTCAAGTTTATCTACCCCCTAGAGCTCGATCTTCAATCCCGACTAGGCGAACAGTCTCGAGGAGTAGCCACCAACAAAGCTGACCGGGAGGTTTTTATTCGTAACGCTATTGACCATTTTCGGCGGGCCCATCTCCTTGACCGAGGGTACACTAGGGGCCTACTCAACGAAGCATGTGCCCTCGCTTTACTTGCACAGTCCATCATGGAGCCGCCGGTGGCGGCTGTTCAGCAGCCGGAAGCCAAAGACCTATTATTGGAAGCAGGAATCAGGGCCCGGCAGGTCATCCGCCTGGCCGGTAAATCCG
>CAYPIM010000194.1:8805-10282 GCA_964410795.1 uncultured Lewinella sp. | reverse complement strand
AAATAATACCCTTATTCTCTCATGATGGCACCCCAGTGGGAACACGTGTCACCCTTTTTATTCGCCCATTAACCGACGCTACAAATGCGTCTGTATAAACCTAATATTTAACGTAATGTATAACGCTCTTGTAATCGATGATGAAGCCGACGCTCGTAATGTGATACGTAAGCTCCTGGAACTGTTTTGCCCAGAAATCTCACTTCTTTTAGAAGCAGAAGATGGAACCGAAGCACTAAAACTGGTGAATAATCGCAAATTTGATTTTGCATTCGTAGATATCCAGTTGAAAAGGGAAAGTGGTATAGATTTAGCTAAAAAAATTAGCCGATTTTGTCCCAACATTATCTTTGTTACCGCTTATGATCAATACGCGGTAGAAGCCTTCCAAACCGAAGCAATTCACTACTTGCTTAAGCCTGTTGACCCAGAGCTATTGCAGCAAGCAATTCGACGTTCTAATCTGGAGTTTGATGCTCCGTCCGATTTCAATAACCGTATTTTTCTAACTACTAAAGACAAAATGACCGTACTTCGCTACGACGAAATTCGATACCTTGAGGGAGATCGGAACTATACCACTTTTCATGATAATAGCGGAGAATCTTTGCTCGTGTCCCGTAACCTTGCTTATTACGAGAAGCTGATTGACTCTTCTTCGTTTTTCCGGATTCATCAGAGTTACCTGGTCAATATTAAATGCGTCGCAGGGCTACAGCCCCGAGGCCGACAAGGTAACATCTCAGTCGTCCTGAAAAACGGAGAGGAGTTGCCGTTGGCGCGGGCTAAAAAGAAAGCATTCATAGACCGATTGGGAGGAGAATAGATAGTTGGGCTACAACCAATTCTATTTTATCATGGAGAGAAACGTAGAGAAGAACCAATTGCTATCCACCTTAACCAGCGCATCAAGTGCCGAGTCAGCCTTGTTGCTGTAGAGCTTAAGGTCCTTGACAACATGGCGAAACCCTTCGGCATCCTTATCGCTACCTTCTACCTCCGTAAGCTCATCAAGAAGTCTCAGCATCGGTTCTAGCTCTCGTTTTTTGCGGGCAATCACAATGCTCTTCACTACTTTGGACATGTCCTTCTCCGCGACAAAAAACTCCTTTCGCTCACCCGGGATGAGCTTCTTATGGACCAACGTCCAATCAACCAGCATCCGCATGTTGGTATTAACGTTACCACGGCTGATCCGAAGCTGTTCCATCACGTCGTCTGAACTGAGGGGCTCAGTGGAAACAAGCAAAAGGGCATGAATTTGGGCCATCGTTCGTGTGATGCCCCAGCTGCTGCCAAGTGCTCCCCAGGCCTCAATGAATCGTTCTTTTCCTTCTTGTAGTTGCATATCTTTCAGTAAATACTGAAAGAGCTGGAAGGTTCAGTCGTTTGGCTGAAAGTTGCTTTGCTGGCGTAAAAAGACGGGTTTGGACTAAACAGAATAAAGAAAACGGTCACTCTTATCAAAAGTGATCTT
>CAYPIM010000194.1:4239-8705 GCA_964410795.1 uncultured Lewinella sp. | reverse complement strand
AGAGGGGCATTACATCATGCCGCCCATGCCGCCGGGCATGCCGCCGCCGTGGCTGTGGCCACCCATACCGCCAGCGTCGGCTTCGGGCTTGTCGTTGATCACACACTCGGTAGTGAGGACCATGCCAGAGATAGACGCAGCGTTTTCCAGCGCGATGCGGGTTACCTTGGTTGGGTCAATGACACCAGCTTTCTTCAGGTCTTCGTATTCGTCGGTCCGGGCGTTGTAGCCGAAGCTGTCGCCTTTACCGTTAATCACTTTGTCCAGTACGATAGATCCTTCTACACCGGCATTATCGGAGATGGTCCGTAGGGGAGCCTCCATTGCCTTGCGTACGATCTGAATGCCAATTGTTTGGTCTTCATTCTCGCCCTTTACGTCCTTGAGGGTAGAGATGGCACGTACTAGCGCAACCCCCCCACCAGCTACAATACCTTCCTCAACGGCGGCACGGGTAGCGTGGAGAGCGTCATCAACGCGATCCTTCTTTTCCTTCATTTCCACTTCTGTGGCTGCACCAACGTAAAGTACGGCAACACCACCGGCCAGCTTGGCCAGGCGTTCTTGCAGTTTCTCGCGGTCATAGTCGCTCGTGGTGGTTTCAATCTGTTGCTTGATCTGACCGATACGACCGTTGATCGTTTCTTCAGCGCCAGCACCGTTCACGATAGTAGTGTTGTCTTTGTCAACGGTGATCTTCTCCGCAGTACCGAGAAGGTCCATGGTGGTTTGGTCCAGCTTATAGCCTTTTTCTTCGCTGATGACGGTACCTCCCGTTAGGATGGCAATGTCTTCCAGCATGGCTTTACGGCGGTCACCAAAACCAGGAGCTTTAACGGCAACCACCTTCAGCTGCGCGCGCAGGCGGTTAACCACCAAAACGCCGAGGGCCTGGCTCTCGATGTCTTCAGCGATGATCAGCAGCGGACGACCGCTCTGGATCACTTGCTCCAGTACAGGAAGGATGTCCTGCATATTGCTGATCTTCTTATCGTGGATCAGGATGTAGGGGTTTTCGTACTCCGTGATCATGCTCTCCGCATCAGTAACGAAGTAAGGGCTGAGGTAACCGCGGTCGAACTGCATACCCATTACTTCCTCTACGTAAGTGTCGGTACCCTTGGCTTCTTCTACGGTGATAACACCATCTTTAGAAACACGCTTCATTGCGTCGGCAATCAGGGCGCCGATCTCATTGTCGTTATTGGCAGAAATGGCAGCTACCTGCTCAATCTTGCTGAAGTCATTTCCGACTACTTCGCTCTGGCCTTTGAGGTGCTCAATAACGAGCTTAGTGGCTTTATCGATTCCGCGTTTTAGGTCCATTGGGTTGGCACCTGCGGTTACGTTCTTAAGGCCAGCCTGGATCATGGCCTGGGCCAGGACGGTAGCGGTGGTGGTTCCGTCACCCGCAATGTCAGCGGTTTTGGAAGCTACCTCTTTTACCATCTGGGCGCCCATGTTGGCCACCGCATCTTCGAGTTCAATTTCTTTAGCAACGGTTACACCATCCTTGGTTACCTGAGGGGCACCGAAGGATTTCTGGATAACCACGTTGCGGCCCTTGGGGCCGAGGGTTACTTTCACCGCGTTGGCGAGAGCGTCTACACCGGCGTGGAGTTTCTCCCGCGCGGTTCTGTCAAAGCTAATTTCCTTAGCCATAGTTGTATAGATTTTAAAGGTTGAAAGGGGGAAGGGAAGAAGGGAGCGGAGCAGGCGAACCTATACTCCTTATTAAACCTTATTCCTTAAATGACGACGAGGATGTCGTCTTCCCGCATAATCAGATAGTCGTTTCCGTCGATGGTGACTTCCTGGCCGGCATACTTACCGTACAGTACGGTGTCGCCAACGGATACAGTCATAGGGTTGTCCTTCTTACCAGGGCCTACGGCGATAACTTCGCCACGCTGTGGCTTCTCCTTAGCGGTGTCAGGAATGATGATGCCTCCGCTGGTCTTTTCTTCGGCGGGAGCAGATTTGATGACGACGCGATCACTGGTCGGCTTCATATGTTGGATGTTTTGATCTGATAATTTAATTTGGATTTGGGTCTTCGTAGCACGAAAACCACGCGAAAGTAGCCTATTATTTACTTCCGGAATACTTTGGTGCGAAGGTCGTGCCATTTGAGCCTTGTGCCAATATGTCGGTCAATGTGGCAGAGGGTGACATTTTTGGCGCGGCCGCAGGTGCAAAGTATGTTTTGAACACCGTTGTACCTTTGGTGTCTCGGCCGAGGCTTTCTAAGCCAGGTTTTCCCCTCGAAGCATTGACTCGACCTGGAAGATCTCGACCGGAGCTTCGTCTTTTCCTTGCACCTGCGTACCCGCCCAAAACACTATCATGACCTACGATGCCCTCATCACCGGAGCCGGAGCCGTCGGCCTGGCTACCGCCCTCAAACTCCTGGAGCGCCGCCCTGACTGGAAGATCATCGTTGTGGACAAAGCCGACCGCGTCGCCGCCCACCAAACCGGCCATAATAGTGGCGTTATTCATTCCGGCGTCTACTACCCACCCGGAGGCACCCGCGCCCGTCTCTGTGTACAGGGCTACCGCGAACTGCTGGATTTTTGCGCCGAAGAAAAAATCCCCTACAAGCTCACCGGCAAGTTCATCGTAGCGACCAAGGAAGCGGAGCTGCCTGGCCTCAGAAAAATACACCAACGCGGCATTGCTAACGGCCTGTCCGATCTGCAATGGATGAGTGGCGACGAAATGCGAGAACGCAGCCCCCACACCGGAGGCATCGCCGCCCTCTGGGTTCCGCAGGCGGGCATCATCGGCTACTCC
Organism: uncultured Lewinella sp.; assembly: GCA_964410795.1. Classification (GTDB taxonomy): domain Bacteria; phylum Bacteroidota; class Bacteroidia; order Chitinophagales; family Saprospiraceae; genus Neolewinella. Next base: position 5,909 of record CAYPIM010000194.1, on the reverse strand, counting down.
GCCGTGAGTGAAGCCTACCGCGCCCGCATCGAAAGCCGGGGTGGGGTAGTGCAGCTCAATACTGAGGTCCTCGGCTGTCAGCACGAGCATAAAACTTATATACTCAGGACGTCTGCCGGAGAAATCCGTGCTGCCCACCTCATCAACTGCGGTGGCTTACAGTCTGACCTACTTACTAAGATGACCGGTCACCAGCCAGCAGTTCAAATTCTGCCCTTTCGCGGTGAATATTACGAACTTGGCTCGGAGGCTGCCAGTAAAGTTAATCACCTTATTTATCCCGTCCCTGACCCTGCTTTCCCCTTCCTCGGCGTTCATCTCACCCCAATGATCGACGGAAGGGTAGAGGCCGGCCCTAATGCGGTGCTCGCTTTCGCCCGGGAAGGCTATGACAATAAGACCGTCAACCTCCGCGAGCTGGCGGAGACGGTTAAGTACTCCGGTTTTCAGGCCCTGGCCCGAAAGTATTGGCGAAAAGGCGCGAAAGAACTTCACCGCAGCTTTAGTAAGAAAGCTTTCCTCGACAGCTTACTCCCACTCATGCCCGAATTACAACTAGCCGATCTCAGGGCCGGTGGTGCGGGCGTCCGCGCTATGGCCGTCGGCCCACAGGGAGAGATGATCGATGATTTTCTGTTCTACAAAGGCGACCGGCTGGTGAACGTAGCCAATGCGCCCAGCCCGGCAGCTACGGCCAGTTTGGCGATTGGCGGGGCGGTGGTTAGTGAGTTGCTGGGCGACTGAGTTTTTACAGCAAATACCGTTCCCAGCGTTCTGCTTACTCACCTAGGGCGAACAAGTTTAAGACTGGGAGTGAAAAGCAGAAGTAAAAACTCTATGACTTGTGAACTCAATTTCCACGATTAGGAAAAACTTCCCTAGTTAATAAATAAGTCTTATCTTTGCACGCTCAAACGACAAAACCGGCCGCCCCATACTCTTGGGAGTAAGTCGGTACTTAACTAACCAAGATAATTTGTCATTATGCCAGTACGTCTTCGTCTTCAGCGCCACGGTCGGCGCAAACGCCCATTCTACCACATCGTAGCCGCCGATGCGCGTGCTCCCCGCGATGGTAAGTTCATCGAAAAACTCGGTACTTACAACCCAATGACCGTACCCGCCACCATCGAGCTGGACCGTATGGCCGCTTATAAGTGGATTATGAAAGGTGCTCAACCTTCTGATACTGTTCGTGCCATCCTCCGTTTCAAAGGAGTAATGTACTTCAAGCACCTCATGCGTGGTGTTGAGAAAGGCGCCCTTAGCCGTGAAGATGCCTCCAAGAAATTCGAAGAATGGATCGAAGCTAAAGAAGGTAGAGTTGCTGCTCGCCGTGAGGCAGAAGCACAAAAAACCGCCAAGTTCCACAAAGATCTTTCCGGTAAGGTTCCTGAAATCAAGGCTCCGGAGCCCGAGCCAGTAGCCGAAGCTGAAGCCCCCGCCGCTGAAGCTGAAGCTCCCGCTGAACCATCTGCTACTTCCGAGCTTGACGCTGCTATTGCCGAAGCTAAAGGTGAAACCGAAGAGGCTGCTCCTGCTGCTGAAGCAGCTCCTGAAGCTCCAGTTGCCGAGGAAGCTCCTGCTGAAGAGAAGGAAGCTTAATCTTCCGCTCTTTTACGTAAAACAACGTAAAAAAAGCCCCGCTTGCCTTCTGGCGAGTGGGGCTT
>CAYPIM010000194.1:1772-4139 GCA_964410795.1 uncultured Lewinella sp. | reverse complement strand
CACCGCAAGTACCATGACTATGAATACGGCTTCCCCATCGAAGATGATAACGAACTCTTTGGCCGGCTCATTTTGGAAATCAACCAAGCCGGCTTAAGCTGGCTCACCATCCTAAACAAGCAGGAGAACTTTCGGGCAGCTTACGCTGGTTATGACATCAAAGTGGTCGCCAACTTCACGGAGGAGGACCGGGAACGCCTGTTGTCTGACGCAGGTATTATTCGTAATAAACTAAAGGTTAACGCGGCTATTCACAACGCCAACGTCATCCTTGGTCTCCAGGCGGAGTTTGGTAGCTTTAAGGCTTGGCTAGACCATAAGCACCCGCTCACAAAGGATGAATGGGTGAAGCTTTTTAAGAAGACCTTTAAATTCACTGGCGGAGAGATCACCAATGAGTTCTTGATGAGTTCGGGGTATTTGCCCGGCGCACATGACCCGGAGTGCCCGGTGTATGCAAAGGTCTTGGCTGCTGAGCCGAAGTGGCTTTAACCCGGTCGATGCGCTCTCCGAGCGCGAGCGGTGTGAGCACGCTCCGCGTGCGTCGCAGCCGGAGGGCTGCTCTTACCGCTCACGCTCGGAGCGCGCTTCAACCGATTTATCGCCCGCGCAGTCGTAAGACCATAGAAATCAATAGCCCCAGCATCATGCCGATGCAGCCGATCCAGAACAGGTTAATACCAGGAAACTCGATGGCCTGAAGGGCCAGCCAGTCGGAGCGGGAGCTCTTAGTGGCAATGGCAACGGGCACGCGGATCGCCTCGCGGGAAGGTGCCTGCGCAATTAGCAGCGTAGCTTCGCTTGTCTCCGGGTTAAGGTTGACTAGGTTGGAGAACAGGCCGAGTTCACGGTGTTCGTCCCGGATACGACTTGGCGTTTTATCACGGATGATGAAGACGGGCTCCATCGTGCCAGACTGTCCGTTCTTACTGGTGATTTCAAGCTGAGCGCTGACGGCAATGTCTCCTTCCTGCGGCAGGTAGTGGTCTACTTTTGGCTGTGGCTTGAAGTTGCGGAAGGTGATCTGTTTGTCGCCGATAGTGAAGGTAGAACCCGGCTTGACGACGAACTCTTTGTAATCCAGATCTTCCTCCGGAACGAGCAGCTGTTCAAAGATAGATTCATCGATTTTTAGGCGGGTACTAATTTCGTTGATCTGGGCGGGGTAGTGGTAGAGTAAGCCTTCGCGGAGGACGAGGGCAATTTGCTCCCGGTAGACGGTGTCCGCATTGCCACGGCTAATGGCCACAGAGGCGCTGACGCCGATGTCGTCAGGCTCAGCGACATAGTCCGGGTGAGCAGGTACCCGAGCAAAATCTTCCAGTGCCACTCGAAAGTTACGGATCATGAAGGTGTCCGGCTGGCGAATCTCGAGAGTGTCTTTGAAGTCGACAATGTCTCCGGCCACCAGGGGAACAATGTTGTATTTCAAGCTGTCCTCCTTCTTCCGCTTCTCTTCAATGCTCTGCTCTTCCATTGGCAAGCTCATGATGACGGTGAAGATGTCCTTATTCCAGTAATGCTTAGTACTGGGGTTGGTGATGGCAATTTTCTCGAAAGATTTGTCGTAGAGCAAGTTGGGCTCTAGCTGGAATTCCTCCAGTACCTGGCCGGCCGCATCACGGCGTTTATAGTCGACAAAATAGGTACGGTTAAAACCATCGATGGTGTCTCCGCGCAGGGTGAGTTCGTAGTTCTCCATCACCATCGGCTCGTCTTTGATGAGGATGACGGTGGTGCGCTCCAACTCTTCGTCTTCGCTGAGGCCTTCCATCAGGAACTGGTTCTGTGAAATAACGCGTTTGTTCGCACCGGAAGCCAAGATGCCAAGGAGCATTAACCCGAAGCCGATGTGGCTCAGGCCAGAGCCGAAGACCTTTACGTCTTTCATTGCGAAGCGAATGAGGTAGTCTGCGTTCGTCCATACGGCAAACCACCCGCTGAAGAGCATGAGTTTGTACTGCCAGGGCCCGGCATCAATCCAAAGGAGCGTTAGTGCGGAACAAACCACTGCACCTGCGATCGCGCCCACGGTATGTAAAAGGAAGGAACGGGAATGCTTAGAGAAGTCTTTCTCCCGCCACCGCAAAAAGTGTGCGATGCCGGAAAGGATGCCGATGAAAATGCCGATCCAGATTTGGAACTGGTTGTGGTGTGCCTCGGGGTCAGTAAGTGTGACACCGTCAAAGATCGGATTGAAGTATTCGCGGATTTCGTTGTAGACCGGTAGCGATGTAGATCCAGTGATGAGTACCGCTGACATCAGCAATACCAGGCTTCCGATGAACATCCAGAACTCGCGGCTGCTTACACTTTCTTCCTTCTCCGGAGCCGGAATACTGCGCCAGCGCCAAACCATCAGTGCCA
>CAYPIM010000194.1:0-1672 GCA_964410795.1 uncultured Lewinella sp. | reverse complement strand
GTGTTCTCTACCGGGTCCCAGGCCCAGTAGCCACCGAAGTTGAGCGCTTCGTACGCCCAGGCTGCACCCATCAAAATACCAATGCCGAGGATGCCAGCCGAGAACAAAGACCAGCGCAGTGCTGGCTTAAGCCAGCCTTTGTGGTCGCCGGTCCACAGCCCCGCAACGGCGAAGCAGAAGGGGACCACGGTACTCGCAAAACCGAGGAAAAGGGTAGGGGGGTGAATCGTCATCCAGTAATTCTGGAGACTCGGATTGAGGCCATTACCCTTCAGCAAGGCGACGTAATCAGCCTGCTGAAAGATAGGTGCATCGATGGTCTCGCGCAGCAACAGCATCGGGCTGGAGCCCAATTTTACCATCCAATCACCTACACCAAAGTGTACGCCCAGGATCATAGAAACAATTACTACCTGCACAGCGCAGAGCGTCGCCATTACGGGGCTCTCCCACCGCCGGGCCGTTACCATCAACACGTAACCGAGGATGACGTGCCAGAACATCCAGAGCAGGAAAGAACCTTCCTGGCCTTCCCAAAACGCACTGAAAATATACCGCTGCTGTAGGTCCGCGCTCACGTGTGCACTCACGTACTGGTATTCGTAAAACTGGTTGAGCATCGCATAAAAGATGCAACCAATGACGGTAAACACCGCCGCGCCGTGGAAAAGGAAACTCAGCTGGCCGAGGCGTTGCCACTTGCGGCTGCGCAGTCGTTCGTCCTCAAAGCGCGTTGCCAGAAAATAGCTCACCATGCCCAAAATGGCCGCGAAGAACGCAAGCAAGAGGGCGAAATGGCCGATGTGGCGAGGGCCGAGGTGTTCGTTGATGTAGGTGATTTCCTCCAAGGGGGTAGTATTGTAGTAAGGTGGTACTGTAGTAGTGTAGTGCCTTGTAACATGCGTGACATGGCTAGGATGGTAGTTTGTATCTAGTGCTGTAACGCATACGTAACGGGTACTACATTACTACAACACTAAACTACTACATTACTATTCCGTCAAGCCTTTAATCATAGATTCTTCGTCCTTGTACTTACTAGGACACTTGAGTTGAATGTCTTTCGCAATGAACTGCTGGCCTTCCATTCGCCCGGTGAGGACGATGGATTCGGACATCTCAAAGTCTTGCGGTTTACCCTTAAGGAGGATGACTTCGCGCTCGGTGCCTTCCTCATCTTCGAGGAAGAAACTGAACTTATTGGGGTCTTTGAGTGGCTCGAAGACCATTGGCTTGTCTTTTACCAAAGAGCCGACCAGCTTAACGGATTCTCCCGTTTCGGCGGCTTTGTTGAAATTGGCGTAGGGGGCTACACCGCCTCCGGCAAAGGCATTGCGGGCGATGAAGGCGGCAATTACGATCATGATAATCGCGATGATGTATGTCTTTTTCATAGCGGAGGTACTTTTTGGCGCGCACGCAGGATGCAAGGCAGGTTTTCTGAATCGGATGAAACGAAATAAACGGTCTCTACGAATACCATGCGAAGGTACGCGCTACGTCGGGGGGCATGGTCAGAATTGGGTCAAGGTATTGTTAGGGTCGAGGTCTTCCAGGCTACGGTGAGCACACAAGTTTACATAAACCATTTTAGCCCAGTAGAACCCTCACCCCCAACCCCTCTCCGGGGGAGAGGGGAGCACGATGGCGGTGAGCCTTGAGGTTCGCGCTA
>CAYPIM010000193.1:0-10320 GCA_964410795.1 uncultured Lewinella sp. | reverse complement strand
AGTCTCTCCGCCCGTGCAAAAATAAAGATTGCTGAACGCAGCGATCAAAGAAATAGGGAACGGAAAGATTTCTCCGAGCACTTTAGTCTCCAACCGCCGCCAGGCAGCAGCGAAGCTAAACCAGGGGCTGGGAGTTCGAACTTAACGAAGTGGCCTCGCGGTCTGACGTAGTCGAACGCAGTCTCTCCGCCCGTGCAATATGTAAAAGAATTGACAAAATAGGCAGTCGTTTTTTTCTGGCATGCTTATTGAGGACAATACTTTACATCAATAATATTTAACAATGGACAAAATAGGACTATACCTGCGGGAAAGCTATAATGAGCTGGTGCACAACGTGACCTGGCCCAGCTACTCTACCCTGCAGACCAACACCATTCTGGTACTTATCGGGTCCGCGATCTTCGCGTTCACGATTATGGCTATGGATTTCGTCTGGAGAAACCTTGTAGAATTCATTTACAGTTTAGGTTAACCGACAAATACAATGGCAGTAACAAAATGGTATTCTCTCCGTGTAATAAGCGGTAAAGAGAAAAAAATCAAGGAACGGATCGAGAAAGAGATCGCGATCAATGGCTGGGAAAACCACGTCATGAAGATCATCGTGCCTACCGAGAAGGTTTACAAAATCCGCGGTGGCAAGAAAGTAATCTCTGATCGTAACATTCTTCCGGGGTACATCCTGGTTGAGGCTGATCCATACGCACTGAACGGTGAGGTACTTGATTCCATTACCGGACTGCCCAACGTAATTCACTTCCTCGGAAAAAGTGAACCCATCCCGATGCGGGATTCTGAAGCCAATCGCCTACTCGGCAAGGTCGACGAAAGCCTCGAAGCTGGTGACACCATGATTGAGCCGTTCATTGAAGGCGAAACGGTTAAGATTATCGATGGGCCGTTCAATGAATTCGTTGGCGATATTCAGGAAGTGAACGAAGAGAAGAAGAAACTAAAAGTTATCGTGAAAATCTTTGGCCGAGGTACAGAAGTTGAGCTTAACTTCATGCAGGTCGAGAAGCAAACGTAACACCCCAAGAATTAAATTAAACTAGTCGGAGAGTGGTCCAAAATAGAGATCATTCGTCAGCACGACACAAATAAGCTATCATGGCTAAGGAAGTAGACGTACAGATTAAACTTCAGGTCCGCGGTGGTGGAGCTAACCCAGCTCCTCCAGTCGGTCCCGCACTTGGTGCGAAAGGTGTGAACATCATGGAATTCTGTAAGCGCTTCAACGCGCAAACGCAGGATCAGCAGGGAAAGGTCCTCCCGGTGATCATTTCCGTTTACAAAGACAAGTCTTTCGACTTTATCATCAAGACTCCGCCAGCATCTATCCAGCTACTGGAGGCTGCTAAGATCAAGAGTGGCTCCAAGGAGTCTAACCGGATCAAGGTTGCAAAAGTAAGCTGGGATCAGGTGCGTACCATTGCTGAAAGTAAAATGGTTGACCTCAACTGCTTTACCGTAGAAAGCGGTATGAAAATGGTTGCTGGTACGGCTCGCTCTATGGGCATCACCATCGAAGGTGGTCAGTCTCCGTACGACGCGTAAGCAAGTCCTGATTCAGGCGCGGCCGCAGGTGCAGAAAAAGGTTTAAAGTTTTGTCTCGAACTAAAGCTTTCACCCGATCTTCTCAACAATACTTTGCACCCGCGTTCAGCGCCCACTAACACAAATTATCTCGCAGGGAGCACGCCATTAAACTGGTGTGCGTCATTTACCTCAAACATTTTTTATTATGGCTAAACTTAGCAAAGCGCGGAAAGCCGCCGAAGGTAAGGTCGACGCCGAAAAGCAGTACCCACTCAACGAAGCCATGGCGCTCGTTAAGGAAGTGAATACCGCTAAATTCGACGCATCCGTAGACGTACACGTACGCCTCGGTATTGACCCCCGTAAGGCCGACCAGGCGCTACGCGGTACCGTAACCCTGCCCCACGGCACGGGTAAAACCAAGCGCGTACTCGCATTCGTAACCCCGGACAAGGAGCAGGAAGCTCTGGACGCTGGCGCCGACTTCGTCGGTCTTGATGACATGGTATCAAAAGTAACCGATGGCTGGACCGACTTCGACGTCGTTGTCGCTATGCCGCAGACAATGGCCAAGGTTGGTCGTCTAGGTCGCGTACTCGGCCCTCGTGGCCTGATGCCTAACCCTAAGACCGGTACGGTAACCATGGATGTTGCTCAGGCAATTTCCGATGTTAAAGGTGGTAAGATCGCCTTCCGTGTAGACAAATTCGGTATCATTCACTCCAGCATCGGCCGCGTAGGCTTCACGCCCGCCCAGCTCCTGGATAATGCCAACGAACTCCTCGGCACCCTGGTTCGTATGAAGCCTTCTAGTGCTAAAGGAACCTACATGAAGTCCGTCGTCGTAGCTTCTACGATGAGCCCAGGCATCAAGATTGACCCGAAAACCATTGCTTAACCGTCCCCCAAACTAACTTACAATGACTAAGACAGATAAAGCGGCGGCTATTGAGCAACTGAAGCAGCGTTTTGAGAACAACGAGTTCTTCTACATCACTGATGCTTCTACCCTCACCGCTGAAAAAACAACCGAGCTGCGCGGGAAATTCTTTGAGAAAGGAATCTCTATGCAGGTCGTTAAGAATACCCTTGCCATCAAGGCCCTCGAGCAGCTGCCCGAGGAAGGCAACTACAAAGCCGTATTCGATGCACTTAAAGGCCCCACGGCCCTTCTATTCACTGAGGTAGCAAACGCTCCCGCTAAAGTCATCAAGGAATTCCGCGGTGATGATGGCGAACGTCCTATCCTCAAAGCAGCTTACATCGCAAGTTCCGTTTACACCGGAGACGACCAGCTCAATGCCCTGAGCAAGCTCAAGTCCCGCGAAGAAATGCTCGCCGATGTACTCACCCTGCTCCAGAGCCCAATGCAGAACCTGCTTGGTGCCCTCAACAGCGGAGGTTCGAAGGTGGCTGGGCTGCTTAAGACGCTCGAAGAGCGGGAGGCATAGCCTCCAAATAGTAAGTAGTGGGTAGAAAGTAGTACCCGTCACGCATACGTTGCCGGCACTATCTTCTACTAACTATGAACTACTCATTAATTTTGGCTTCCAAGCTGATATACGCGATCTACTCGTAAATCACTATTAAATACTTTTCTATTATGGCTGATGTAAAAACAATCGCCGAATCTCTCGTTAACCTTACCATCAAGGAGGTAACCGAGCTCGTAACTATTATGAAGGATGAGTACGGCATCGAGCCTGCTGCTGCCGCTGTTGCCATGGCTGGCCCCGCCGCTGATGGTGGAGACGGTGGTGCTGCTGCCAAAACTGACTTTGACATCGAACTGCAATCTGCCGGTGGTAGTAAGCTGAAGGTGGTGAAGGAAGTTAAGACCCTTCTTGGCCTGGGCCTTAAGGATGCGAAGACGCTTGTTGACGGTGCTCCAACCGTTATCAAAGAAGGCGTTCCTAAGGACGAAGCTGAAAGCATCAAAGCTGCTCTCGAAGAAGCAGGTGCTACGGTTGAACTGAAGTAATTCAGGCCTAGTTTATCAAAAGATCAAGCAGGGGGTAATGCCCCGGTGTTACCCCCTCGCTTCTTCTTTCATAGCCTTCAGACGACCGAAGGCTGCTCACCTACAAAAAGTACAAAGAGTGCTTTTTGAATGGCTTAGCAGGCGGCTCACGTCTGGCTGGGCTTTTTGCGTATAAAGAATTGCTGAAAAGCAAAAACTTTCGGGGCTCGAAAATTGTCTTATCTATTCGCGATCCCCAATCCCGCCCGGATATTTGAATCCGGACCCCTCAAAATCCCCTCAGTTCTTGTTCACCGCGGACGAATGAGCACTGGGCCAAATATAAAGGAAAACTGCTAATGACGTCAAACGGCCAGATCCTTAATGCTGAAGAACAACGGGTAAGCTTCGGTAAAATTAAGCTGACTGATCACTCCCCTGATCTACTAGAAATCCAACTCAAATCATTCCAGGAATTTTTCCAACTGGAAACGACGCCCGAAAATCGGGCTTTGGAAGGTTTGTACCGGGTATTCCAGGAAAACTTCCCCATCTCCGACACCCGGAGCATCTTTAACCTTGAATTCCTCGACTACTTCGTCGATCCACCCCGTTACACCATCCCTGAGTGTATGCAGCGTGGCCTCACCTACAGCGTCCCGCTGAAGGCCAAGCTTCGTTTGAGTTGTAACGATGAAGAGCATGTGGACTTCCAGACCATTGAGCAGGATGTGTTCCTCGGAAACATCCCTTACATGACGCCTAAAGGCACCTTCGTTATCAACGGAGCCGAGCGTGTTATTGTATCTCAGTTGCACCGTTCTCCTGGTGTGTTCTTTGGTCAGAATTTCCACCCCAACGGTACGGCAATCTATTCCGCACGCGTTATTCCTTTTAAGGGAGCGTGGATGGAGTTTGCCACCGACATTAACACGGTGATGTATGCTTACATCGACCGTAAGAAAAAATTCCCGGTAACGACGCTGCTTCGCGCCATCGGTTTCGACAGTGATAAGTCGATTCTTGACCTCTTCGGCCTGGCCGACGAGGTAGCCAATACCAGGGAAGCACTCTCCGCCGCCATCGGCCGTAAACTCGCCGCTCGTGTGCTCCGCGCCTGGACGGAAGACTTCGTTGACGAAGATACCGGCGAGCTCGTGATCCTTGAGCGTAACGAGATTATCCTCGAGCGCGATACCGTACTTACGGAAGACAACATTGAGTTCATCCTCGAAGCCGAAGGCATCGAAAACGTCATTCTCCAGAAGGAAGACGTTGGCATGGACTACAGCATCATCTACAATACGCTGCAGAAGGACCCGTCCTCCAGTGAGATCGAAGCCGTTCAGTATATCTACCGCCAACTTCGCGGCAGTGATCCACCCGATGAAGAAACTGCCCGTGGTATCATCGATAAGCTGTTCTTCTCCGACAAGCGCTACAACCTTGGCGAAGTAGGCCGCTACAAGATTAACCGCAAACTCAACGCTGGTACGGACGACGAAACCCTGGTACTCACCAAGGAAGACATCATTGCCATCGTTAAGTACCTGGTTGCACTGATGAACCAGCGCGCTGAAATCGATGATATTGATCACCTGAGCAACCGCCGCGTCCGCACAGTTGGCGAGCAACTTTACGCTCAGTTTGGTGTAGGTCTGGCCCGTATGGCCCGTACGATCCGTGAGCGTATGAACGTTCGTGATAACGAGGTCTTTACGCCGATCGACCTGATCAACGCCCGAACGCTTTCCAGCGTAATCAACTCTTTCTTCGGTACCAGCCAGCTGAGCCAGTTCCTGGACCAGACGAACCCACTCTCTGAAATCACGCACAAGCGCCGGATTTCTGCCCTCGGACCTGGTGGTCTGAGTCGTGAGCGTGCCGGCTTCGAAGTTCGAGACGTTCACTACAGCCACTACGGCCGCCTGTGTACGATTGAAACACCGGAAGGACCGAACATTGGTCTGATCTCCACGCTCTGTGTTCACGCCAAAGTGAATAAGATGGGCTTCCTGGAAACACCTTACCGTGCCGTAAAGGACGCACAGGTGGTCATGGAAGGCGACCCGATCTACCTGAGTGCGGAAGGCGAAGATTTCAAAAAGATTGCCCAGGCCAACTCTCCGATCACGGAGAAAGGAGCCTTCGTAAACGACGAAATCAAAGCCCGCGACCACGGTGACTTCCCCGTTCTGGCTCCCGAAGACCTGGAGTTCATGGACGTAGCCCCGAACCAGATTGTTGGCGTTTCCGCTTCCATGATTCCTTTCCTGGAGAACGATGATGCCAACCGTGCCCTCATGGGCTCGAACATGCAGCGTCAGGCCGTACCTCTCCTTCGCCCCGCCAGCCCAATTGTTGGAACGGGCCTTGAAGGCAAAGTCGCCCGCGATAGCCGCATGCTCGTTAACGCAGAAGGTGACGGTGTCGTAGAATACGTAGACGCTAACGAAATCATCGTACGTTACGAACGTACCGAAGAAGACCGCCTGGTTTCTTTCGAGGACGACCTTGTGACTTACACCCTTATCAAGTTCCTCCGTACAAACCAAGGTACTTGTGTAAACCTGAAGCCGATCGTTAAGCGCGGCCAGAAGGTAAAGAAAGGACAGATTCTTTGTGACGGCTACGCTACCGAAAAGGGCGAACTTGCCCTTGGCCAGAACATGAAGGTTGCCTTCATGCCTTGGAAAGGATACAACTTCGAGGATGCCATCGTACTCTCTGAGCGCGTTGTCCGCGAAGACGTTTTCACCTCTCTGCACATCGAGCACTTCGAAATGGACGTGCGTGATACTAAGCTGGGAGAAGAAGAACTGACTAACGACATTCCTAACGTTTCTGAAGAAGCGACCAAGGACCTCGACGAGAACGGTATCATCCGCGTCGGTGCCTGGGTAAAGGAAGGCGACATCCTGATCGGTAAGATTACACCGAAAGGAGAATCTGATCCTACACCGGAAGAAAAGCTTCTCCGCGCCATCTTCGGTGACAAAGCCGGAGACGTGAAGGATGCTTCCATGAAAGCAAGCCCATCCCTCAAGGGTGTCGTGATCGGTAAGGACCTCTTCTCTAAGACGAAAAAGGACCAGGCTCAGAAAGATGCCGAGAAGATCAAGCTCCAGAAGCTGGAGGATGAGCACAAAGTGAACCTCAACAAGCTGAAGACTTTGCTTGTCGATAAGCTCGATAAATTGGTTCGTGGCCGCGCTAGCCAGGGAGTGAACACCATCTACGGAGAGTCCGTAGTGCCAAAAGGTGAGAAGTTCACGCAGTCTCTGCTCCGCGACTTGGATTACACTAGCATCGACTACAGTGGCTGGACGACTAGCGAGGACCTCAATAGCCTCATTGCCCGTTTGCTACACAACTTCAGCATTAAGGTGAACGAGGAAGTTGGTCGCTACAAGCGTGAAAGCTTCAATATCAGCGTAGGTGATGAACTTCCCGCAGGTGTACTGAAGCTGGCTAAGGTTTACCTCGCCAAGAAGCGTAAGCTGAAGGTGGGAGACAAACTTGCCGGCCGCCACGGTAACAAAGGAATCGTATCCCGCATCGTTCGCGATGAGGATATGCCATTCCTGGAAGACGGAACTCCCGTTGATATCATCCTGAACCCACTCGGTGTACCATCGCGTATGAACCTGGGCCAGATTTTCGAAACCGTTCTTGGTTGGGCGGGCGAGAAGCTCGGCATGAAGTTCGGCACGCCGATCTTCGACGGTGCCAGCCAGGCTGAAATCGAGGAATACATTCAGCAGGCGAAGCTTCCGAGCCTTGGCCAGACTTACCTCTACGACGGTGAAACGGGCGACCGTTTCCACCAGCTCGCAACGGTAGGTGTGATCTACATGCTCAAGCTCAGCCACATGGTGGATGATAAGATGCACGCCCGTTCCATCGGCCCATACTCCCTCATTACGCAGCAGCCGCTGGGTGGTAAGGCACAGTTTGGTGGCCAGCGCTTCGGCGAGATGGAGGTGTGGGCCCTCGAGGCCTTCGGTGCAGCTAACATCCTTCAGGAACTGCTGACCATCAAGTCGGATGACATCCAGGGACGGGCCAAGGCTTACGAGGCCATCGTCAAGGGTGACAACCTTCCGGAGCCGAATATTCCGGAATCGTTCAACGTATTGGTGCACGAGCTTCGCGGCTTGGCGCTTGACGTTAAGTTCGACTAGGGGAACCTCACCCCCGGCCCCTCTCCACGGGAGAGGGGAGAAAATCGCCCTTTCGATGGAAAGAGCGGATTAATTTAAAGACAGCATTTTTGGCGCGAACGCAGGTGCCAGGGGAGTAAATGAGCAAAGAAAGAAGGGAATTAAGGGTTTTACCTCAAGCCCTTCATCCTTTGCTCCTTTATCCACTTACTTTGCACCTGCGGCCGCGCCCTAAAAGCCTCCTTATAAAACGAAATATGGCATTCAAAAAGACTAACAGCATCCAGAAGCAGGACTTTGACGCCATCACCATCAGCCTTAGCTCCCCGGACGAAATCCTGGAGCGCAGCTACGGTGAGGTACTGAAGCCCGAGACCATCAACTATCGCTCCTACAAGCCGGAGCGTGATGGCCTTTTCTGTGAGCGCATTTTTGGCCCCGTAAAGGATTACGAGTGTTACTGTGGTAAGTACAAGCGGATCCGTTATAAGGGTATCGTCTGTGACCGTTGTGGCGTCGAGGTGACCGAGAAGAAGGTCCGTCGTGAGCGCATGGGCCACATTCGCCTTGTTGTACCGGTGGTTCACATCTGGTTCTTCAAGAGCCTCCCTAACAAGATTGCTTACCTGCTCGGTTTCTCTTCCAAGAACCTGGAAAGCATTATTTATTACGAGCGCTACGTCGTTATCAATCCGGGTATCCGGGATAGTGATGAAATCTTCCATAAAGCCCTCATCACGGAGGAGCAGTACCTCGACTTGCTCGAGACCCTGCCCCCCGAGAACCAGCAGCTGGAAGATGGCCACCCCGACAAGTTTGTCGCCAAAATGGGAGCTGAAGCTGTTCGTGACCTGCTCGAAGGTCTTCAACTCGATTCGCTCTCCGATCAGCTTCGCCACCAGGCCAATACTGAAACGAGCCAGCAGCGTAAGAGTGAAGCACTTAAGCGCCTGCGCGTAGTGGAAGCTTTCCGCGATGCTCAGAAGCACATTGTGAACAAGCCCGAATGGACGATTATTCAGTACCTTCCCGTAGTTCCTCCGGAACTGCGCCCACTGGTACCGTTGGATGGTGGCCGTTTTGCCTCTTCTGACCTCAACGACCTTTACCGTCGTGTGATCATCCGTAACAACCGCCTCAAGCGTCTGTTGGAGATCAAAGCTCCGGAAGTAATTCTGCGGAACGAAAAGCGGATGCTACAGGAGGCTGTTGACAGCCTTTTCGACAACAGTCGTAAATCCAACGCCGTAAAGGCTGAGGGTGGTCGTGCACTGAAGTCACTTTCCGACATCCTTAAGGGTAAGCAAGGTCGTTTCCGTCAGAACCTTCTCGGTAAGCGTGTGGACTACTCCGGTCGTTCCGTTATCGTTGTAGGCCCGACACTGAAACTCCACGAATGTGGTATCCCGAAAGGAATGGCTGCTGAGCTCTTCAAGCCCTTCGTGATCCGGAAGCTCATCGAGCGCGGTATTGTGAAGACGGTGAAGTCTGCCAAGAAATTGGTAGACCGCAAAGAGCCCGTAATCTGGGAAATCCTGGAGAACATCCTGAAAGGGCACCCCGTAATGCTCAACCGAGCACCAACGCTTCACCGCCTTTCTATCCAGAGCTTCCAGCCGAAGCTCATCGAGGGTAAGGCGATCCAGCTGCACCCACTCGTATGTTCGGCGTTTAACGCCGACTTTGATGGTGACCAGATGGCCGTTCACGTGCCACTTAGCCAGGCTGCTATTCTGGAAGCACAAGTACTGATGCTCTCCAGCCATAACATGCTGAACCCGCAGAACGGTACGCCAGTAACCCTTCCTTCACAGGATATGGTACTTGGCCTCTACTACATCACAAAAGAGCGTACTTCTACCGAAGAGCGCCCCGTTGCTGGTGAAGGCCGCCGTTTTTACAGTCCCGAGGAAGTAATGATTGCCTACAATGAAGGTAAGCTAGACCTCCACGCCAAGATCAGCGTTCGCGTTCCCGTAGAAGTTAAGGACGAAGAAGGCAACATGAAGCTGCAAACAAAGCTGACCGAGACCACCACTGGTCGGGTTATCTTCAACAGTGCCATGCCCGCTACCGTACCGTTCCAGAACGTACTGCTGACCAAGAAGAACCTTAAGAAAGTAATCGGTGACATCATCGATCGTACCAGCTTCGCCGTAACGGCGATCTTCCTTGATAAGATCAAGGATATGGGCTTCCTTTGGGCCTTCAAGGGCGGTCTGTCTTTCAACCTTGGTGACTTGATCACACCTTCCGTTAAAGCAGCTGAGCTTAAGAAAGCCCGTGCCGATGTGGACGATGTGATGGACAACTACAACATGGGACTGATCACAAACAATGAGCGCTACAACCAGATCATTGATAAGTGGACGTACGCTGATAATAAGATCACAACAACACTCATGGAGGAATTGGCCGAGCACAAGCAAGGCTTTAACTCCGTGTACATGATGCTCCACTCAGGCGCCCGTGGTTCCACGCAGCAGATCAAGCAGCTCTGTGGTCTTCGTGGTCTGATGGCCAAGCCGAAGAAGAGTAACGATGCTGGCCCCGCTGTAATCGAAAACCCAATCCTCTCGAACTTCGTAGACGGACTTTCTGTACTCGAATACTTTATCTCTACGCACGGTGCCCGTAAAGGTCTTGCCGATACGG
>CAYPIM010000192.1:0-10357 GCA_964410795.1 uncultured Lewinella sp. | reverse complement strand
TTTCGCGAAACGGCTGCAAATATACGAAGAGTTCGGATATACAAGCAGTTGGGCGGAGAATGTAGAAAATTGTGGTGAGGTTGGTCGGGGTGAGGTCAAATTAGACCAATGGTGGAAATAACTCTACAAAAGTAAAGGGGGAAGGGCTGAAGGGGCAAAGGTGTGGGCGCGGACGCGGGTGCAATGCAGGGCTTTTGATGTAGGCATCCCACGATCACGACCTAAAACGGACTACAAGCGACCGTAATTCAGCAGGATGTAGAATATGTTATTGGATGCTAAGTCAGCGGTTTTCGGAATAGGTGGGCATACCTTTGTCAAGACAAGGAAAAACCAATGCCCGAAACCCTACCTAACACCCCGAATCAGACTGCTTCCCGCAACCGAATGATCGGCCTGTCACTCACGTTGGGTGGAGCAATCCTTTTCAGCTGTAAGGCGATTGTAATCAAGCTGTCTTACCTGGATTATGAAGTGAACAGCATCGTTTTGTTGGGCCTGCGGATGGCTTTTGCTTTGCCTTTTTTTCTGATAATAGGATATTTGAAACGGCAAAAAACGGCAAATCAGCGGAGTATTAATGCTCGGTCGTTTGGGATAATTGTCTTACTGGGCATTTTCGGCTATTACCTGGCCAGCTATACCGACTTTCTTGGCTTGCAGTACCTAAGTGCAGGTATGGAACGCCTCATTTTATTCAGCTACCCAACCATGGTACTGCTACTGCAGCGTTTAATATTCAAAACACCAATCAAACCGGTACAGTGGTTTGCTACGGTGATCTGTTATGCTGGCATTGGACTGGCCTTTAGTGGCTCAGACTTTTCTGTGGGTGCTAAGTTCACGCTGGGTGCAGGATTGGTCTTTGTCAGCGCTTTACTTTACAGCTTTTACGTGATTGGTAGTGGTAAGCTCACCCCAGTTATCGGCAGCATACGCTTTACCAGCCTGGCAATGTTAGCAGCCTGTGGGGTGGTATTGCTGCACGTGCTGTTGAGCGGAAATACTTTACTTGGCCTCGAATGGGGCTTGTACGGTTACGGCCTGATACTGGCCGTTTTCTGTACGGTTATTCCTGGGTATATGGTGACGGAGGGTATCCGGCGAATTGGGGCAAACGATGCGGCCATCCTCGGGGCGGTTGGGCCGGTCGCTACGATTGTGCTCGAGTTCTTTATTCTCGGGGAACACCTTAACCTCGTACAAGCTCTAGGAGCGGCGTTGGTTATCTTTGGGGTGGTGGTCATCGGGCGGAGTAAGTAGATTGATAGTGTGATAGATTGATAGACTTAATAGATTGATAGATTAGTAGAGCTGCCGCAAATGTCGTTTGCTTCGCTTTGCTCGGCTCACCGTTAGGAGCCGGAAATTCCGTTCACCGCGCTATGCTTGCTTACCTTTGGGTATGGTGAATGGTAGGACGGCTCTTCCTCGCGGTAGCTCTATCAATCTATTAATCTATCACATCTATCAATCTAATGAGATACTACCTAATCTCCGGCGAGCCCAGTGGCGATCTTCACGGCGCCTACCTCATCCGTGCTATCCGTGCGGAAGACCCGGCAGCGGAGTTTCGGGCCTGGGGCGGAGATTTGATGGCAGAGGCCGGAGCGACCATCGTGAAGCACTACCGGGAGTTGGCCTTTATGGGCGTAGTTCAGATTGTGAAAAACCTGCCAACCATCCTTCGCAACGAGGGAATGTGTAAGGAAGACATTGCTGAGTACGGGCCGGACCGGTTGGTTTTGATTGATTATTCCGGCTTCAACCTGCGTATTGCGAAGTGGGCGCGGCCGGCAGGCTATGACATCAGCTACTACATCAGCCCGCAGGTATGGGCTTCGCGGTCGGGTAGGGTAGAGCAGATCAAAGCGAATGTAGATCGGATGCTGGTCATTTTACCCTTCGAAGAGGCGTGGTATGCTGAGCGGGGGGTGAAGGCAACTTTTGTTGGCCATCCTTTGCTAGACGTGGTTCGGGAAGCAGAAGAGGCGGCGCGTACGCAGGATGCAGAGATGGTTGAAGGGCAAGGACTCCCAACTCCCGACTCCCGACTCAAAATAGCCCTCCTACCCGGTTCCCGAAAGCAGGAAATCTCCGTCGGCTTACCCTTGATGCTCGCCGCTGCAGCCCAACACCCGGAGCACGACTATGTTGTTGCCGGAGCGCCAGCTCAAGCCCCTGCTTTTTATGAACAAATCATTGCATCCTGCGGCCGCGCCCCCAAAAACCTCCGGATCGTGATGAACGATACCTATGGCTTGCTCCAAACTGCCCACGCTGCCGTGGTGACCAGTGGTACGGCTACGTTAGAGACGGCACTGTTCGGAATCCCCCAGGTTGTGGTTTATAAAGGGAACTGGCTGGCTTATCGTATCGCCCGCTGGATGGTTGGTAGTCGGATCAAGTATATTAGTCTCGTAAATCTGGTCATGGATGCTCCGGTAGTTGCGGAACTTATTCAGGCGGACTTTAATCCGGAAAACCTGGCAAGTCACCTTGAAAACGTAATTGTCGGCTCCGTGCGGGACCAACAATTGTCAGACCTCCTACAATTACGGAAGCGATTGGGATCGGGCGGCGCGGCAAAACGTGCTGCACGGTCGATTGTTACTTCTTCTTAGGCACGCTATTAGCTTGCGTTAGCGTGCAAAATAAAGGTGATCAAGAATCATGGTTTATTTAGTTCTCGTCCTTAAAAGGTGAAAATGAGTGAAAAAATGCGTTTTTGATGCTACAACCTGTCTTACATTAGAGAAGTCTTTTATTTAGCGATCTAGTGGGGCTCAGTCGTTGAACGTAGCCGGGTGAAGCCCTTAGTGAAGAAGCTGCTGATCTAATGTAACAATCTAAATACCTTATTCATGACTCGCATTCTATTGCTTTCACTCCTGTTTACGGCAGGACTTTTCTCCGAGGTTTCCGCTGCGGTTGCGGTGCCTCCGGCAGCAGTAAAAACCGAAATTAGCATACCTTCCCGGGCAGACCTGGAGGCGAAACTGGGACGGAAACTCACCTTTCGTGAACGTTTAGCGGTAAAAGTGTTGGCCCGTAAACAAAAGAAAAAGGCACGCAAAGCTCGCTCGGGAGGAGATGGCTACGGAAATGGTTGGGCGATCGCTGGTTTTGTGTGCGGCATACTGGGCCTAATTGGCTTGAGTGTCCTTGCCGGAATACCGGCCATTGTTCTTAGTGCTATCGGCCTCCGAAAAGCCAATCGGGAAGGACGGCCACATCGGGGACTTGCGATTGCAGGGCTTATCTGTGGAATTATTTCCGTTGTGCTTCTTTTGCTGTTGCTCGCGGTATTCGCGGCTTTTTCTGCGGCTTAACCATTTTAACTTTCTACGCTAGTATTCTTCGGCCAAATATTGAGGAAACGAAGTTCTGCTCGTACCCAATACTGCCAGAGCCAAACCAGAAAAGGGTACACCAAGACGATGAGGGAGTTGTAAAAAATGGCTTCCGTGAAATCGAAATGATGGAAGTACATCACGGCCCGTGTAATACCACACCCCAGGCATTCAACATCGAAGAAAGAGCGGGAAGGACAGGTAAGCACTCCTGTTTCATCAAAGGTGTCCGAGGGAAGAATCCAAAGTACAATCGGGCAAAGGAGCAGGGCTGTGAGCCAGGCGTAGTGAATGGCTTTTTTCACGCGATGAATAATTTTACGGGCAGCACCCGTTTAAACAAGAGGAGCCACCGGCAAGACCGGTGGCTCCTATGATTTAAGTCATTAACTAAATGACTATTTGGATGGGTAGTAGTTCTTAACCTTGGTAAGGGTGTAGATCAAGCCCGGGAGGTAGCATAGTGCGTATAGGATGGCGGCAGTCCACCAAGTATTACCTTTCCAATCATCCATGATGCCCATGAAAATAACGGCAGCGATGGGGAGGAAAATAGCACAAACGATGAAGAGCCCTTTGGGGAACTCCTCGTCGCCGTCCTTCTGGCCCTTATTGGCTTTACGGATCTGCTTCTTGATTTTCTTTTGGGCGAGCTTCATCACGATCGTTTCCTTCAGCGAAAGCTTTTTGCCGGTCATCTCCCGGTACTTCTTAGGCGTAAGGTTGATGAATTCGTCAAGGTTAGAAATCGCATCCGCAGGCAAGCCTGTTTCAGCAAGGATGGCTTCGGCCGGAGCGACTGCTTTTTCTGAAGCTACGGCTACGGACATGCTCAAGGCAGCGAACGCAAGGACGAAGAGAGAGAGGGTAAGTTGTTTTATCATGTCTGGGTTGAATAAGTATTGCCTACTCTTTTAGGTTTTCGGCTAGGCCTCCCTACTCTTTGGGTTAGGATTTTCGGGGCTCTCCAGTTTAGGATGTGCGATACTGAATTACTCAGAATGCACCACTAAGTTAGTTTAAATTCAAGATAATGCAAATGCAGGTGAAAATCTCTTTGGTTGCCAATGGCTTATTTCCCAGATGAAGGGTTAGGCGAGGATGAAAGTTATTGAACAGATGAAATTCAGTGATAGAAGTCATTTTTGTCTACTTCAGCAAGGTCAATGAATAGTTGACCGAATTTAGCGGTTACGTCCCGGAAGAAACGGGCACCCTTCTCTGCGGTGGCCTTACTTGGGTCTCCGGTGCCGGTGCTGGCCGTTACCTGAGACCATGGCCGCTCTCGCCAGACCCAAGGCTCAGTAAAGGCTTTAATTTTTGGTTGTTTCTCTTTTCCGTCGTCTGCTTCCGTGAGCGGTAAGACCAAATCCGGCCGGAGGTGGAGTACAAGGCTCGTCTCCAGTTCACAGGCGTGGTCTCCCCCCTCTTCTACGTAGTCGAAACGATCAAAAGTCTTGAACCAATTGGTTTCTACCAGTAGCATTTCCGGAAATTCCACACCGAGCTCCCGCAACATTGTTCGGAAGTTATTGCCGCCATGGCTATTGAATACGACTAATTTTTTGATGCCCTGCCGGTTCAGAACGGTAATCAGGTCGCGTAAGATGGCGAGTTGAGTACTGGGCATCAGGTTCATGTCCAGCGTAATATCCGTTTGTCCGGTATTGACGCCAAAGGGGATGCACGGAAGGATGATCACCTTTGCGCCTGCTTCCCAGGCGATACGGCCTGCCTCGGCGGCGATGGCTTCTCCTTCAATGATATCAGTAGCATAAGGTAAGTGATAATTGTGCGCTTCGGTGGCTGCCCAGGGGAGAACGGCTACTTCATAGTTGGCAGCTTTTACAGCTTTCCAGTTGGTTTCAGCCAGGAGGTAAGGGCGCATAGGGAATCGAGTGTTTAGAGTCTGGAGTCATGAGTCTGGAGTCGCTACCGCAAGTACTGTTCGTGGCGGTATACTTCGCGGTTGCCTTCGGGGGCGATTACTCACTATTTTAGTATAGATGGCTAAGTACGTGATTTAGAGGCTAATAATTACCCGGCAAGATCAAATTTTTTAAAAAATCTGTGAAAACTTTAGCGCTTGCCATCAGACGCATAACGATTTATCATAACCTGTGGAGGCTGGAATTTGGATAATTCCCCAATTCCAATCTTCTTGCTGACTCCTCTACCAAAGTTGATGCACTCCAGCCTTGATCATATCCACGTATACCTCGTTCATCCCGTTTAGCTGTCTCTCTGTAAGCGGTGGCATTTCGGGGGCAGAAAGGTTAGAGTTTAGGTGCTGAATCTTTGAAGCACCGGGAATAATGCAACTTACTTCCGTAAAGCGGAGTATCCACTGTAAGGCGCGGGGGGCGAGGTTGGTCTCTGTGGGGAACAGGGCTTTCATTTCTTCCATGGCCGCCAGGCCTAAGTCATAGTCTACGCCACTAAAGGTTTCTCCTTTATCAAAGCCTGCGCCGTCGCGGTTGAAGTGGCGGTGATCTTCTGCTCCGAAGGTAGAAGACTTATCGAACTTTCCGGTCAGTAGGCCGGAGGCCAGTGGGACCCGAACAATTACGCCAACATTGCGCGCACTCGCTTCCCGGAAAAACAACTCCGAGGGTCGCTGACGAAAGACGTTGAAGATGATCTGAACCGTCGTAACGTTGTCGTATTGCATTCCCTTCAGGGCTTCCTCTACTTTTTCAACGCTGACACCGAGGTGCTGAATTTTACCTTCCTCTTTCAATCGCTCAAATAGGCCGAATATTTCGGGGCGGTAATAGACCTCGGTGGGCGGGCAATGAAGCTGAATCAGGTTCAGGGTTTCCAGGCCAGTGCGGCGGAGGCTGTCTTCAACGTAGCCACGCAGGGCTTTCTCGGTGTACCCTTCATTGAGGTGAGGAGTGATCTGACGACCGCACTTTGTCGCTACATAAACGCTTTCGGACCGACTTTTTACCACCCGCCCAACGGCTTTCTCACTTAGCCCCGCAGAGTAAACGTCGGCGGTATCGATGAAATTTACGCCGGCATCAATGGCGGTGTTCAGAATGCCATCAGCTACTTTATCGCTGAAAGGGTCTCCCCATTTACCGCCAACCTGCCAGGTGCCGAGGGCGATTTCTGAAATCTGAAAATTGGTTTTGCCTAGCGTGCGCTTTTGCATGGATATTGATTTGAGTTTAAATCGGCTCATTAAGTTACAGGTACACTACATTTGACGACAAATCACGGTTGAAACCTACTTCTTCTTTTATGGATCGCCACCAATTAAATCTGTTTTTTGACGTCAGCAAGATGCAAGCAGAAGCCAAAGCACTCGCGGAAAACTCTGTTGATTGGATTGAACATTTTGTTACTTCAAACTACGACGGAGAGTGGTCCGTCATCCCGTTGCGGGCAAACCGAGGAGCTACTCACCCCGTAAAGATGATCTACTCGGACCCTACTTCAAACGATTACGTAGATACGCCCTTTTTAGAAAGTTGCCCCTACTTTACAGAGGTGCTTTCCCAGTTCAAAACCAAGCTTTTTTCTGCTCGCTTAATGCGGCTGAGCCACGGCTCCCAAATCAAAGAACACCGGGACCACGACCTTGATGCCGAGGCAGGCACGGTCAGAATACACATCCCCGTTACCACCAATCCGGAAGTACGGTTCTTGCTGAACAAGACCCGCGTTGTAATGGACGAGGGAACCTGCTGGTACCTCCGTCTTTCTGACCCCCATGCCGTTACCAATGATGGGCCAGACCGTATTCACCTGGTGGTGGATATGGAGGTTAATGACTGGGTCAATGAGCAACTCAGAGGTGGGGTATAATCTTAAGCAGACGATGAACACTTTGTGAACTGCACTACGAAGTAACACGAGGTGAACTGAGAATGTAAGGGAGTAAACGGAACACCCTAGTGTTGAACGTTGCCCTTCCATCCACAACAGTGCACCTGCGTTAGCGCCTGAAAATTTCACAAAAACCGAAATGACGCCTTGCGTATGCAAAGCGCCATTTCGGTGCCCGGAATAAATGCCGGTAGGTAGCCGGCGCTCATTGTTACTGCTTGATAAGCTTGGAGACCTGAGGCTTGCCATTACCCTCAAGTTTGACGAAATAGATACCGGCTTGAAGTCCACTTACATCTAGGGATGTTACGTTATCAATGTTTCTATGAATGACGATTCTTCCGGTTTGATCATAAACCGAGAGGGTTTGGTAGTCTTCTGCCCCATTGATCGTTACGATGGAGCTTGCAGGGTTAGGAATCAACTGGATTGGACTTTGAAACGGTTCTGTTGTATTTACGGTACGCTCATCGCCTTCACCAAATACTCTCAGCTCCGTAAGACTAACCCACGGACCAGCATACACATCTGCGCCCAAGACGGTTATTCTTACAAATCTGGCCTCAATGCTGTCAACGATATTAATAATTGGTGCGGAGGGAGAGCCTGGAGTAGTATTATTTGACCGGTCAACGATGGTCGTAAAAGGTCCATCTCCACTTAAAGCTCCTTCGACAATGAATTGATATGCTCTGTTTTCATAACAGGTAACTTCGATTTGAGTTATCGTAATGTCTTGCCATAAATCAACTGTGGCTGATTGCGGAAACTGCTGTACGGACCATCTCGAACCGGTATTATCGTCCACAAGATTATTAGGAATATTTGCTCCGTCGGCAGTACCTGTACCGACAATTGGCTGGTTCAGCGCCCAGTTAAACTCCGTTGAAGGAGTCACTACGTATACCGTACCCGAATCGACGAATCCTCCTTCGGCAGTCGTTACGGTGACCGTCACCACGCCTTCTGAAACTCCGGTCAATAGGCCATTTTCGTCCACTGTAGCAATACTCGCATCATCAGAGGTGAACACAACGTTTTGGTTTGTTGCATCAGTAGGAGAAACAACTGCCTCCAACTGAAGGATACTTCCAACTACAACTGCGGCAGGAGATCCAACAAAGTCTACTCCGGTCACATCAATCTGCTCACTGACCGTAATCCCAATACTCAGGGATGTCCTTGCCCCTCCTTCGTTATCCGTTGCCTTGGCCGTTAAGGTATACTCGCCTTCAGCAGCACCGGACCAGGTAAACGAATAAGGAGCCGTGGTGTCTTCTCCTAATAATGTACTACCTTCAAAGAATTCAACCATGGTAACTGTACCATCTGAATCAGTTGCGTCAACGGTGATATTGACATCATTTCCTGGTTCAAAATTTGTGCCATCAGTAGGAGAGGTAATACTAACCGCTGGGACATAGTTTTGCGGCGAGCCATCGCCCTCAAACAAGTCATCAAAATGAGCGGTTGCTTCGCCATTGTCCTGAAGGTAAACACCTGCTTTCCAATAACTGGGGAAAGTCCAGAAGGAGACATCCACATTCACCTTTTCTTCACCTTGGAAATCGATGATCATACTTCCATCAACCAAGCGGATATCACAAGTGAAGTACCCTCCAGGGTCCTCACCAAGATCGACATGGGTCGTATTTATTCCTGCGGCATCTGTTTTGATGGCCGCCCAGAGGTGGTTGGTTGGAACTCTACCCTGGTGCTTGTAGATTCTTAATAGTGGTTTATTAGGTCCAGGTCCTGCATTTGCATCATCATGTATTTGTAATACGGTAACCTGCTGGCACGTCTGCTCTGCAATATCAATTCTCGCATGCATAGATCGATTGGCCTCATTGACGTCATAATTTTCTTCGTACCGGAGCTCTGTGCGCATGCTCTCACCAGTTTGATTGAATCGTATCTTATCACCATCAACTACATAGAACCAATCAGGATGTGAATAGCCGTCGAGAGCATCTCTGGCACGAAGCGTTGAACTGGTTGGGGCTTGTAGTTTACATTCTGCTAAGAAAGGTTGGAACCTCGGAATGTCAGATGGTGCATCATATGAAGACGGAGGAGTTGGCTCTGAGTGCGAAACGTCCAGGGCAAAAAATGATACTTGTGCATATTCGTCAGCGTCTCCAGCATTGTTCTGGTTGTAGTTTCCCGCCTTGAAGTACATCCAGTCATCAGCAAAACCACTATTTGTCATGTCCACTTCCCGGACTACATCTGGCTTACCCTCTCTCATTATCGTTACCGTTAGGGTATTGAGAACCACCTTGATTTCGTAACTAAACTTTTCTCCCAAGGCAATACCATCTTCCGGGTCGGGTGCACCATCATTTCTACTGCCAATCATATCGTACCATTGCTCGGCACTCGTAGTGGGCTCATGCGCAAAGTATACAGAACCCTTTGTATTTCCTGGTAATTTGCGGTAATACAGTCGACAGGGCTCGTCATCAGAAGCGTGTATTTGTCCGACTATAACCCGGCCTATTTTGCGGGTTTCGTCGGAAGTCTCAGACACGTAGTCCACCGCCACAGTTGCTGTCATAACTCCATCTACTCCTCCGGCGGCTTCTTGATTTGCGATGGAGGAAGAGGAGAACACCCAGTTATTTCCATTTATTCCTTGTGTGCCAATGCTGTTGTCACCGGCCCGAATCATCTCTCTCAGTTCGTTTCTTGGGTAGGTGCTTCCGCCGGTGAGGCCATCGTTGGGACACCAAAATACCATAGCCCCAGTTGTTGGATCGGTGTAAAACTCACCCTCTCTTACAAATCCGTTTGACAAGTTGCCTTCATCTATTTCTTGTTGATTTGGCCGAGTGAGTTTCCAGTAAGAAAGATCGAAATTCCCACTTGGCGGGAGGTTCGGATCTAATTCTTGTGCTGTGGCAGAATAACTGAATGCAGTCAATGCAAAAAACAGCAGTATGCATTGAGCATAAAAAGGTTTAATTAACCCGAAGCCTGAAAACCAACAGCTGGATAACACTTTCATAAATAGATATTTTAATAATGCATATTGGTAGGCAAAACATAACTAGCGCTTACTACCTCATAGATAGCAGTGCTACTCGAAACTAAGCCCCGAAAGGGGCCGCTCCATTGCGGGCGGACTCCCTTTCAGGGTTAGAGGAATTCGAGTGATGAATGCC
>CAYPIM010000191.1:1856-10364 GCA_964410795.1 uncultured Lewinella sp. | reverse complement strand
TTGTGGACAACATCACCGTTCAGGTTATCCCCGACGAGTGCGCAGACGCCGTACTGCTACCCCAAACAGCCGCACCAGTCGGTATTTTAGACGGAAACGTAGTCGACGGTTCGTTTGGGGGAGCTACTCAATCGCAGCCCGGCTGTACGGGTAACGCCAACGACGACGTCTGGTATCAATTCGTGGCCACCCAGCGTTCAGTGTCCGTTACGGTTCAGGCCGGTGATGTGGTCGCAGAACTCTTTTCAGGCAGCTGTGGTAGCCTGACCAGCCTGAGGTGCTCTGACGTTGCCACAACTAACGAATTTTTCGACTACTACGGCACCAACGTTGGGGAGACCTACTACGTCCGGGTACACAGTTTTGCCGGAACGGACCTCACCGGAACGGACGCGGATTTTCGCATTCAAATTGGCACGCCCCGCTCGGTGAACAACGAGTGCGTGGCCGCTACCGAGCTCACCCAATCGGCCGCTACGAGCTGCGGCACCAACCTAACCATGGGTACGGTAGAAAGCGCCACGGAATCCCAGGCGGCTTGCACCGGCACGGCCAATGACGACGTTTGGTACGAGTTCGAGGCGACCAGCACCGGCTTCACGGTGTATTTAGAAAGCGGGGACTTTGTCGTTCAGCTATTTGAAGGCAGTTGTGGCGGCCTGGTTTCACTGGACTGTGAAGACGGCATCGACGTTAACGAAACCTTCAGCTACGCAGGCGCTACGGTCGGGGCTAACTACTACCTCCGTGTTTACTCTTTCGGCGGTGCGCCGCTGACGGGAACCGACGCTGAATTCGGCATTTGCGTCTTTACCACGCCGACCGCTCCGGCCAATGACGATTGTGCAGACGCCACGGAATTATTCATCAGCCCGACGCCAGGTTGCATTACCGCAGAAGCTGGCACCACCAACGGAGCTTCCCGGACGGAGGCTGATCCGCTATGTGACGGCAGCATCGGCAGATCTTCTGTTTGGTACCGCTTTACCGCCGCCGAAACGGAGCATTTTGTGACCCTGAGTAGCGTTGAACTCCTCAACGGTACAGAGAATGCCCGTTCTTCCTTCGAGGTCTTTTCGGGAGGTTGCGGGGCGCGGACGCGGGTGCAGTGTTCGGGACAATTGTTCGGGACGGACCCCGGCCCGCAGACGGTGAGTGGGCTGACGGTCGGGCAGGAGTACCTGATTCGAGTTGTTCCCGTTAACCTATTTGATCAGATCGACTTTAATATCTGCATTACCCGCGCCTGCCCAGCCCCACCGAGCGACCTGAGCGTCAGCAACATCACCAGCTCTACGGCTGTCCTATCTCACACTTACCCCTTTGGTGTTTCTAAGGATCACGTAGTCACTCTCCCCGGAGGGGACCCGGTTAATGCCGCCGTGTTCTCGGAAACATCCTTACAGAACGTAGCCACTGCTACCGGCCTACAGCCCGCTACGGACTATGAATACCACGTCATCAATGCTTGTGAAGGCGCATCCGCTGGCCCGATTGCTTTCACTACCAAAATACTTGGCGACGAATGCGCCGCTGCTTTTTCCCTCACCCAATCGGCAGCCACCAGTTGTGGTACGAACCTGACGATGGGCAGCGTGGAAGGTGCTACCGAATCCCTCTCAGGATGTACCGGTACGGCCAACGACGACGTTTGGTACGAGTTCGAGGCGACCAGCACCGACTTCACGGTGTATTTAGAAAGCGGGGACTTTGTAGTTCAGCTCTTTGAAGGCAGTTGTGGCAACTTGGTTTCACTGGACTGTGAGGACGGGATTCCTGTTAATGAAACCTTCAATTACGCTTCGGCAACCGTTGGTAATACTTACTTCTTACGGGTATACTCCTTCGGTGGAACCGCGCTGACCGGAACGGATGCTGAATTCGGCATTTGCGTCTTTACCACGCCGACCGCTCCGGCCAATGACGATTGTGCGGACGCCACGGACCTATTCATCAGCCCGACGCCGAGTTGCGTTACCGCAGAGGCTGGCACCACCAACGGCGCTTCCCGCCCGGAGGCTGATCCTCGCTGTGCCGGCATCAACGGCATCACCTCCGTTTGGTACCGCTTTACCGCTGCCGAAACGGAACATTTTGTGACCCTGAGTAGCGTTGAACTCCTCAACGGCACAGAGAATACCCGTTCTTCCTTCGAGGTCTTTTCCGGTGCTTGTGGGGCGCTAACGCGGGTGCAATGTTCGGGACAATTGTTCGGGACGGACCCCGGACCACAGACGGTGAGTGGGCTAACGGTCGGGCAGGAGTACCTGATTCGAGTTGTTCCCGTTAACCCGGCGGATCAGATCGACTTCGATATTTGCGTTACCACTGACTGCCCTGACCTGGCTACCGGCCTGAGCGTTACTGACATTACAGCTACAACGGCCTCGCTGAACATCGACGCAGTAGCCGGGGTAGAACGTGATTTCATCATCGTCGCTGCCGGAGATGTTCCGGTTTTCGGAGATGGCAGCAATTACGTCTATTTCACCAGTTCTGAGGGTAACATTCCGGTGGAGGCCACGGGGCTTAGCTCCAACACCGCCTACGACTTCTACGTCGGCCAGGCCTGCCCCGAAACCTTTGCTGGGCCTATTAGCTTCTCTACCTGCCCCGACCTGGCTACCGGTCTCAGCGTTACTGACATTACAGCTACAACGGCCTCGCTGAACATCGACGCAGTAGCCGGGGTAGAACGTGATTTCATCATCGTCGCTGCCGGAGATGTTCCGGTTTTCGGAGATGGCAGCAATTACGTCTATTTCACCAGTTCTGAGGGTAACATTCCGGTGGAGGCCACGGGGCTTAGCTCCAACACCGCCTACGACTTCTACGTCGGCCAGGCCTGCCCCGAAACCTTTGCTGGCCCAGTTACCTTCACGACCCGCCCCAGCTGCGGCGACGTGATCTACGACACCGGCGGCCCGAGTGGGAACTACGGCAACGACGAAGACTATACCGTCACCATCTGCCCGGAGACGGCCGACCCCACCGGCGGTGCTCGCCGGGTGAGCATCACTTTTGACGAGTTTGATTCGGAAAGTGGTTTCGACGGCATCACGTTATACGACGGGGAGGACACGGCCGCCCCGGTCATCACCTGTCCTGGTACTGGTCTCGATTATTGGAGTTGGGAACGGGTTAGAAACCTCGGCTCCGGCGATTTACAGCGTATTACGGTATTCACTACCAATGTCAGCGGTTGTATTACCCTACGCTTCACTTCGGATGGCAGCATGACGTTTCCTGGCTTTAAAGCCACCATTAACTGCGATGAGACCTCTACCATCTTCGATCAAATCCTGATTCCCGTACCGGCTGGTAGTGGGGCTGTTGTTGCCGATCGTGGCTATCTCTCGCTCGCCAGCGGGTATATGTATTACGTGAAGGAAGGGGTGGGTAGTCTGCTGGCGCTGAAACTGGGCGATACCCAGGGGCAGATCCCGTTTTCTGGTGTCTCCGTAGTAGCGGGTAGTGGAACAACTAACCTGGGCCTGAACGGTTGTATGGCGCCCTACACGAATGTGCCCGACTGGTGGACGATGAACCGAACCTGGGACGTTGCTCCCCTCTTTGCGCCAGCCTTTCCGGTAGAGGTCCGCTTCCTGTATACCAGCGAAGATTTTATGGCCATAGAATCGGCCAGTGGTTTTGCTGGCCTGACGCACGAAAACCTCACCCACTATAAAATCAACGGAGGCGATGAGGAAGACCTGACCGCTGCGGGTAACGCCTGCCACGACCTGGTGAGCCCCGAGAATTATCAGGAATTTGATCCGGGCCAATACGTCTATCTTGATCTTACGGATGGCAGCGCCGAACGCAATGGCCACGCCGCTCAATTCAGCGTTACTTCCTTCTCTGGCGGCGGCGGCGGCGCGAAAACAGCCTTTGGCGGTGCTTTACCAGCAGAATTCCTCAGCTTCCAGGGCGAAGCCGGACCTAAGTTCAATCACCTGAACTGGACGACGGCCCGCGAGGAGAACACGGCTACGCACGAGCTGGAAAGAAGTAGCGACGGGACGAACTGGGAGCTTGTCCTCACCCTGCCGGCTGCCGGAAACAGCGACGATCAAATCCGCTACGACGCTATTGACGAGCAGGCACCGTCCTTTGCTTATTACCGGGTTCGGACCCTTGATCAGGATGGGAGTTTTACCCATTCTGCGATCATTGACATTCAACGGACGGACACTGATGGTACCCGCGTTGGCACTGCCTTCCCGAACCCCGCAACGGATAGGGTGGTGTTGCCCTACTTCGCAGAAGTTGCTGGGGAAAAACTACAGCTTGACCTACTGGATGCTTCTGGGCGGCGACTGTCCGGAGAAACCATCAGTACGCATACTGGCCGCAACGAACTCCGGGTGTCGCTACAAAAGCTACCTGCCGGACTGTACTGGTTAGCCCTGACCACTCCCGAAGGAGCGCGTCATTTGCGCCGGCTGGTTAAGCAGTAAAGTGTTGTTATATGTTTTGGGCAAGTCCGGGCGGAAACGTTTGGGCTTGCCCTTTTTCATTAGTATGCACGGCACCAAGAACTAAGGCCGTCAATATTCAATCAAGATACGCCATACTATTAAAGCCCAAGGGGCTGATAGTTAGATGAATTAATCTTGAAGTCTGATGGCTCAATCGATAAGCATTTCATACTTATGATTTGCGGTTTCCTTTTGGAGCTGTCCGTCATTTCCATTTCCATCGCCCATCCGTCTACATTTTTCATCCATTCTTGATTGTTATTTCTGCGCTGTTGGGTAAGGTATAGATTGCTGGGGAAACGAATGTCTACCTCCCTGGTCACCCAGATAATTCCAGTCATATCTTTTCCCTTCATCGCATATTCCTCGCAGCTATACCCGAGAATGGTCTTAGTGTTACCGGTCGCTTGAATTGTCACAATATCAGTGTCGTCGGCGGTATTATCTGTTTTAAAGTCCACACCGGTTCTTATTTTTTTGCCCTCGTTTTTCATGTAGGTGAACATAGCTTCTTTGTCGGCATCAAAAACGGTGAAGAAATCATCTCTTATTTTTCCGTCTTTTATTTTGGTGCCGAAAAAATTGCCACTCTTCGGAAGATAATAGTCGAGGTTCATTACATCTTTTCCTGATGTCATTTTCATCGAAGCCTTGAAGTTGAATGCGTACGTTTTCTCAGGTTCTGCGCTGGTTAAACCAAAGGCTCCGCTTCGATTGCCTTTGTTTTTGCCTTCTTTATTGAAGGCCGCATCAAAAGCGTCCTCCGTTTCTCGAGTAGTCTTTTGTACAGCCTTTCGTTCAACAGCTTTTTCTGCAGCCCTGGTAATTTTATTGCCCAGCTTTTTGAATACCTGAGCATTTGCTGTTCCCGTGAAAGATAGGAGGACTACGATGATGAAATATGAATTCTTCATTGGTTGTGTTTTTAGGATTGATAGATTGGTTTACTATGGTTTCTTTTACTAGGTGCATGTCTAAGAAACGCCCCTGGTAATTACTGGAATAGCTGTTATTTTAGAACTACTTCTACCCGCCGGTTCAAGGCCTTGCCTTCTTCCGTTGTATTGATGGCGAGTGGTGACAATTGACCAACTCCATGAGCTGTAAGCTGAGAATTGACTACGCCATATTTGGTGGTCAGTGCTAGCAAAACGGCCTGGGCTCTTTTTTCTGATAAGGTCTGATTAGCTGTTAAGGAGCCTACATTGTCCGTATGCCCGACGATGTAATATTCTTGTTGTGGTTTTGCTTTAAGGTATTCTGATAAGGTTTCGATTATAGCGTAGGAGTCTGGAGTTAGCTTATCGCTACCAAAATCGAAGAGAATATTATGGAATATCTCCTTGCCTTCATTTTTTATTTTTTCATCGATAGAAGCAGCTGATACTTGTCCCGTCTCCATATCTTCTTGCTCGACAATTTGTGCTAAAACGAAAATATTATCCTCGAGGCCTTCCCATGAGGTTCTGTTGTAGTGAATGAAAAGCGCGAGCGTGTAGATTTTACCATTACGCTTTCCTTTTGCAACGAAATAAGCATCGTCGGCGTCAATATTTCTATGTTGAGGCGACATGGAGAACCGGAAGTAACTCTTAGGTTTTAAAAATTGATAACTGCTGACAACGTCTACTTCACCAAAAGTCTTGTAAACGTCTTGGAGCTTATAATTACCAGATATTTTTTTTCGCCCAAAAGCTGAATAGAGGATTTCAAAGTTTCCGTTTTTCAGTGCTTGTTCGTAATTTCTTTGCACTTCTAGAACGGTGGCCCTTTCCGTGTTTTCAATCCCGTAAATCAAGTTGATTACCTTTCCTTCCACGGTTAATTCTTCAGAAGCTCCTTCCCGAGAGGTAACTTTGGAGACCGGAAAGGTGACAGCATTGAATTTGGACTCAGAGTAAGCCACGATGCAACTGTTGTTGTACTTCTCTAGCAGGGTATGATTAATCGCTCCTTCAACGTCGGGGCAGATCGTACGCTCCTGAGAAAACGCAGCACAGGAGAGGAAGAGAAGAAGAAAAGAAAAGACGAATCTCATAGCGTTTTAATTGAGAATTAGACAAAGAATTGGCCCTTTAGCACCGAAGGTGTTAAGTGTAGTTTGACCTTGTCACTTTTCTTGAGAAGCGCGAAAAGTCACCAACTTGTGTGATCAATAAGACGTGTGGTATCAGTAGCAGCGGGTTCGCTAAGATTCTAGTTTTAACGGTCTCCTTGCAGCAGTCGTGTTTGTCAACTTCTACTGGTGGGAGCTATAGGTTCTTACGCCTTACTGCTACTGAATTGATAATTCAAAGGTATGGGAGGAACCGACGTAGAACATAAATTAGGGATAGAAATCGGAGTTGTTGTTGCGTCATTTCGCGAATTGACTTCGCGTAAGTGATAGGTAGTCAGTCGGTTAATTGTGAGATGAGTTTGTAAGGTGTTTTCTTGTATTTTGCGGTGAATATCCGCTCAAAACTCTTTTTAGACCCAAAACCGCTCGCCTTGGCGATTTCTTCAATCCGGTAATTCCTGAATCTACTGTCGGTTTGAATCCGATCATAAGCATACGCTACCCTGAGGCCATTGATGAAGACCGAAAAGGACTTTTTGTGCGCTGTATTGATATAGTGGCTCAGGTACCGTTCGGACTTTATTTTATGGGCAATGCAAAACGACTTCCTGGTAATTTTAGGGGTGAGAAATAATTGCTCTGCCACCAGTCGGTCAAGGGCAGTTTTTATCTTTTCAATCTCTACATCACTGATTACGATCTTTTTAACTGGAGCTTTCTGAGGAACGGAAACTGGCTGGGAAGCCTGCTTTTTACGGTTCCAGTAGAAATAGGTGCCGAGCAACAGTAAGGGGAGTAATAGTAATAGAGCAATGAGCCTGTTCTTTGAAGTTTTAGCGGATTTCAACGCTCTTTGTTTCTCAAGTTCGTAAAGCTGCCGGTATTTTTCAACAGAGAAACTCTGCGCATCTTTATTGGCTTCGTTGTAGATTTTATGATAAGCATTTGCTTTTTCCTGGCCTCCTATTTTCTCGTAAACATCTATCAATTTCTTAGCCGCTACTTTAACCTGTTCAGGATCTTTAGTTTGGAAGGTAAGGGCCAGGAAGCCATCATAATAATTGATGGCTTCCTGCAGGGAGTCTTGCCCGACTAAACAGTCTCCTACCATAGAAAAAGCGTAGCTCCTGGAGCTTAAAAAGCTTGTGCTATCCCTGATCACCTTTAAGTTTAACCGCTTACACTTCTCATATGCTCTATTGATGAAATGATATTGCATCGCAACGTGGTCTTCCAGGTCACCATTCAGTTCAGAAGCATTGGTAATCTTGTAAGCTTCGGCAAGCGATTGCTGCGCACCCAAAGAATCGGAAATTTCTAAATATAGTTCTGATGATAGAAGATAAGTCTTAACCAACAAGGAGGAATCCCCGGAGCCTTTTAAGACCAAATCGAAGTACTCAATTGACTTTTCGTAGTCTTTAATGGCAGAATAAATACAGCCGATCATAAAGTTGAAGTTTACCTTCTTTTTTTGATCACTGATAGCATCTAGCGAGTTAAATGCTTGCTTTAAAGCCTCATGATAATTTGATTGAATAAAGAGCACCTTAACCAGCTGGTAGTTAAGCGTACTTTTCTTTCTTTCTTCTTTTGTATCGTCCAGTGCGTTCTGGATGAAAAGCTTGGCGGAATCAAATTCAGCTTTTGCCAGGTAATAGTCGATCCTTTGTTGAATGGTATCCTGCTCTGCTGCAGCTGGTAAAGCCCAGCAAACAAACATTAAAGAAAGAAAGAGCTTGAATTTTATCATAGGTGGATGAACCAGGTTTGATCCGACGGCAGCCCAATCAAGAATCGAGCCTCAAGAATTGAGAATCCTTAAGTTTGCAAAACTCCCATCTTCCACTCCTCTAGCGGAGCAAACTGAGCTGCTTCAACACCTACTGAAATCCAATCCCGCGTGCTACGCGGGTCAATGATTTCGTCTACCCATAGCCGCGCTGCGGCGTAGTAGGGGCTGGTCTG
>CAYPIM010000191.1:0-1756 GCA_964410795.1 uncultured Lewinella sp. | reverse complement strand
ACACTATTACTCATCGCATTCACCATCTTTGCGCCATCTTTGATGATGCCACCTTGCTCGGAGCGACTGCCGACCATGAAGCCAGAGACATCGTGCAGGAACACCAAAGGAATTTTCTTCTGGTTACAGATCATGATGAAGCGGGCCGCTTTGTCAGCAGAATCGGAGTAGATCACACCCCCAAACTGCATTTCGCCTTTACCGGATTTTACTACGAGGCGGTTGTTGGCGATGATGCCGACGCTCCAGCCGTCGATGCGGGCGTAGCCGCAGAGTATTGTTTGTCCATATTCCTCTTTGAATTCAGTAAATTCTCCGTCATCCACCAGGGCTTTGATGAGGTCGTGGCCAGCGTAGGGTTTGGCGCGGTCTTCGGGCAGCACCTTCATGATGTCATCGGCTTCCTTCGGAAGAGACGGTTCGGTGCGGTTAAAGTTGGTTTGTACGGTTGCTGGCATCCGGCTTACGAGGTCGCGGATGGTAGCCAGGCATTCATGGTCGTCCTTACATTTATAATCAATGACTCCGGAGACGGAGGCGTGCATTTCTGCTCCGCCCAGGTCTGCTGCGTCTACTTTTTCGCCGATGGCAGCGCGGACCAGATAAGGCCCCGCAAGGAAAATACTTCCGGTTCCTTCAACGATCAGTGACTCATCGGACATGATCGGTAAATACGCGCCACCAGCTACACAAGAACCCATAACTGCGGCTATTTGTGGCACGCCCATGGCACTCATCTTAGCGTTGTTGCGGAAGATGCGGCCAAAATGTTCTTTGTCCGGGAAAATTTCGTCCTGCAACGGAAGAAAAACCCCCGCTGAATCTACCAGGTAGATGATCGGAACGCGATTTTCCATCGCAATTTCCTGCGCCCGGAGGTTTTTCTTCCCCGTGATGGGAAACCAGGCTCCAGCCTTAACGGTGGCATCATTGGCAACAATCACGCACAGCCGACCGTGTACCCGGCCGTAGCCAGTTACTACGCCAGCGGCTGGGCAGCCACCGTATTCCGCATACATTTCGTAACCGGCAAAGGCACCGAATTCCAGAAAGGTTGAATCGGGGTCAATCATCTCTGTAATGCGCTCGCGGGCGGTCAGTTTGCCCTTATTGTGCTGTTTGATGATGCGCTTTTTGCCTCCGCCTTCCTTGATCTTGTCCAGCCGATGATTGAGGCGGGAAAGGGAAAGTCGCATGGCATCTTCGTGCTCCAGAGCTGCTTGTTCTTGTTTGGTCATTTGGTCTTTCAGTTGTCAGTTGTCAGTTGTTCTGCTTGAACAGGCGACTTGTGGTGGTGGTTAGGCAGTTGTCAGTTGTCGGTTGTCAGTTGTCCGTTCAAGCAACGGACAACCGACAACTGACAACCGATAGTCGCCAAGATAATCCACATACCTTACATTTGCCGCATGACTTCCAGTACACTCAGTTTAATCATTCAAATTGTTTTCCTGATCATTGGTCTTTATCTCTATCTGTTCGCTCGCGGCGTGGTCAGCTTTGGTAAGCCGGAGGCGCGCGCCCGGGCCGAGGAGTTTCGTAAAGACAACGCTACCTGGATGCGTCTGATGGGGCTTGCGCTTGCCGCAGTCATGGCTATGAACGTGTTTTTCCACGTGAAGGAATTGATGGGGTAGGATTATTGGGATGTCGAGGATTTATCACGGTACACAGGTTAATCCTATTAAATTCTCAACATCTAAATAATCCTAAACTCTTTTGGGCGACGGTGCGCAGGTGCCGTGGAAGGTTTAAAAGT
>CAYPIM010000190.1:5780-10446 GCA_964410795.1 uncultured Lewinella sp. | reverse complement strand
CCCGAAAAAGCCTCATAACGGCACAACACCTTATCTTTACCTTAATATGTTAGGGTTTACCTATTATCAGCAACTTGAGGAAATGGACTGCGGTGCTGCATGTCTACGGATGATTGCGCGCCACCACGGCCGTTATTACAGCCTTGAGCACCTGCGGGAAAAGACCCGGATAAGCCGCGAAGGAGTGAGCCTGTTGGGGATCAGCGAAGGAGCCGAAGCCATTGGCCTCCAGACGCTCGCCATCCCGGTCACGCTAGACCAATTAGAAGAAGAAATACCCCTACCCTGCATCCTACCCTGGAACGAGGAGCACTTCGTAGTACTGTACCGTGCCCGCAACGGGCGCTACTTCATCGCTGACCCTGACCCGGCGGTGAGTAAGATGGAGCTGAGCAGGTCGGAGCTGCGTCGCCACTGGGCCACCCAGGAAGACAACGGCCGGCCATCCGGCAACGTACTCGTTTTGGAAAGTACACCTGATTTCTTCGCCAAGGACCGCGAAGGCATCGACAAAAGCAGCTGGACCTACGTTGCCGAATACTTCCGTAACTACAGTGGTCTGCTCTGGCAGTTCGGGGCCGGCCTGCTGCTGGCCAGCATGCTCCAGATCGTGATGCCCTACCTACTGAAGAACATGGTAGACTTTGGCATCGTACACGACGATTATAACTTCATTGTTCTCGTCGTTGTCGCTCAGGGTGTTCTTTTGCTCTCCACTACCCTACTGGGCGCTTTGCGCCGCTACATCATGCTGCACATCGGTGGGCGCGTCAACGTTGGGTTGGTGAGTGACTACATCAAGAAACTGACCCAGTTACCGCTCGAGTTCTTCGACAGCCGTAGCCGGGGAGACCTGCTGCAACGCATCAACGATCACGAACGCCTGCAAAATTTCCTGACCGGCCCCACCTTGGTACGGGTCTTCAGCATGATCAACTTCGTGGCCTTCGCCATTGTACTCGCGCTCTGGAGTACGACCTTGTTTTTCATCTTTCTGGCCGGTACGTTCCTCAACGTCTTCTGGGTAAGCTACCAGGAAAGCCGCAAGCGCGATCTGGATTTCAAGCTGTTCGAGCAAAGCGCTGCGGGCAAGGAACAACTGATGGAGATCATCGACGGAATGCAGGAGATCAAGCAGGGCAACGCCGCACGGCAGAAGCGCTGGGCCTGGGAGCGCAAGCGTTCGGGCCAGTACCGCACCCGCGTCCGCCTCAGCACCATCAATCAATGGCAAACGACGGGCGGCACGGCCATCAACCAGTTAAAAAACCTACTGATCACCCTGGTGGCTGCAACTGCCGTGCTGAATGGCCACCTAACCATTGGCACCCTGGTAGCCATACACTACATCCTGGCGCAGCTGGATAGCCCGATTGAGGACTTTACGGAGTTCGTCCGGGGCTACCGCGAAAGCATGATCAGCCTAGAGCGGATGAACGAGATCCACAACAAAGCCGATGAGCAGGATGCCAACCACCGCCTAAGTCTCGTGCCCGGTGATGGAAACATTCAGCTAAAGGAAGTAGGCTTTCATTATAACCTGCCCAACGCGCCCCAGGTGCTGCGCAACATAAGCGCCATGATTCCGGTGGGTAAGGTAACGGCCATTGTCGGCACCTCCGGCAGCGGAAAGTCTACCCTATTGAAGCTAATCCAGGGCTTCTATCAACCCACCGAAGGAGAAATCCTGGTTGGTGGCACCAACCTGTCTACGCTCAACAAAACCTTCTGGCGGTCTATCTCTGGCGTTGTGTCACAAGATGGCTACATCTTCAGTGATACCATTGCCCGGAACATTGCGCTGGGAGAAGAATACATTGACCAGAACCGATTGATTAGGGCGGTAAAAATTGCCCAAATCGAACGCTTTATTGATCGTCTGCCTCAGGGTTACGGTACCATTATCGGCGAGGCGGGGGCGGGATTGAGCCGCGGCCAGCAGCAACGTCTACTCATCGCCCGGGCACTCTACCATCAACCAAAATACCTTTTCCTGGACGAAGCCACGACCGGACTGAATGCCTTTACGGAGGTAACAATCATGGACGAACTCTTCGAGTATATGGAAGACGCCACCATTATCATCGTAGCCCACCGGCATTCCACCTTCGAACGGGCCGATCACATCATTGTGGTGAACGACGGGGAGATCGTTGAACAAGGCAGCCATAAAGAGCTCATGGCTACACGCTCGAATTATTTCCGATTGGTGCGGAACCAAACGTTGCTGGGGAATTGACCCAACATTCTATTTTTGGCGCGGCCGCAGGTGCAGGGTAAGTTTAAAGAGCTTAATAATGAAAAGTAGAAAACGGATACTGCAAATAGTTTTCATTATTACCTCCATTATCTGTTCGGTAATATTCATTCCCTGGGGAATCCTGGGGGCCTGGATTACTCCCTTGCCTGCAACTATCCAGGAACAAATAGATGCTGCTGTTGACAATGGGTTTGATGGCATAATAGCATATGTAGACCAGGCCGAAAAGCAACCTGCAACATACGTCTCAGGCTGGAAGGATAGAGAAAATAAAATACCCGCCGATCCACAGGCTTTGTTCAAAATTGCAAGCATCAGTAAGTTATACGTCGCCGCAGCCGTAGCAAAATTAGTAAATCAACAACGTCTCTCCCTAGACAAAACCCTTACTGATTACCTGCCTGAACTCGAGGGTAGAATAGAGAACGCAGACAAGATCACCTTAAGGATGTTGGCCCAGCATCGAAGCGGCATCCCTGACTGGATCAAAGACCAGGACTTCCCTTGGGACAGATCCGTTACGGATGTTGAGGAAGTACTTGGCTTTGTCTTGGATGACCCTGCAAATTTTGCACCAGATGCGCGCTATGAATATTCTAATACCAATTATTTATTGATTGGCAACATCATTGATAAAACCCTGGGATATGGCCATCAGGAATATATTCGTCAAGAAATACTAACTCCCCTCGGGCTGACCCAAACTTTTGGCTACTTACGTGATGTCGATTCCAGCAAGGTGGTTAGCGGATACATAATCGATTATGACGAAGACGTAAAGATGCTCGATTTCGTGGCGGCAAGCGGCTCAATGGTGGCTACCGCTCAGGATGTAGGGATTTTCGTCAAGGCATTAAACAACGGTTCTTTGCTATCGGACAAGGAGCAAGCCATTTATACGTCCATTTACAAGTACGAGCATACTGGTTTATTACCCGGCTATCAAAGTATCGCACGATACCACAAAGACATCGATGCAGTAGTTATTCTTTTTGCTAACACTAGTGGTGGAGACAAATGGAATGTATTCGAAATCACCTACAACCGTACCGTCAAAATTATAAAAAAGAACAGCGCTATCACTCAATAAGGTAGGAATTAGCCTACTTTGCAGTAATTGCAACCATCAGCCATGCAGGAAACCAAACAAGACTGGCAATATGCCCCTCGCAGTCAGGACATGGAGGAAATCATCAACCGGCCACCGTCCTGGTTAACCCTCTACGGCACCATCTTCATGGTCGTATGTGTATTCGGGCTCGCGCTGATGGCCTATTTATATGAGTACCCTGACACCGTAGGAGGAGACTTGGTACTTACCACCATTGACCCGCCGCGCCCACTGGAAGCGCCCGACGATTTCCCCATCGCCCGGCTCCTGGTTGCACACGAAGATTCAGTAAAAGCCAGCGAAGTATTGATGGTAGCGCGCAGTCTGGCGACTTTTAACGATGTCTTTGAGCTGTCCGAACGACTAAGCAACAACAAAGATCAATCCGACCGAGGACTGGCCAACTTCTTTATCCCGCCCGACTGGAACCTCGGCGAAATCCAGGAAGCCGTCTTCGAGCTCCAGGAAAAACAAGAGATGTACCGCAACCTCCGCGATCGGCGACTTGACGGACTGACCACCCGAGAGCTGGAAACCCGGATCAGCCGCCAGGAACGTTTCATTCGCGACCAGCGCCAGCTGCAAAGCCGCCTGGAAGACCGCCTGGTACGCAACCGATCCAAGCTGACGCAGGAAGAACAACTACAAACCGATGGAGTAGACAACCGCGACCGCCTGAACACCGCCCGGCGCGAAGTAGAGCGAACAGAAGACGAGCTCAACGCCAGCCGCAGTGAGGTCCGTGCTGCCAGTTTCGATATCGAGCTGATGCGCAACCAGATCGACAGCTACCGGGGTGGCCTGCCGAGTAGTCTTAACCAAGCAGGCGAAGACCTCCGCAATGCTTACGACGGGCTGAAAGCCGCAGTCGCTGGCTGGGAAAACAACTACACCATCACCAGCCCGGTAGACGGACTGGTATTGCTAAAGCGGGATATACGTACGGGCCGAACCCTGCTGCGCGGCACCTCCATCGGGATGGTCCTTCCCGCCAACGCCGGGGGCATCATCGGACGGATCGACCTGCCAAATAAAGGTTCAGGTGCCGTGGCCGTTGGCCAGCGGGTCCTCGTTCGTTTCGATAGTTACCCCTACCTGGAATATGGTTCAGTGGAAGGCGAAGTAATCAGCATTGGCCGGTTACCAACCGGAGGCATCACCGCCGTTGAAGTAACCTTCCCCAACGAGCTAAACACCACAACGGGCAACCGCCTGGAGCCCGGTCCGTTGATGGAGGGCGAGGCTAGTATCATCACGGAATCACGATCTTTGCTACAGCGCTTTTTTAAGCGGCG
>CAYPIM010000190.1:0-5680 GCA_964410795.1 uncultured Lewinella sp. | reverse complement strand
GATCACCCGCCAGTTTACATCTACCTTGCATCCTACAACCACTTATGACTCGTAACCTTTCTCTGCTCCTACTCCTCTACCTTTTAACCTCCTGCAGCGACGCTGACCCCATTGACTTGGCTACGGTGCCCGTAGCAAGCAATCAGGTCTTACAGCCGTGGTCTGAAGACATCAACCGCTGGAGCTGGGACGGCAAAACGCCCGAGTTACTACTTGGTGCCAGCAGCTACGAAGCCCCGTTTCTGGAGAAAGAGTGGAAGGCAGAGCTTAATTATTTGAAGAAGACTGGGGGGAATTATGTGCGGGTAAATCTTCCGGTGAGCCAAAACGCTACGGGGCCAATTATCCATTCAACAACCGGCATCAGCCCCAACCAGGCTTACTGGAGTCTCCTGAAAGAATACCTTAGTTTTGCCACAGAAAAAGGAATTGCGGTAGAGATTCAGGTTTGGGACTTCAACCTTCCGGCCAGGTGGGACAGCAGCGGCTGGTCTTCGGTAATTGATTTCACCGAACAGCCATACCTCGAAGGAGAGCATCCGTTTTACCGGACGATACCTGGCTCCATTGGGCATCAGGAAGCATTTGGAGAAGTAAAAAGCATCCAGGAAGATTTTATCGATATGCTGCTATCCGCCAGCCTTGAGTTCGACAACATAATCTACAACGTACAGGTCCCCAACAATCTGCTCATCCCCTGGATGGTCCACTGGGCCAAGTACATCGAAGCAGCAGCTAAAGCACAAGGCAAAACTGCCAACGTCAACGCTGGCATTGTTCCAGACCAGCGCATCAACATCGCCCGTTTCAACCAAAGCATTCTTGGCGGTGCCGCAATCGCCTTTCATCGCCCAAAGCCCAATGGCAACGGGATGAACGGCTTGGCCCAGGCGAGCATCCGTGGCATTCGGGTGGTAGAGCTCCACCTGAAGTTCCATGAACTCAAACCCGCGCCGGAGCTATTGCTCGAAGATGATACGGAGGCTACTGCTGCCACGGATGGAAAAGGGAATTACCTGATCTACCTTCCCTCCGCCGGGCGAGTGAACCTATCTCCTGACTGGGACGACCAGCTACCGGTAAACGTAACGGTAGTTGGCTACCTTGGCACCCAACGCACCGAGGTCCTACAACCGCCGTACGGCGACAGCTTCACCTTATCGACAGAAGAAGAAAAAGGTGGCTGGATGATCCTGAAACCACAACAACAATGATGGAATTCTGGAGCGACCTCAGCTATACCACCAAATTCTCGGGAATAGCGTTCGTAGCTACTTTCATCCTTGGTTTCATCAGTATGGGCATACTCGGCGCGTTACTCTATTATCCTGTTTCCATCGTCCTGCGGGCTTATCCTTGGATCGACAACCTATACGGTGACTGGATGTGGCCCGCCACCATAATGATCGGCATGGGCTGGTCTTTTGGCTTCTTGATGGCCGGAACTGCTTGGCACTTCCTCGACGATTACCTTTCGTCGGTGATTGTCCTGCGGTTCATCTACGGACTTATCCTCTGGAGCTGGGCCGCCTTCATGTGGTGGTACGTAATCAGGAATAACGCTACCTGAGGCTGATTAAAAGTTGAGCACCAGACCTAAA
Source organism: uncultured Lewinella sp. (assembly GCA_964410795.1). GTDB lineage: Bacteria > Bacteroidota > Bacteroidia > Chitinophagales > Saprospiraceae > Neolewinella. The sequence goes on along the minus strand of CAYPIM010000190.1, from coordinate 4,079 downwards.
CCATCGGACGTAGTTCCCAACCCCAGGGTGACGGAGGAACTGGTGTCTTTTAGGGCAAGCCCACGATTGTAAAGGTCTACCGCCTGGTGGCGTCGTTTGTTAGCACCGCTATCAATAGCCAATGAGGTTGCGACCAGGGCCAGGCCACCGCCCCAGATCAAGGCGTTGTTGCCATAGCCCTTGCCGTACGCAATTCTTTTACCAATCTGGTTTCCGATTAGCCAGCCGCCGGCCCCGCTAAAAACAAGGGAGGTAAAGCGAGAGCTTCTTGTACCCTGGTACAGCTGATAAGCTTCCGGATTTGATTGGAGCACCTTGCCCAGTTCGTTCTTGTTCAAGCGTTCACCAGCGTGAGCATAAGGCCATTTACCGTTGTCCTTTAAGGAAACGATTTGCTGGGCGCAGAGATTGGCACTAAAGCCCAGCAGGAAGAGGAGGGGAAAAATCAAGTGTTTCATACCCGACAATTGCCGGAACGAAAAAAACCTTACCCTATTAGTTCGGATAAATTGACGGCAACCACGCCGCTCTTGGCAATTACTTGAGCGCCAGCCTTATTAGAAAGCTTTGCGATCTCTTCGAGCGACATCCCAGCGGCAAGTCCGCAGGCAGCTACGGAAATTACGGTGTCTCCGGCTCCACTTACATCCCGGACCTTACGGGCATCGGTAGGGTAAATGGCAGAGGTGTTTTGGGCGCTGACGTAGATGCCATGTTCGCTAAGGGTGATCATCACCGCTGAACATGCTAAACGGTCGAAGAGTACGTTCGCTGCCTTATCAAGATCAGCAAGTAACGGGCGAACGGGAAAGTCTACCTGCTGCTGAATTTCGCGCAAATTAGGCTTAAACAAGCTGCAACCGGTAAAAGCCATGAAATTCCGGTCCTTCGGGTCTACGACGGTAGGAATATTATGCTCACGGGTTAAAGAAATAACTTGCTTAATTACGGCTTTGGAAAGCGTGCCTTTATTATAATCCTGAAACAATAGGAGATCAACACCCCCCTCAGCCAACATGGCGCCCACCGCAACTTGCAATGCACCCGCGGCCGCGCCCTGAACATCGTGCGTATCCTCGCGGTCTACTCGCATAAGTTGTTGACCACCCGCTACAAGACGGGTCTTAACGGTCGTACATCGGTCAGAATCCGTGAGGATCAGATCGGTAGCAAGACCATGGCGTCCCATTAATTCACGAAAAACAAGCCCGTTGGCATCGTCGCCCACCAGGCCCGCCAACAATGGCTTTGCCCCCAGAGCTTTTAGGTTGAGCGCAACGTTTGCCGCCCCTCCCAAACGATTATCTTCTTCCCCCAAACGCATCACCGGCACCGGAGCTTCGGGGCTGATGCGCTCGACCTTACCACCGAGGTAACGATCGATCATTACGTCGCCAAGGACGAGGATCTTCAGGGAAGAGAAGTTGATAGTATTGTAGTCTTATAATAGAAGTGTAGTCTTGTAGCACCCGTAGCAATGTGAGACAGGTACGACAAGACTACAGAACTAGTTTATCCAAACATCTCAGTGCCGGCGAAGTGGAAGTTGCCTTCGATGGCAGCATTCTCATCGCTGTCGGAACCGTGAACAGCGTTTTCACCAATGCTGGTGGCAAACTGCTTACGGATGGTGCCCTCAGCAGCTTCGGCAGGGTTGGTGGCACCGATAAGCTTGCGGAAGTCGGCAACAGCGTTGTCCTTCTCGAGAATTGCAGCAATGATCGGGCCACTGCTCATGAACTCAACGAGTTCACCATAGAACGGACGCTCAGCATGAACGGCGTAAAATTCGCCAGCTTTTTCAGCACTTAGCTTAGTGTACTTCATGGCCACGATCTTGAATCCGCCAGCGTTGATTTGCTGGAGAATCGCGCCGATGTGTCCGTTACGAACTGCGCCGGGCTTGATCATAGTGAAAGTGCGGTTGGTAGCCATAGTTTAATTGGTTTTGTGGTTTGAGGCCGCAAAGATAGTCAGATAGTCATATAATCAGGTAGTGAAATAATGCTTCCGCAAGTTCAGATCTGTTCAACGATCTGATTAACCTACTACTTGACTATCTGACTACTTGACTATTTGACTTATCTTTGCGCGGCTTTTGAGAAAGAATACCAAATGGAACCAAACATTAACGAAGTCAAGGCATTACTGTCCAGCCCTAAGGATATTGTCATATTCAGCCACCGCAACCCCGACGGTGATGCTGTTGGTTCAAGCCTAGGGCTGTCCCACTATTTGCGAAGTCAAGGGCATCAGGTAAAAGTGGTATTGCCTTCAGATTATCCAGATTTTTTGGCCTTCCTTCCCGAAGTCAGTGACATTCTCATTTATGATGATGAGGAAGCAGAATCTCGTGCCGCCATCAACAATGCAGGTTTATTTTTCATTCTGGACCTTAATTCTTTTGACCGGATTGACAAAGTAGCCGCTGGCCTGGACAAAGACAAGCGGCCCCGCATCATGATCGACCATCACCTGTTCCCGGAACCTATTGCGGACTTCATGTTCTCCGACCCCTCCTCCAGTTCGACTTGTGAGATGGTCTACGAATTCATTGACAACCTTGGCCACGCTGGCTGGGTAACTCCTGCCGTAGCCGAATGCCTCTACACCGGTATTGTCACCGATACGGGAGGCTTTAAGTTCTCTACCTCTCCGGCACTCTTCCGCACCGTAGCAAAGCTACTCGAAGCCGGAGCGGACGACTATAAGATCCAAGACAACATCTGGAACAGTATGACCGAAAAGCAGCTTCGCATTCTTGGTCATTGCCTTGTGAACATGGAACTTCTCCCAGAATTCCGTACCGGAATTCTCTGGCTATCCAAGGAAGACTATAAACATTTCGATATCCAACGAGGTGATACCGAGGGAATTGTGAATTACGTTCTTCGCATGCCTGGCATGATGATTGCGGCCTTTATTCACGAGCAGCCAACCATCGTGAAGATGTCACTTCGCTCCAAAGGATCTATGGACGTACAGCAAATCTGCAAGTCTCACTTCCGCGGCGGCGGTCATAAGAATGCATCAGGCGGTGCAAGCTTCGCTCCTTTAGGAACAACCATTAATAAGTTCAAGAACCTCTTACCAGAATATGCCGTTGAAATCAATGCGGCCTACCACGAATTTAACAATAAATAATTATGCGATTCATCTTATTTCTGCTGCTAGCCGGCGCTATGTTTTACGGTTGCCAGAGTGGCGGAGACTCAGCTATGCAAACTTCCGAATTGGGCAACCGCTTCCAGCTTTTCACCGCTGAGGGCAGTGGAGACAAAGTAATTCCCGGAGATTTCGTCTACTTCCACGCCGCAATGCGTACCGAAAAGGACAGCACCCTGTTCAGCACCCGCGACGGTGGAGGTGAACTTCCCGTCATTCAAGCCGCCCAGGAGGATGCTACAAGTGCCGAAATTGGCCCAGTGGAAGACGTTATTCGGAAAATGCGCGTTGGTGACAGTGCCGTTGTACGAGTCAACATCGACTCCTTCCCCCAGAAGCCACCCGGCATGGAAAACGATTCCGTTGTCCTTTACGACGTAGTCATCACCGAAATCGTTTCTGAAGCAGATTTCACTGCTCGCCAGGAGGCCAAGCAGGCTGAAGCTGAAGAGAAAGCCAAGCTTGTACGTGCACTCGAGCCCGAGCGACTGGCCTTCGCCGCAAAAACTGTAACCGACTACCGCGATGGCAAACTTGATGAAGACATCAAAGCCACTGCTTCTGGCCTCAAGTATATCATTCACGAAGAAGGCAGCGGCCCACAAGCTGTAGCAGGTAAAGGTGTAATTGTCCAATACATCGGCCAACTCGCTACCGATGGTACTGTTTTCGATCAGTCTTTCGGTCGTGGATCTGGCATTGCTTTCCAACTCGGAACCGGCCGTGTAATTCGTGGTTGGGACGAAGGCATCGCACTCCTAAAGGAAGGAGGCAAGGCAACCTTCTTCATCCCATCCGAACTCGGGTACGGCCCCCAGGGCACGCCCGACGGTAGTATCCCTGGCGATTCTGAACTCGTATTCTATGTAGAACTAGAGGAAGTGCAATAAGCTCTTTTTCAGTGAATTTAAAAC
>CAYPIM010000189.1:0-10468 GCA_964410795.1 uncultured Lewinella sp. | reverse complement strand
GCCAATTTTATGAAAGCCTCGTCACTACACAGTGATGGGGCTTTCTCCGTTTATAACACCGGCCTTTTGGGCGGATACGGCTCCCCCTGGCCTTCAAACCGGTAGCTCAAGTAAGTATAGCCTTTTAAATATCCCTTTCTTTTGGCATTTTAGAGTCTTGCAATACTAACAGCATTATTTTTGCGGCTAAGAGCGCAGTCTTGGCTAACTTGCTTTCCTAAGACTGGAAATGCGGAACCCTTAGCTCTTCCGAAAATAGTAACAATGCCGCTTGAGAAACTCCATTCGGTTTTTTATAACCCATACAAAGACGGGAAAACCTTGGTGGTGGGCGTCCCCTTCATAACGGTTTGTGCGACCCTAATTGGTACGGACAACGACCTGATGAACCCATTAGAGTTACAGCAAATTTCCCTCAAACTTGTTTACAATAGCCTGGCCGTTACACTATGTTGGATTATTGTACGGCAAATCATCGTATTTTTAGATGCAAGAATACCCTGGGTTAAAGGCCGGGAAGTACGTCGGCTTCTGTTGCAGGCTCCATTAATACTCCTGGGGTTTAACCTTGTTTACCTCACCATCACTTTGTTCCGTACAAAATTGTTCAGCTTTTGGCCAATTGACTGGAAAGAAATCTGGTTGACCGACTACCCCATATCCATCCTGTTTCTACTTGCGATCAACGTTGCCTACTACTACCGCTGGCAACAACTGAATAGGCCCGTAATACCTTCAGTACCACTCCGGGAATCAACCTTGCCTCCTGCTGAGATAATGGTTTTAAAGGGAAGAGCTAAAGTAATGTTGCCTTCCTCGGAGATACGCTTTGCATATCGGGCCCACGAGGTCAACTACATCGTTGATGATAAGGGGGGCTCTTATCTGTGGGACGATTCTTTAAGCGCGCTTGAACCACTATTGCCGGGGTATTTCAGGCTGAACCGACAATTTCTTATCAGAAGAGATGCCGTAAGTACGTTCGAGGTGCTGGGCAACAGGAACCTACGCATTCAACTGAAGGGAGAAAGTACGAAACCAGTAGAGGTTAATAAGAACCGGGCAGCCGCGTTCCGCCGCTGGTTGGAAGGTGGATAGTATTATATCCGCCTAGTGCTCGTTTATGTCCCAGTTCGTGGTTTATATCCCGGTCCCAAGCACCGATCCGTTGGAATAAGTAGTCTTTAGGATTAACAACCCTACCGTATGAACTTTCGACAACATTTATTCACTTTAGTATTTTTACTTTGCGCTTCGGCTTTGGTTGCGCAGACTGAACTGGTCCTGGAGCCAGGTCTGGGGCACCTCAGAATACTCGACCGCCACGCCTCTCCTTTGGTCTACCAAACCACTAATCCCCAACTGGGGCTCCGTTTGCTGAAGATAAAGAACAAGCGCTTGCTAGATGTCCGGGTGAGCTATATGAATGGCCAACTAGAACCCGCAGATGCTGATCTTTCTCGTTACGAATTTAAGGGAGATAAAAATACAAATACCTTTGCGTTAGCCGCAAGCCGCCTCTGGCAACACCAGAGAGACTCCTCCGTATGGTGGGGCGTAAGTGCTGGGTACAACGTTTATATAGATTTTGTTGGTATTGCGAATTTCCCCTGGGCAACCCTATACGGAGATGTTGGGCTTACCCTCCGTAAAGACTTTGCCATAGGTGAGAAAATCTGCCTATCGGCTACCGTAGGCTTACCCCTGCTTGGGGTGGTGACCCGGCAGCCCTACAACTTCATACCGCGTATTGAAGGAGAAGAGCCCGGTGTCTCTTCGCTACTTACGTTGGGAACCGAAGTGGTCACTTGGAACAGCTATCAGAGAACAGACCTTAGCCTGAGCGGAAAGGTGAAACTCGGACAACGGTGGACGCTGCGCCCAACTTATCGATTTCACTGGGCGCGTTATACTGAACCTAAGGTTATCCGACTGTATCGTCAGGAACTCGTTGCCAGTTTAAGCTACAAATTTTAATCCCTCACGTTACGCAAAAAGACCAATTATGCGAAAGTTAACTGTTTACACCTTTTTGTTCGCCTTATTACTGCTCTTCACCGCCTGCGACGAAGTCTTGCTCGGCGGTGGCGAAGACAATACGGTCATTAATAATTTTGAAATATTTTGGAACGACTACAACGATCATTACGCCAACTTCCGAGTCAAAAACATCGATTGGCGGGCTGAATACGATCGGTATCGGCCGCAGCTCACGGCCTCCTCAACGGAGGAAGACCTGTACAACGTAATGGTTCCAATGCTCGCCCGACTTAACGATGGCCACGTCTCTTTGGACACCGAGCGCGCTGACCTGCCGTTCTTTAAATCGGGTTTTGCCACCCGACTATTCGAATCTGGCGACTACATCTTTGACCGTAACCTCGTCAAAGAGCAATACCTCGAATCCGTCCTCGGAAACATCGACGATGTCATTTTTCACGGTAGGTTGCCCGGCAATATCGGTTACATGTTTTGGGGGGAGATTCCAGAAACTGGCCTTACCTTCACTGAAGAAATTATGGATAGGATGATGGCGGATTTAGCGAATACCGACGGAATAATAATCGATATTCGTGACAACGACGGCGGAGAAGACGAAGCCGGGAGGTTAATTGCAGGATACTTCACCAATGATGAGCCACTCTATATGCTTAGCCGCTATAAAATCGGCCCCGGACCCAACGATTTTGAACAGATGAGGGAATGGCGAGTATTAGGCCGGGCTGAGCCAGCTTACAGTAAGCCAGTGGTCGTACTGATGGATCGTTACTGTATCAGTGCTGGCGAAACCTTCGCCCTCGCACTTCGTACATTACCTCAGGTAACGATGGTGGGGGATACCACAAACGGTGCATTCTCGGACACCGTTAACCGGGAGTTACCTAACCGTTGGTTCTACCGCATCCCGGTAGCCGAAGTGTTTGACGGAGACGGACGAAGCTGGGAAGGCATCGGGCTTCCGCCAGATCTGGTGATTAGGAATTCGCCGGAGGAAGTGGCCAACGGCCAAGATCGGATGCTGGAGTTGGCTTTAGATCAGTTTTAAACTGCTGATTAGAACAACTCATGTTATACCGGCGAATAACCTTCATTAACTCAAATTACCAAAGCCTAACCCTTCTCTCCACTACCTTTGTTTTCAATCCAAAGCGTCCGGAGATGAGAACCTTTACCCTACTGTTATTAGCTGCCCTGCTCTGCGCTTCCTGCGAAGTGAGTAAGGGCCCGATCTCCAGGATCTATACAACCACTCCGTATCCACCCCTGACGGAGCTGCCGGTAAAAGACGTTGTTTATACCGACATGTCTTACGCTGGCTTCAAACCTGAATTTTCCTTTCTCAACGACGTTAACCTCTTTACCTTTTCCTACGAGATTGATGGCCATATCGTACTTGGTTATGGTGCAACGCCTAAGCTACAAAATCGCTGGCCTACGATCATCTACAGTCGGGGAGGTACCTACGAAAACGGCCGTTGGAACTACAGCGCCGCTGCTATTCAGCTCGGAGAATTAGCAGCACGCGGTTACACCGTTTTGACCTACGAGTACGGCCAGTCCGTAAACGACGTTGCCGCTGACCAAATGGGCGGTTACGACTCCATCTACCTCAGCACCCTAATCGAACTTGCTGGGCAAATACCCAACGCTGATCGACAAAAGATTGGTCTCTACGGCTGGAGCAGAGGAGGGATGATGACCTTCAAGGCCCTGCAGGAAGAATGGCCCCAGGTGAAAGCTGCCGCAGTAGGCGGAGCTCCAACAGATTTCGCTGCCCTCCTCCGGGACAGGCCCGCGTTTGAACCGATCTTTCAGAAAATGATCCCAGACTACAACGAGGATTCGGAAGAAGAACTAGCGAAGCGGTCCGCTACAGAATTTGCGGATGAACTACCAGATGACGTGCCTGTCCTGATCCTTCATGGCGAAGCCGATAAAAAGGTTCGGGTAGAGCAGGCGGAAAGATTAGCCGCACTACTAGAAGAAAACGGAGTGCCCCACCAATTACTTACCTATCCAAATGAGAACCACAGCATCGACGGTAAGAGAAAAGATGTGCTGGAAAGCGTGGATGCCTGGTTCAGGGCTTACTTGAATTAGATCGCACCGCACTAACTCCCCAACCTCCTCCGCCATTCTACCCCCTGCTTTTCGGAGACGGTCTCTTGCTCATCTATACTAAGGGATAGGAGGTACCGGCCACGGCTCAGGCGTTCGAGCTTTTCAATCGAACTGATGCGAACGTAGGCAGAACGGTTGGCCTGAAAAAAAGCGCCTGCGGGTAAACGGGTGATGAAAGTGCTGAATGCCTCCCGTAACATGTCGCTACCCGCATGATGATAAATGCGGACGTAGTGATCGTAGGCCCGAACCAGAACGATTTCTGACAGTGCAACGAAACGACCACCGTTGGCGTGGGGCAGAAAAATACGCTCGTCTGGTGAGGCTGCCAGTTGTTCCTGCAACCGCGCAATTGTTGCTGCGAGGCGCTCCGGACGGACCGGTTTCAGGAGGTAGTCATAGGCTTGCACGGAAAAGGCCTGGACGGCGAATTCATCGTAGGCGGTAACAAAGACTACGATGGGAGGTGCTTCCAACAGCTTGAGCAATTCGAAACCGTCAGTTTGGGGCATGTTGATGTCGAGAAACAGAACATCTGGCTTCAGGGATGTGGTAAGTTTAACCGCTTCTTCCGCGTTGGCCGCTTCTCCTACAATAGTGCAGCCTCCGACCTCCTGCAGCAGGGCGGAAAGCTCGACGCGGGCCAGGCGCTCATCATCAACCAGTAAGCAACGAAGTAATCTCATTGTGGTAGGCTTAGGGTCGCAACGGCCAAAGACTCGGTTAGTTGGACGGTGAGTTCAGCAGTGTTTCCGTACTGTAGCTTTAATCGCTGCTGAAGGTTTTTAATACCCGTTCCAGCGTTTTTTGGGGCGCGGCCGCGGGTGCCGGGGTGGGGTATGGAAGAGTAGGGGTTTTGAACCGTAAAGACCCATTTCGCTGATATCTTCCGAAGACTTATCTCAACGGTTCCCCCCTGGGGTAAGAGCGCAATGCCGTGTTTAAGGGCGTTGTCTACCAATGTATGTAGGCTCAGGGGAGGTAGCTCGCAGTTGGCGTATTCGTCGGGCAAATCCCAGACGACGTTTAAGCGCTCCTCAAACCGAATCTTTTCCAGCGCCAGGTACTCTTTGATGATCATGATCTCATCTTCTAGCGGAACACTGGCCTGGCTGCTGCGCGTCAGAGAATAGCGCAGCAGGGCTGAAAGACGATCAATGGAATAACGAGCGCGGGCGGGGTCCTCACGGGTGAGGGCTCTGATCCCATTCAGGGCGTTGAAGAGGAAGTGCGGGTTCAGATCGTTGCTCAGGCGGGCCAGTTTGGCTTCGGCGATGGCTGCCCGTTGGGCAGCGGCCTGCCGGGCGTAATGATAGAGGTGGAAGGCAAGCAGCCAAATAGCAATGTAACGGGTTCCTCCAGCGAGTGCACCGAGGGCTACGCTGCCGTAATAGGGGCCGCCAACCTTTATGAGGTAACTAACGTAGGCCTGTAGCATATAAATGGTCACCAGAATGAAGTACCCTCCGGCTACGATCAGCAGCAAGCGAGCCGGAGGTAACGTAAGCCAACCTTGCCGATGCACAAGCCTTCGGTAAGCATCGGTAACAATGATCATGAACGTTGCGGAGACAATTACATCGAGCAAAGCCAAAGGAACACTCAGGTTGCGGATCGAAAAGTAAAACCAATAGGCTGCTACTGCTCCCCAGCCAGCAAGTTGAAAAAACCAATAAAGTGAACGTGAAGGAAGGGACATGGCTTGGCGTCGAAAAAAGCAAATCGTGCTCAAGGACAAATTTACGACCCACGCTGCTCCGAATACTTGCCCGGCACCCGCGTTCGCGCCCTAAATACCCGCCTTGGCGAATAAGATCAGCAAAAGCCGGATGAAACACCCCAAATTCGTAGCAAAACTCCTACACATGAAAACCGTAATACTCTTCTTCGTCAGTACATTATTACCCGCCCTGCTGACCGCACAAAGTATCGTTAATCCTGATTTCGAAACCTCGGCCGGATGGCTGACGGAGCGATTGGAGCAATCGGAATACCTGGTGCCATCACCGGATGGTGCTGGCCAGAGCCTTCACCTACGTGCGCCCTTTGCCGATAAGGAGAGCGGATTCGCCTACCAGGAACCTGCCGCACCGGACGCCATTATTACGCAGTACCAATTAAGCGCAAAAGTTAGAACTCGAAACGTGAAAGGCACTGGTGCCTATCTGTACGCCTACGGGAAAGGAAAACGAAACTACCTTGGTTATGCCCGGACAACTCCTATTGTGGGAGACGAAGAGTGGACAGAAGTAAGCCTGCGTTTCATCGCCGATGAAGAAATGGACAGCATCCGGATTGGCTGTTATCTGGGAGGCGAAGGTGAAGCCTGGTTTGATGACGTGCATCTGGAACGCACCGGAACGAGCGAAGAGAAAATGAGCAGAGCCGCCAGAAAGTACCTGAAGGAATTTTTTAAAGTTGTAGAACCACAGGCACTGGATACCGAAAAAATCGACTGGGCTAAGCTGAAAATCATGGCACAGAAAATTGCTGCGGGGGCGAAAACTCCGGCCGATGTACACGCCGCGATCTCCTACGTGCTTCCCCGGATAAATACTCACTCCTTCTTCATGAAACCCCAACTTGCAACCCGAATGGCAGGCACGAACCTGAAAGAAGGTGAAATTGACCCCAATGTAGAATTTGCCACCGGCCACCTCATCAACGGGGCTATCGCCTACCTTACCGTTCCTGAGTTTGGTTCCGGCCACGTACCTACCCAGCGGGCGTATGCTGACAGCTTGCAACGCCTGATTGCCAGCATGGACCGGGAAGAAACGATCGGTTGGGTCGTGGACTTACGCGGCAATACCGGAGGTAATTGCTGGCCCATGCTCGCCGGCGTTGGCCCACTGATCGGAGAGGGCATTTGCGGATACTTCATGGGACGAGACGGGAGTAATGCCCAGCCTTGGTCTTATGTAGATGGCAAAAGTGTAATGAATGATTTTCCAATCACTACTACAATCAACTATAAGTTGAAACGACCTGCATCCCGAATTGCTGTACTTACCGGCCCCCGGACGATGAGCTCTGGCGAGGTAACAACGGTTGCCTTTAAAGGCTTGGAAAATGTGCGCAGCTTCGGAGCGCCTACGGGGGGGTACTCAACCACGAATTCGAGTATCTCGCTGTCTGATGGAGGTTTGGTGCTGTTAACCGTATCCGTTTACGGAGACCGGAATAAGAATGGCTACGGCGCTGAGATTGCGCCGGATGTCCTGGCGGAGGATGCGCTGGAGGAGGCGGTGGGATGGTTGAAGGGCAAATAACTTCCGCCTACAACACCTCCGCCAAATACCCACTCGTATAGCCTTCTCCGCAAGCTGCCAAATCCTCCGGCGTACCCTGAAAAACAATGTGCCCACCGTCGCGGCCACCTTCTGGCCCCAGATCAATCACCCAGTCGGCAGATTTGATAACGTCCATATTGTGCTCGACGACGAGCACCGTGTGGCCGCGCTCCACCAGCGCGTTGAGCGCCGTCAGCAGAATAGCGACGTCGTGGAAATGCAAGCCCGTAGTTGGCTCGTCGAAGATGAAGAGAATATGCTCGCCCTTCTTTTCTTTGGTCAGGAAACTGGCCAGTTTCACCCGCTGTGCCTCTCCTCCGGAGAGGGTGGAAGAGGACTGACCAAGGGTGATGTAGCCAAGGCCAACGTTCAGCAGCGGCTGTAGTTTTTTTGATAGTTTTTTCTCATCCTTGAAGAACTCGACGGACTCTTCAACGGTCAGGTCGAGGATCTCGGTGATGTTCTTGCCGTTGTAGGTCACGTCCCGGATTTCGCGCTTAAAGCGCGCACCGTTGCATTCTTCGCACACCAGGCGGACGTCCGCCAGAAACTGCATCTCCACCGTCTGCTCGCCCTCCCCCTTGCAGGTGTCGCAACGGCCACCGTCGACGTTGAAGCTGAAGAAGCCCGGCTTATAATCCCGGATTTTAGACAGCTGTTGGCTGGCCATCAAGTTCCGTATGTCATCGTAGGCACCAACGTAGGTGACCGGGTTGGAACGGCTTGATTTTCCGATCGGACTCTGGTTCACCATCTCTACGGCGGTGAGCTGCTTCACGTCGCCGGTCAGGCCCACGAAAGCGCCTGGCGCCTGGCTACTCCCTTCGCCGAGTTCGCGGCGCAGGGCGGGGTAGAGAATACCTTTGATTAAACTTGTCTTCCCGCTGCCGGACACTCCGGAAACTACGGTAAGGGCATTCAGCGGAATCTTGGCGTCTACTTTTTTCAGGTTGTGCATCCGGGCACCTTCGATGTTGAGCCAGTTGGTCAGGCGGCGGCGCTGGTCGGGCACGGGGACGGACATACTGCCGTCCATGTACTTCGTCGTGAGGCTCTCTGGCGCGGCCTTGTGGATGTCTGCATACGGGCCAGCGAAAACAATCTCTCCGCCGTGTACACCTGCTGCCGGACCAACGTCGATGAGATGGTCTGCTTCGGCAATTACACCTTCCTCGTGCTCTACGACCAAGACGGTGTTGCCCAGGTCGCGCAGCCGCTTCAGCACGGCCACCAGCCGTTCCGTATCGCGGGGGTGAAGGCCAACGCTCGGTTCGTCAAGAATGTACATCGAGGCGGTCAGGTTACTGCCCAGCGTTCGGGTCAGGTTGATGCGCTGGCTCTCCCCGCCGGAAAGGGTGTTGCTCAGGCGGTTGATGGTTAGGTAGCTCAACCCCAGGTCCATCATACTCTGGATGCGGTTGTTGATCTCGAGTAGGAGACGCTTGGCGATGGTCGCGTCGTGCTCGTTGAGCTCCAGTTCCTGAAAGTGCTTTTGTAGTAAATCTATGGGCAGGTCGATCAGGTCCGTGATCGGATAGCCACCCACTTTTACGTAGTCTGTTTCACGGCGAAGACGGGAACCCCGGCAGGTGTTACAAACCGTGCGGCCACGGTAGCGCGCCAGCATAATGCGGTTCTGGATTTTATACAGCTTCTTGCCGAGGTCGTCGAAGAAGTTGGTGATGCCTTTGGCGTGTTTGTTGCCGTCCCAGAGGTCGCGCTTTTGTTCGCGGGTAAGGTCAGCGTAGGGCGTGTGGACGGGAAAGTCGAAACGATTGGCGACACGCAGGAAGTCCTTTTGCCACTGGCCGAAGGTACTGCCGCTCCAGGCAGCGACCGCGCCGTCGTAGACCGATTTAGACGGATCTGGAACTACCTTGTCTTCATCGATGCCCATGGTGCGGCCGAAGCCCTCGCAGGTGGGGCAAGCGCCGGAAGGGTTGTTGTAGTTGAAGAGTTGGGGCGTAGGCTCCTGGAAGAGAATGCCATCTAGTTCGAAGCGGTTGTTCCAGGCCGTCCAGTTGTCCGCGTCGAGGTAGACAACCACTTCGCCGCCACCTTCGCCGAAGCTGGTGCCGACGGAGTCGGCAATGCGTTTGTTGTTCTCTTTGTCGCCGTGCTTAACGACGAAGCGGTCGATGAGTACCATCATTTCTTCCTCGTCCGTCAGTTCGGCAAGGGTTTTTGCCAGCGCGGGCGGATTGCTTTCCAGTAGGTCGTCGATCTGGGTTACTTCGTCTTCGGCCATCACCCGAGTGTAGCCTTTTTGCTGAAGTAGCTCCAGCTCACGGCGCAGCGTTCGATCGTCAAAGGTGCGGTTCAGGGGCGCATAGAGGTGAACGCGGGCGCCTTCGTCCAGGCCCGTGATGTGGTTGACTACGTCGGTAACGGAGTGGCGTTTCACTTCCTCGCCGCTGACGGGGCTATAAGTACGCCCGGCACGGGCGTAGAGGAGGCGGAAGAAGTCGTAAATCTCCGTTAGGGTACCCACCGTGGAGCGCGCATTGGCCGTCGTCGTTTTCTGCTCAATGGAAATGGCCGGGCAGATGCCCCGGATGTAGTCTACCTCCGGTTTCTTCATCCGCATCAGAAACTGGCGGGCGTAGCTGCTCAAAGATTCCACGTAGCGGCGTTGCCCTTCCGCAAACAAGGTATCCATCGTTATGCTCGACTTTCCGCTGCCGGACACACCAGTAACCACCACCAGCTGGTTCTTCGGTATCGTCAGGTCCACATTCTTCAGGTTGTTGGCGCGGGCGCCTTTGATGAAGATGGAGGTACGAAGGTCGGCGTTGGAGTGATCGTTGTTCTTGGACAAAGGAAAAGGTAGATTGGTAGATGTGATAGACTGATAGAAATAATAACACACCCAACATGCAGTAGCTCTATCAATCTATAAAGCTATCACCTCTATCAATCTGGTTTGGGCGCGGACGCAGGATGCAATGATAGAATGAAGGAGCAGGGTAGGGAGTTCAGACCAGCCCCGGCTTTTTCACATGACTGCAAAAATAGTTTTAAAAATTTAAAAACAAAGCAAATGTGTTGGTTTT
>CAYPIM010000188.1:0-10842 GCA_964410795.1 uncultured Lewinella sp. | reverse complement strand
CTATTTCTTCCGAATGACCTTTAATTGAAAAAGAAATTAGCAGAGTATCATTTTCATTTATATTTTGATTACTAAAACTAAATTCAGAATTTAATACTTGACTCGTTTCTTCATGCCTAATTTCAAAATCAGAATCATCATTTAGTATTATTCTTAATCGCTGAAACTCCTCTTTAACAGTTTTATCTTTATCAATTGTGTAGGACACGATTCCTCTGTCTGAATTTAAATTAAAAATTTTCACTTCCATTTTGTGTGTTTTTTATTTTGGTGAAAGCTAACAAGTGAAACCACGCACTCCCTACACACCCTATCTCCCCATCAAATCTACTTAAAAGCTAAGTAAAAGCAGTCATCGGAAAAGCAGTCGCCTAGTTCCTAAATACTACTCTGTCGGACTACCTGTATAGTTGCATAGCCGTATCCAACACCTACCACAAAACGACACGAAGCGTCCTGCTCCTCCAAAACCACCCCTTGCACCTGCGGCCTCGCCCTTATTTAGATTGATAGATGTGATAGATTGATAGATTGATAGAAAATAGAGCTATCGCAAGCACCGTTCGCAACCCTTCACTTGCTCACCCTAGGCGAACAAGCGCAGCGCAGTGAGTGGCAACTGCGGCAGCTCTATAAATCTACCCTCTACAAATCTATCAATCTAATAAAGACACCCCCTTCTCCATATCAATGTGAATCACCCGCTCGGTTTCCGCACGGTCGTAGATATCTTCAGAAGAGTTCTCCAGGCGGAGAACGCCCCGTGGGCAAACCGCCGAACAGACGCCACAACCGACACAGCTGGACCGAACAATGTCTTGCCCCTTCTGCGCGTAAGCGCGTACGTCGATGCCCATTTCACAGTGGGTGGAGCAGTTACCGCAGCTGATGCACTGGCTGCCGTTGGTCGTGATCCGGAAGCGGCTCTGGAACTTTTGCACCAGCCCGAGGTAAGCCGCCAGCGGGCACCCAAAGCGGCACCAAACGCGGTTCCCCATCAGCGGATAGAAGCCCGTACCGACCACGCCGGCGAAGCCAGCGCCAATCAGGAAGCCGTACCACTTCTGGACATTTCCGGTGCTGGCGAAGAGATAGTTGTCGCCACCGGTAGTCATGTAGAAAATATTAAGCGCGATCATACCGACACCAAAAGCTACGCCCAGGCTGAGGCCCAGTTTGGAGATCGTGAGGCGGCTCTTTTGGTAGGCCACTAATGCCACGGCCATTGCGATGGCCAGCAGGACGGAGAAGATGATCAGGAAGCTCGTCCGGTTGAGCCAATAATCCTCGTTCGGCAGAAAAGAGTAGATCGTAGCTGCCGTCATCAGGATGGCGAAGATGAGTACCCCGTGGATGATGTAGCGTTCGAACTTCCAGGCCCGTAGGCTCTTGTCCGACAGCTGCCGCCAGGGGTCACCCATCGTTTCGGCCAAACCACCGCAACCGCAAACCCAGCTGCAGTACCAGCGCTTGCCCACCAGATGCACCATCAGCGGCACGCCAACGATGACCAGAATGATGCCCCAGAAGAGCATAAACATGCCCAGCGAGCCAGGATTATTGATGAAACCATCGATGGACCAGCTGTGGAAAAAATCGTAATCCAGCGGCCAGATGTTTTTTAAATCCTGAAATGGCAGTGTTGCTTCGCCTCCGTACCAACCTTTGTTTAGTGCCAGGAGAATTTCGGGAATCATGAAAGCGAAGGACAGCTGGAAGAAAAGCACGGAGATGGTCCGGATGATCTGGTACTTATTGTGGCGGTACTTGGAGATCATCCGTACGCCCATCACTACCATAATGAAGCTATACATCAGCCCGTAAAGAAACCATTTGCCGGCCTCCCCGCCTTCAGTCGCTCCGCTAAAATATTGGTAAATACCTTCGCTGATCGGGCTCACCATTTGTACCCATGCGACAACATGCTGATCGGCCCAGTAGAGCAAAACGTAGAAGGCGATGAAGTAGGTTCCTGCCAGGATACCGAGCCAACCGCTGTAATCTTCCGGCCCGGCGTCGCGCGCGTCGCGGCCCCAACTGTTATGAACGAAGAGTACCAGGGCGATAATTACCAGGCCAAAGATGGCGGTAATGGCGGGCCAGAACCACTTATCGTCCATATAATAAAAACCGTAAACGATGATGCCGAGGGTCGTCAGGGTAAGGAAGACGCTCCGCCAGCTAAGGTCCAGCCCACGGGTAAGCGGATTGTGAAAAATGTGATCATTCTTAATGCCTGGTTTTGCGGCAAACTTGGGAATAATGTAGAGCAAACCGCCCAGTGCACCCAGCCCGAAGGTGAGCAAGAAAAAGAGCCAGGGGTTGCTTTCCACCGGGCCGGTGGCGGCGTTTTTGATCCAACCGGATGTTTTGTCCTTTAGTTTCCAGTTGGGAAGTTCTACCTGCCACAGTTGTACAAGTTCAGCGGTACCATCTTCTTTTAGTTTTGGTTCTCCTTTATCATCAACGGCCTGGGGCAGCCCCTCCGTTTCGTAATACTCCTTCACCCGCGCCTGAGCAATGGCGTAAGTTTCCTTCAGCTTTTTCTCGGAAGCAAAGGTGGAGCCAAATGACTCGGTAAAGAGCCCGGTTTCCTCTCCGGCAATCTGGAGGTGAGCTTGTTGAAAAGCCGCTGCGTCTTGCTGCCAGTAATTGGCATCATCGCTGGCAGAGAATTCATCAAGGATGAGTTCTTCGCTGAATTTATAATCATCAAGCCCCAACATGGCCGTAAAGACCAGCAGGGAAATGGCGAACAGCCCAAGACCAAGGTACTGAAGGGCGGATTTTTTGGTTGATTTGGAAGGCATTGTCTTTGGGTTGAGCGCTTGCAGCGCGATTTAGTAAATGATGGTATTGATTATCGCGCTTCAAGCGCTCAACCCATTATGTACTCACGGCTTTTCGCAAAAACCGAATCGCGGCCGAGAGCCCTCTCTTCGTTTTCAGTTGCAGCTTCGTGCCTTCCTGTTTGTTGTATAGGTTTACGACGTCCTGCTCGTACTCTTTGTAGAACTCGGGGTCGAAGTTGGCCAGGCCAAGGTTTTGCAGCACCTCCTCGACGTGCGTCTCGGTAGCGATCCATTTTTCGCACACCTCGTGCCGGTAGCGAATGCCCATCAGGTTGAACCCGCGCACCACCTTGGTGCTGGCTTCGTAGTTGATGCGCACGGCGTGTTCGCCGTCTTCATGTTCCCAATAGAGGCTGGCGAGGCCGTCGCGGCCGCGGGCCGGTACTTCGCCGTAGACTTGGTATTCAAGATCGAGGAATTTGGCGGAGTTAAACCAGATGCCGGGGTCGTATTCAACATGCTTGCCGAGTATATTATAAGCCACCGTCTCGCCCATCATGCGGCCGGTGTACCAGATGGCTTCAATCGCTCGGCGGCCTTCGCGGGGCGTGCGAAGCTCGGCACAATCACCAATAGCGTAGATGTTACTAACGGAAGTTCGTAGGTGGTTGTCTACCTTAATTCCTCGTCCGAGCTCAATTTCCTCTTCACTCTTCAGGAAGCTTACATTGGGGCGCACGCCGGCGGTAAGGCCTACAAACTGGCACGCTATGGTTTCTTCTCCCTTCGTAACGATGCTGCCCACCGCGCCGTTTCCGTCGTCTACAATCTCCATCAACTCCGTATTCTCCCGCAGATCAATGTGGTGGCTCTTGATGTGGCGGCTCACCATTCGGCTTTCTTCCGGCGGCAGTGCGTTGCTCCAGTAAGAATCTTCGCGAATGAGCAAGGAGACAGGAATCTGACGGCTGTGGAGCATCTCTGCCAGTTCTATGCCAATCAGTCCACCGCCTACTACAACGGCCTGCTGGATCTCCGGGGTAATTTCTTCGAGGTACTGCAGGTCCTGAGCAGATACCATCCCACCAACCCGTTCCAGGTCCTGCCCCGGCCAGCCGAACTTATTCCACTGGCTACCGCAAGCAATGACAAGATGATCGTAGAGCATAGTAGTTCCGTCAGCAAATTCCAGCTTACTGTCCGCTGCATGAACGCGTTCAACGTAGTTCTTTTCCAGATCGATCCGGTTCTTCTCCCAAAAGAACGGTTCGTAGGGCATCAGGTCTTCCCAGCGCATGTGGCCCATGTAAGCATACATGAGGGCCGTACGAGAGAAGTGAAACTCAGTTTCAGCAGAGATAAGTGTGATGCGGACATCATCATCGAGCTTGCGCAGCCAGCGGGCAGCACTCACTCCAGCGATGCCGTTACCGATAATGGCTACGTGCATGAATAGGTGGGTTACTCAGTTAATGTGCCTAAACTACGCTTTTGTGGCCATTTAGATGCAGGATGTAGCAAGATGATAGGATAAACCGACGCTTGCAGACACCAATACCTGATTTTCAGAAAATGTGATTCTTTCGATACAACCATCATCTGGGCGCGGCCGCAGGTGCAAGGGAAGAACTAAGAAGCAAGGTTAAACAAACACCATTAATAAGTCATTTTCGTCGAATTCTGCGGGATGCTCGTCTATGCTTCAGGCATTTAGCGGCTCTCTTATTCTACTTTCGGCAAGTGCCATAACCCTTTATCTCTTAATCCTTTAATCCATTTCCAGCATGAAACCTATCTACCTCCTCCTTCTCGTACTCATGGCCTGCGGCTTCTTCGCCTGCACCACCGACTACGCCACCGACACCACCGAAATCACCCCAAAACCCGAAGGAAAAATCATGAACGCTGCGTCCTTCGCAGACTTCACCACCGACCTTGATGAATTGGGTCTTTTCAACAATGAAGCACAACTCTTTGACGACGCACACGGTAGCGAGGACTTCCGTCTGTACATCGATGAAGAGGGAGAAAGCATAACCATAGACTTCCTTACCGACAGCGACGGACTAGACGATGAGCGCAACCTGAAGGAAATTCTCGCTATCCGCCCGGCTCGCAACTGGAGCAGTAGCATTACCCTCCGCCAAAAGCCGGAAGACGCCACGCGTTTCCAAAATTGGCTAACCGCAAACTTCACAGGAAACGTTTACGTGGACCTTCGACTGACAATTCTTGAAAACGGGGACATTCGTCTTAGCGGCCTGGTGCCAACGGAAACAGACCTCGAGCAGTTTTCTGATGTGCCGTTGTTCAACTTCAACTAAAACTGGCGCTACTGCGATTTGATCCGCTACGAGCGTTCGGACCGAATATCCGTCCTAACGCTCATAGTGGGTCAAATACGAATTGAACGCGCCCTCTAAAACTAACAGTTAGGCTCGGAAAGCCCTACGCCGCTCTTAACAGCTCCAACATTCCGCCTTCCAGCTTAGCCGTTGCGTAGGTGCGGTCTATCGTGAAGTGCTTCACGTCCTTCATACCTGGCATTTCAAACATAGCATCGGTCATCACCGCTTCACAGATGGAGCGGAGTCCACGAGCGCCAAGTTCGTACTCTAAAGCTGTTTCGGCCAGGTACTCAATCACATCGGGATCGAAGGTGAGGTTGATGCCTTCGAGGCGGAACAGGTGCTGGTATTGTTTCAACAGGCTATTCTTGGGCTCGGTCAGGATCTTCTTCATTGCCTCCAGATCAAGCGGCTTGAGGTAAGTCACTACTGGCAGTCGACCGATTAATTCGGGGATCATCCCGAAGCGACGGATGTCTTTGTGAGACACGTACTTGAGCAAATCCTCTTCCTCAATACGTTCATCTTTATTGCTACCAAAACCGATTACCTTGCTGTTCATGCGCCGGGCGATTACTTTTTCGATACCGTCAAAAGCACCACCACAAATGAAGAGGATATTCTCCGTATTAAGTTTCACCAGCTTCTGCTCCGGGTGCTTGCGGCCACCCTGCGGTGGAACCATTACGTCAGTTCCTTCCAGCATCTTCAGCATGGCCTGCTGCACGCCCTCACCACTCACATCACGCGTGATGCTGGGGTTATCTGACTTGCGGGCCACTTTGTCCATTTCATCTATATAGACGATGCCACGCTCAGCGCTGGCTACATCGTAATTACAGACTTGTAACAAACGGCTAAGGATAGATTCTACATCTTCGCCCACGTACCCCGCTTGGGTGAATACGGTGGCGTCTACAATGGAGAAAGGCACGTCCAGAAACTTGGCGATGGTTTTTGCCAGCAAGGTTTTACCCGTTCCAGTACGACCAACAAGTAGGATATTGCTCTTCTCAATCTGTACCTCATCCTCCGCACTCGCCGGATGCATCAGGCGCTTGTAGTGGTTGTATACCGCTACGGAAATAATCTTTTTTGCCTGATGCTGGCCGATTACGTATTGATCAAGATGTTTCTTAATGTCTCGCGGCGTAATGTTCTTCGGAAGCTTAAACTCTTTCACAGGTTCCTCCTGCTCGGGTTCCGGCGGAACAGGCATCATCCCCCCGTAAAGCTCTTCAGCAACAATCTCCTGCGCTTGCTCTACGCAAATTTCGCAAATATGAGAACTCAGCCCCGCGACGAGCACCAGGGCCTCTCCTTTGTCACGGCCACAAAAAGAACAATGAATTTCCTGTCTTCTTCCTCGCATCATAGGAGAATAGATTGATAGATTTAGTAGTGAGATAGATTTATAGAAGCTACCGCACTTGGGAGGTATTAAGAACCTCTTTTTTAAATTAGAATAAGAAACCGCTCCAAGACATTCACTATTCGCAAATGTTTAGGAGCGGCTTCGGAGTGCGAAAGTACGCATTTTCAACGCGGCTAAAGTCTAATAGCTTTGAGCTATGTATGTAACCGGGTTAAAAGAGTAAGGAGCCCCGAGATAACGTGCGGTAGCCTATAAATCTATCACACTATCACATCTATCACTCTACGCTTTGTCGCGGTTAAGTACTTCGTCCACCAAGCCGTAAGCGACGGCTTCTTTGGCGGTCATCCAGTTATCACGATCGCTGTCCTTCTCGATGGCTTCGAAGGTCTGCCCTGTATGACTTGCGAGGATGGTGTACAGCTCGTCGCGTAGCTGGCTGATGAGGCGGTAATTGATCTCCATGTCGGAGAACTGCCCCTGCATACCACCGCTCGGCTGGTGAATCATGACACGGGCGTGGGGCAAGATAGAGCGCTTACCCTTTTCACCTGCGGCAAGGAGAACGGAGCCCATCGAGGCTGCCAGCCCCGTACAAATGGTAGCTACATCTGGGGTAACGTACTGCATAGTATCGTACATCCCCATACCAGCAATCACGCTGCCACCGGGGCTGTTTACGAACATCTGAACGTCGCGCTTAGGGTCAACAGATTCCAGAAAAAGGAGCTGGGCCTGCACTACGTTTGCTACGTAATCCGTAACCGCAACGCCCATGAAAATGATGCGGTCCATCATCAGGCGACTGAAAACATCCAGCGCAGCAATGTTCATCTGTCGCTCTTCAATTACGTTGGGGCTAAAGCCTGTTACTTGCGGCGTGGCCATGCCTCCAATGGTAGAGGCGTATTTCTCAAGGTGCATAGTACTCATACCCATATGGCGGGTGGCGTACTTCATGAATTCATCCTGTGGGATCATGGTGGGATTGTTTTGGGTTTCGACGCTGCTCTTTGCGGGCGTCTGGTGGTAAACGCGTAAGTAGTCATGGGGTTTAAACCAGCCTTCAGGTAGCCACAACTATTCACTGGCTATGCCATTTATAATTAAACCACATTGCTCCTAGCGTTCGCGCCTTACTTTTCTTACTTAGAAGCGTCAGAAGTGTATACAAGAAGTAAATGTGAGCTAATATGCAAGGTGAATTTTTCGTCATTTTCGACAAGCTGCAACCTACCGTACCCTAGCCATTTATTACCTTTAACCCACCATACATTACCGAGCGTCTTTTTTTTTAGCATAATCTCTTGAATATTATGAGCCCAAAAACGATTTTAGCTTACCTTTTCATTCTCTCCTTTACCGCTGCTCAGGCGCAGATTATTGATACAGATCTTTATCGAACTTTCACCGGAGAAAACAATAATCCCGACCAATCTAATCTCGGTGCAGCACATACCGCACTCATTCGCCTGGCTGGTGATGGGTACGTAGACGGACAATCTATTCCCGCCGGGCCTAACCGGCCGAATCCGCGTACAATATCCAATACCCTTTTTGCTCAAGAAGGACTGCTGAATGACCCCGTAGGCTTAAGTGACTATACTTGGGTCTTTGGTCAATTCATCGATCACGACGTTACCCTTACTGATGTTCCGCAGGAATCTATGCCGATTTCGGTGCCGGCCGGCGACCCTCAGTTCGACCCCTTCTTTTTTGGTTCCGTCGTCATTCCGTTTCAGCGCAATGCTCCGCGGCCCGGCACGGGCTTTGGTGTAGGTAATCCACGCAACTACGACAACGAAATCACTGCCTACATTGATGGATCTGGCGTGTATGGTTCAGATGAATCCCGCGCCAGCTGGCTACGGTCTTTCACCGATGGCAAAATGAAGATCAGTACGGGAAACCTCCTACCATACAACACACTCGACGGTGAACTCGACGGCGAATTCGACCCCGCCGCACCCCACATGGCCGACGGAGTAGGCAACTCTCCGCTACACTTCGTTGCGGGCGATGAACGCGCCAACGAAAACCCCTTACTAGCAGGCTTCCATACCCTCTTCGTGCGGGAACACAACCTTCAGTGCGACCGCCTAAAGGCCGAAAACCCGACATGGGACGACGAACAACTTTACCAGCATGCTCGCAAGCTTGTTGGAGGGCTCATCCAATCTATTGTTTACAACGAGTGGCTGCCAACAATGGGCGTTGCTCTGGATCAATACCAAGGGTACGACCCTTCCATCAATCCTCAACTAACCAACACCTTCTCTGCTGCGGCTTTCCGGGTTGGCCACACCCTCCTCAACGGAAACATCCGCCGGCTAGACGCCAACGGCGAAGTGCTTCCTGAGGGTAATATGACGCTCCGCGACGCATTCTTCAATACCACCGTCCTCTCCGAAACGGGGCTAGATCCTTTCCTGCGCGGCATGGCCGAACAAACCCAGCAGAAAATGGACAGCCGCGTAGTAGATGATGTACGCAACTTCCTCTTTGGCCCTCCCGGTGCAGGAGGCCTGGACCTGGTCTCCATCAACATCATGCGCGGACGGGAGCGCGGGCTGGCCGACTACAACGTCATTCGCCAAGCCTACAACCTTCCGGCCTATTTCAATTTCGAACAGATCAACCCGGACTTCGATGTTTATGACGTCCTGGAACAACTCTATGGCGACATCAACGATGTAGACCCCTGGGTCGCCATGGTCGCCGAACGGGCGGACAATGGAAGCATCTTCGGCCCAACCATCCGTACCATCATGGAAAAACAATTTGCCGACCTGCGGGAAGGAGATCGTTTCTTCTACCTCAACGACCCGGTACTCACCGAAGACGAAAAAGACTGGATTCACACAACCACATTCAGCGAAATCATCAAGCGCAACAGCGACATTGAACTGATGCAGGAAAACGTCTTCGAGGCCATGCCCTTTAGTGAAATTTGTGGAGAAGCAACCATTGCCGCCGATGGCTGGATTAGAATCCACACCAGTAATACACAGCTACCTAACGTTGTTGTATCCGCAAACGGAGACGACGGTGAGGTGATGAGTACTTCCACCACCACTGACCTCGGATTCTACGAATTCGAAACCCTCCCTGCTTGCCAAGACCTGACCCTCACGGCCAGCCTAAACGATGAATGGGAATCCGGTGTCGACATTTTCGACATGATCGACATCAATCTCCACATCCTCGGACGCAGAGAGTTTGAAAGCCCTTACCAATTATTAGCCGCTGACGTAAATAACGACCGTTCCGTCGACGTCTTTGACGTCATCTCCATCTCGAGATTGGCCCTCGGGCTCGATCTACGGCTTCAAAACGGTAGAGACGAGCCCTGGTTTTTCGTACCAGCAGGTTATGAATTCGTCACGCCCGAATTCCCCTTTGATGAAGACGTACCCAAAAGCATCGACTTTGCGGAGGTAAGCCCCACAGAAATCAACCAAGGCTTCGTAGCAATCAAATCTGGCGATGTGAACGCTGACGCCGAGCTTGAAGGAAATAACCTCACGCCCGGGCTTTGGGTGAATTTGCCAGAAGCAACCATCTCCGCCGGAGAGCAGCAGATCATTGAAGTCCAGCTTTCCGGCCAGGATCTGGCCGGGTTCCAGTTCGGTCTGGAAACTTCGGGCTTGCGCATTCTGGAGGTAGTCACCACTGATCTCCCCGCAAATGCCTACAGCCTCAACGACGGAGCCCTACAATTCCTGAACCTCGAAGACGGAGCTACCGAGCACACCATCCAACTGAGCGTAGCTGCAGAGCGTACTGGCTTATTAACTGAAATGGTTGCGCTGGCGCAAGGCGCCCGTTCCGTAGCCGTTGATTTATCCGGTGTCTCCCGGAGCATTCAGTTGGGCGCGGCCGCAGGTGCAAGGGAGGTTTCTTTGAAGAGCAAGGTCTACCCTAACCCCTTCACGGATGCTGTAACCCTGTCTTTCTCTGCTCGGCTAACCGAAACCGCCAGTCTGGAGCTAATGGACGTGAACGGCCGCAGCTTACGCACTCAAATACTCACCGCAGGCACCGAAACCGCTCGTATGCCTGACCTAAATCTTCCTGCGGGTACTTACCTCGTTCGGCTTACCTCAGTAAACTCCGGCGAAGTACTGATCACGGAGCCGCTGCAGTCGGTTGCGCGGTAAAAAGCGGCCACCGCCGGTTGAAGCACACTCCGTGTGCGAGCGGTCTTGTGCGTCCTCCGGGCGCACGGTACATGGCTGGAGCACCAACGTTCAGTCTTCTAATAACAGCGAACCCGGAGGGTTCGTCAACCATTCGCACACGGAGTGTGCTTCAACCGGGGCAAAAA
>CAYPIM010000187.1:0-10875 GCA_964410795.1 uncultured Lewinella sp. | reverse complement strand
GCCAACTTCAAACCGCAAGACATCATCTTCGACCCCAACATCTTCGCCGTCGCGACGGGCATCGAGGAACACAACAATTACGGCGTAGACTTCATCGAGGCGACGCGGCGGATCAAGGAGCTTTGCCCCGGGGCAAAGATTAGCGGAGGTGTTTCCAACGTGAGCTTTTCCTTCCGGGGCAACAATGTCGTCCGCGAAGCGATGCACTCCGCCTTCCTGTACCACGCCATCGGCGCGGGCATGGATATGGGCATCGTGAACGCCGGTATGATCGAGGTCTATCAGGACATTCCGAAAGACTTACTTGTGGCTGTGGAAGACGTTATCCTCAACCGCCGTTCCGATGCAACCGAGCGTCTGACGGATATGGCCGAAGGCCTCAAGAACGTTGGTGGCCGATCAGTCGTCAAAGACCTTGCCTGGCGCGAATCTACCGTAGAGGAGCGGCTGAAGCACAGCCTTGTGCGCGGCATCACGGAGTTCATCACCGAAGATACCGAGGAAGCCCGGTTAAAATATCCCCGCCCGCTACACGTCATTGAAGGCCCGTTAATGGACGGCATGAACGTAGTAGGTGATCTCTTCGGTTCGGGGAAGATGTTTTTGCCGCAGGTTGTAAAATCAGCGCGGGTAATGAAAGCTGCGGTGGCCTATTTGAACCCGTTTATTGAGGCGGAAAAGGCGGAGATTTTGGCGAAGCAGGAAGCGGAAGAGGCGGCTCGCTCCGCTCGTAACCTCACCCCCAGCCCCTCTCCGACAAGTTTCGCCTCCGGCTCAACGGAGAGGGGAGAAAACGAGGATGCTCGCTCCGCTCGTAACCTCACCCCCAGCCCCTCTCCGGAGGAGAGGGGAGCAGAGCAAAAACTTGTCGTGGCTGAAAACTATTGGCAGTTGCCGGAAGCGATGGCAGGCAAGGTATTGGAGTTTGCACGTCAGATGCGTAAAAAAGCCACAGATGCTGAGGATAAGATGTGGCAAGAACTTCGAAACCGGAAGCTTGGCGAAAAGTTTGTCCGCCAAAAGCCAATGGGCTTAAGTATTCCGGATTTCGTCTGCATCAATAAAAGGTTAATCATTGAGATTGATGGCGGGTACCACGAGCAACCTGAGATGCTACTAGCTGATGCTGAGCGCGACCAGAAGTTTGCCGACGCCGGCTACTTTACACTGCGTTTCACGAACGACGAAATAGCGACCAACCTCAGTAAAGTACTTGAGGAGATCGAAGCCCAATTACGGTCTCTTCCGGACAGGCCCTACTCCTTTCCCGGCGAAGAAGTCAGCATACGAGCGGAGCGAGCTGCCACGTCTCCCCTCTCCGTTGAGCCGGAGGCGAAACCTTCCGGAGAGGGGCCGGGGGTGAGGTTACAAGCAGCGCCATCCTCCCGCCAGTACAAAGGCACCATCCTTCTGGCCACCGTAAAAGGCGATGTACACGACATTGGCAAGAACATCGTCGGGGTAGTCCTCGCCTGCAACAATTATGAGATTGTTGACCTCGGTGTGATGGTGCCCGCCAATAAAATTCTCGACGAAGCGCAACGCGTCAACGCTGACATCATTGGCCTGAGCGGACTGATTACGCCTTCGCTCGACGAGATGGTCAACGTTGCCGCCGAGATGGAGCGCCGGGGGATGACGACGCCACTACTTATCGGCGGAGCTACGACCTCAAAGACCCACACGGCCCTGAAGGTGGAGCCCGCCTACACGAAGGGACCAACCATCCACGTCCTCGACGCAAGCCGGGCCGTGACCGTAGCAGGTAGCTTACTTGATGGTGAAGAAGAAGACCGGAAGGCTTACCGCGATGGAATTACCGCCGAGTACGAACGTGTCCGCGTTCACCGGGCGAAGCAGAAATCCGAAAAAGCCTTTTTACCGATCGCCAAAGCCCGGGAAAATGGCCTTAAGCTGGATTGGGAGAATTATACCCCTCCCACACCAACCTTTAAGGGCACCAAAGTATTTGCGGATTACGACCTGGCCGAACTCGTGGACTACATCGACTGGACGCCCTTCTTTAGCAGTTGGGCCCTCGCCGGTAAGTTCCCCGATATCCTAACGGACCACGTTGTCGGCGAAGAAGCAACAACGCTCTATAAGGAAGCCCGAGAGATGCTAGACAAGATCGTTGCGGAGAAATGGGTTAGTGCGAAAGGGGTTATTGGCTTTTGGCCTGCGGAGGCTCACCCGGCGACAGATACAATTTCCGTAACCACCGACAACCGACAACCGACAACCGACCTGTACCATATCCGCCAGCAATCAAAGAAAGCCAAGGGCCGCCCTAACCAGTCCCTTACCGATTACATTGCACCTGCGGCCGCGCAAAAAGAAGACTATATCGGAGCGTTTGCCGTAACCGCCGGCATCGGCATTGAGCCCCACGTAAAACGCTTTGAAGACGCTGGAGACGACTACTCGGCCATCATGCTCAAGGCCCTCGCTGACCGCCTCGCCGAAGCCTTCGCCGAGCGAATGCACCAACGTGTCCGCATGGAATTCTGGGGTTACGCCCCTGATGAATCCGTCACCAACGATCAATTAATAGCCGAGCAATACGAAGGCATCCGCCCAGCGCCGGGCTACCCTGCTTGCCCCGAGCATACCGAGAAAAATAAGATTTGGGAACTGCTCGATGCTGAAACGGCAACGGGCATCAAACTTACCGAAAGCATGGCCATGTATCCAGCCAGCTCCGTCTCCGGCTGGTACTTCTCCCACCCCGAAGCGAAATATTTTACCGTTCGCGGCATTAAGCCGGACCAGGAAGCAGACTACGCCGAACGCAAAGGCTGGACGGATGATGAGAAGGAACGCTGGTTGGCGGCAATTCGCTAACCCGGACGAAGCATTCTCCGAGTGCGAGCGGCCTGAGTGCTCTCTGAGCACGAAAATACTCGCGGCCGGAGGCTGCTTAGACCGCACGCACTCGGAGAGTGCTTCGTCCGGGTCTAGGCTTTTCCTAGTTCCTCCGCTCGCGCCAAAGCCGCTTTAGCCCCATTTTTAATGTCTTCAAAAACCGAGGTCGTCCGGAAGGTATTCATCGCCGCTTCGGTGGTGCCCCCCTTACTGCTAACGCGGCTGATCCATTCAGCACACGAGAGGTCGTTCTTCATTTGTAATTCAACCGCTCCTCGGAAGGTTTGAGCGACGAGGAGTTCAGCCTGACTGTGGGTGAAACCCATCTCACGAGCAGCTTCAATCATAGCCTCCATAAAATAGAGTACGTAGGCTGGTCCGCTACCAGAAATCGCTGTAGTAGCATCAATGGCCTGTTCATCGTTGACATAAATAGCCTTCCCCGTGGTGTTGAGTAGGTTTTGCACGAGCACTAACTCTATACGAGTAACGGCATCGGAGGCCGTGTAGCTCGTCATTCCCAGGCCGATCTGAGCCGGAAGGTTAGGCATAGCCCGGATTACTTTTTCAACGCCAAGCCCAGACTGAATAGACTTGATCGTTACTCCGGCCATGATGGAAAGATAGACTTGCTGCGGATCAGTATCCGGGCGGAGCTTAGTAAAGAGCGCGGCGCTGTCCTGAGGTTTCACGGCGAGAATAATGAGGTCGGCGACATTCAGGCACTTCGCGGGGTCTGTATGAATAATGCCGATTTTTTCTCCTCGCAGTTTTTCCGCCTGCTCGGGGCTGCGTTCCAGCACCATCAGGTCGTCAGCTTGAACGAGGTGCGCGCGTAGGAGGCTACGGGCGTAGGTTTTGCCCATATTGCCACCACCGATGATCAGGATTTTCATTTGTTGGGGAGTTTATTTGAGCACGAAGGTAACTTCTCTCCTGCCGGACGCTGTTATCACATCAACGCGTAATTCCGATGTTCAGGCGCAGCGTGCGTTATCGGGTTGATGAGTTTGCTTAGTTCGTTGTCACTTTTACCATTTACCCCGCTACGCTTGTTCCCACAGGTTAAGCAAGCAAATGTTACTTCAGGCAGCAACTCACAAACTCAGCAACTCGCTTCGTACCTTTGCCCAACTTAAAAGATTAACCCCAGCATGGCCAATTACGAAGCCGACAACTTTATCGAAGAATTTATCGTCGAAGACCTGGAAAACGGTAAGCACGATGGCCGAATTCATACCCGTTTCCCTCCGGAACCCAACGGCTATTTGCACATTGGCCACGCCAAGGCAATTGTGATCAACTTCGAGATCGGGAAGAAATTTGGTGGCAGCACCAACCTTCGGATGGATGACACCAACCCGTCGACCGAAGAGACCCACTTCGTAAACTCAATCGCCAACGACATCAAGTGGCTGGGCTACGAATGGGAAGGGGATATCCTCTACGCTTCGGATTACTTCGGAGAACTCTATCAGTTCGCGCTGAACCTCATCGATAAAGGCCTCGCGTACGTAGACGACTCTACGGCGGAAGAGATTGCCGCCCAAAAAGGAGACATCGACGAGCCGGGGACCAACTCCCCCTTCCGCGACCGTTCCTCCGCTGAAAACCGTGAACTATTCGAGCAAATGAGAGCGGGCGAATTTGCCGACGGAAGCAGGGTACTGCGTGCCAAGATTGACATGACGCACCCTAACTTGCTGCTACGCGACCCCGTGCTTTACCGCATCAAGAAAGAAACTCATCACCGGACGGGCGATGACTGGTGCATCTACCCCCTCTACGATTTCGCCCACGGCCAGTCGGACTCCATAGAGGAAATTACGCACTCGCTCTGTAGCCTTGAATTCCGTCATCACCGTGACCTCTACAACTGGATAATCGAAGCGCTGGAGATTTTCCCCAGCCGCCAGATCGAGTTTGCCCGCATGAACGTAGACTACCTCATCACCAGTAAGCGCCGCCTCAAAAAGTTGGTTGAAGAAGGCGTCGTAACCGGCTGGGACGATCCCCGCATGGGTACCCTAGCCGGGATGCGCCGCAAGGGCTACCCCGCAGAGGCCCTCCGCAACTTCTGCATCCGCACCGGCGTAACTAAGCGCGACAATCAGCAGGAGTTCGACTTTCTCGAACACTGCGTCCGGGAAGTACTAAACGATGCTGCCAACCGCTACATGGCCGTGCTCGACCCCGTAAAACTGGTCATCACGAACTATCCGGAAACCGGCGAAATGCTTACGCTGGACAACAACCCTGGAGACGAAACACGTGGCACCCGCGAAATCCCCTTCAGCCGTGAGCTCTGGGTAGAACGCGAAGACTACCGCAAGGAGCCCCAGAACCGCAAATACTTCCGCATGGCTCCGGAGAAAAACGTTCGCCTCAAGGGCGCATACATCCTCAACATCCTCGGGCACGAGGAAGATGCAGATGGCAAGGTAACCCAGATCAATGCGACCTATTACCCCGAAAGCCGTTCTGGATCAGACACCTCTGGTGTAAAGGCTAAAGGTACCCTTCACTGGGTAGATGCCGCTACGGCCATTGACCTTGAAGTACGCAACTACGACAAGCTCTTCACCGACCCCACACCAATGGACCACGAAGACAAGGACTTCATGGACTTCATAAACCCTGAGAGTCTTACGGTGATTGCTGCTAAAGGCGAACCAGCACTGGCTAAATCAGCGCCGGGTGATACCTTCCAGTTTCTGCGTAAGGGCTACTATACCGCAGATGAAGATTCTTCATCAGAACAGATGGTATTTAACCTTACTTGTGGGTTGAAGTCCTCGTGGAAGGGATAGCCTGCTTATTCCTGCTCTTTCATCCTCCCCTTGGCATCCCGCGTGCGCGCCAAAGAATCACTGACCAGTACAAGCGGTGAAGAAATCGAATAATAAGGGCGACGGTGCGCAGGTGCAGGGTGAGTGTGTTGGAGGAGAAAGTTCTCCTTTAGATTTTTTGGAACGGTAGATCCATACTAACCCTAGTTCCCGTGGGGCGGCTCTCTTCGTACAGGTCCTCGATGACCACTTTAGCATTTTTATGGCCTAGGAGTTTCAAAAACTTCATTCTAGCATTGACATTAACGGTTGCAATAGAGAGGTGTTTTTCTTCTTCTCTTTTTGATGCGTTTTTATGGGCAGCTTCGCGCCCCCGCCCGTTATCGGTAACCACGCATCGAATGCCATCAACCTGCGGATAACTTTCAAACTCGACGTGAAGTTTCCCCTTATAGTCCAACTCCACCAAGCCATGAACTAAGGCATTCTCCACAACTGGCTGAATTAACATACTGGGCACTTCCCTTTCACAACCTTCCAGTGATGGGTCAACGCTTATCGTAAAATCAAAAGCATCGCGAAAACGCAACTTCTCCATCGCCAGGTAGGATTCAATAAAGTGCACCTCCTGCTGGAACTCAATATAAACGTTATCGTTATTTTTAGTTACGCCGTTTAAAAGAGTGGCAAATTTACCCAGGTAATTAAAAGCTAGAAGCTTTTTCGACTTGAGGATATAATTCTGGACGCCCACCAAAGCATTAAAAATAAAGTGAGGATGCATTTGAGACTGTAAGACATGAAGTTTAGCCTCGGTAATTTCAACCTGTTGTTCAGCAATGACGCCTCGGTTTCTGTTCCGCATCATGAAATAGATTGCCATGAGTAAGACCACCAAGAAAATTGCGGTGTACAGTCCCAATTTCAGGCGCTGAAAGTAGGCTTGTTCCTGCGCTCGTTGTGCCTCGTTTATTCTCTCAATTTCTACATCTTTATCAAGTACAGCCAACTCTGTTTTCAACGCTTGCATCTCGCGTGCCTGCTCATCGCTTCTCATGTCCTGCTGCAGTTTAAAGGCAGATTTTGACGCGACTAAAGCCTCTTCAAAACGATTCTGCAACTTATAGAGTCGTGTCCGGCCCTTTTCGCAGTTTAACTTACCGAGGAGAAAGTCTAACTCAGCAGAAGTTTCACAAGCCCTGTCTAAATAATAGGTTGCTTGTTGGTAATCACCTTTACCAGCATAGGCCCTCTGAAGATTTAAAAGTAAATAAACGGTAGGGATGGCATGCGCAAGCTCAGACAAGTTAAAATTAGCCTCGACAAAGTTGATCGCTTCATCAAACTTTTTTTGCTGGTTGAAATTGTAGATGATGTTCAACATCGCCCTGCGCCCGATCACCTCCAACCCGTTAGTATTAGCAATTTCCTTAGCCTTTTCCATGAAGACAATCGAAGCTTCATGCTTGCGTTGCATGGCTGCTACCCCACCCAGAATAACCAGCGCCGAAGCTTCAATTGCAGGGTCATGATGATTTTGCCCCATTTGTACGGCACGCTGGCCGTACTCTATCGCTGAGGAAGTATCCGCGACCAATTGGAAATTATGGCTAAAAAAGACCGTACACCAGCCAATCAGCGTAGAGTCTCCTGCCTGCTGCGCCAAACTGTAAGCGACTTTATGAGCCGCTATTGCGCTATCGTAATTGGCATCAGTCGTGTGCATTCGGCCAATAGCATTTTTCACTCGGCAGGCTTCTGCTATTTCCCGTTTATCCAATAGTGTTTGAAACATAACTTCAGCACTATCAATAGCGCTCAAAGCCATTCCAAACTCTTCTGTTCTCGTCAGTTTATTAGCGTACCAATTTTCCAGATGACGTTCACTCTCCGGAGAGAACAGTACAACGCGGAGTTCCTCTACAAACCCATCAGGCAACTGAACACCTACCGATTTTTCTAACAAAACAGCCCTTAGGGAGTCCGTGTTGAGTACATTAACTTCATCTAAAGAATAAGGATCAGTTTGC
Source organism: uncultured Lewinella sp. (assembly GCA_964410795.1). Classification (GTDB taxonomy): domain Bacteria; phylum Bacteroidota; class Bacteroidia; order Chitinophagales; family Saprospiraceae; genus Neolewinella. The sequence goes on along the minus strand of CAYPIM010000187.1, from coordinate 3,191 downwards.
CCACAAGAGTTAAAGACTCCCAACATAATTACCCCCAGCACAACGAACAACAGTTGCAATTTTATCATAAGCTAATGAAGTGAGATAAATAATAGGTTCATGTGGTTTACCCGGAAGTTTGTTTTGATACTTAAAGGAAATAGTTTAGGCCAATAGCATCGGTTACTTAATAATATACGGAAGAGAAATAGATATTTTAGTCCCTGTGACTTCTCCGGCCTCCGCTAAATTTACAACATTATATTCCAGCCCTTCATGCCCAAGGTGAGCAAGAGATTCTAACCTACCGTTGGCGCGGTAAATTTCAACATATCGCTGGCCTTTATTACTCTTTTCTTGGGTAAATGTACTATCCGAAGACGCAACAATGGCACTATCCATTATCGTACAGATTGCACCTGTTTTGGTAGCATTATGATCAAAGGAAATCTCTAGCGTCCTTTTATCTTCCGGAGTTGAAACAGTACGAGCTAAGAGATCTTCCAGAAATGGTAAAACAATCAAACTTGGAATTGACCTTTCGCTCTCTGCTAATTCAGCACTCAATTGAAGTGTAAACTCGAATGCCTCACCTCGCTGTAGTTGTTCCATCTCCAAAAAAGATTGCAAGAGAAGAGCCTCTTGGTCTAATTCGATGCCAACGGAATGAGTTCCTTTAGTTAAAATACGTAGCAACATCGCAAATTTCCCCACATAGTTATAGGCTTCAATTTCCCCTGATTCCATTATATAGTTCTTCACACTATTCAGGTTCTTCAGGATGAGTTGGGGGTGCAACTGAGTTCTTAACAACTGTAGCTTTACTTCCGCCAGTTCTTGTTTTTTCTCAACCAACGTTACCCGATTCCAGTTACGCATCAACAGGAAAAGAATTGGGATAAATAAAGCCATCAAACCAGTCAAATAGACATAAGCCTGAATACGACGACGGTACGCTAACTGTTTATCTTTAGTTGCTTTATCTAATGCTTCAATCTCCAGGTTCTTTTCTAAAAGCCTGAGGCGAGACTTAAAAGACTCGACGGCCTTTGCCTTAGCCAGGCCAGTATATTTTCCCTCTAGTTGTTGCATCCGTTCCGAAGCGGCCAATGCCTTTTCAAAAAGACCGACTTCCTCATAAAGGATAGTACGGTATTGTTCGCCGTGAAATTGAGCGTAAATGTATCCTAACTCTTTTGCCATACTATTACCTAGTTCGAGGTAATAGATGGCTTTTTGATATTCTTTTCTTCCCAGGTGAGCTCCTTGCAAATTGAAACACAAAAATGTATTGGTAATAGAGACCGGAAGGTCGTTGAGGTCAATGTGTTGCTCAAGAAAATCTATAGACTCATCAAAACGACCAAGATGATTAAGGGCGTAGGACTTATTGATAATGCCCCTTTTCTCCATGAGCCTTAACCCACTGGCCTTTGCCACGGCAAGACTCTGCGCTATGCGTTGCAAGGATGTATCAAAATTTCCCTGATAAGCCCAGGCAGCGCTCTGGGCAGTAAGGGCAGAAGCTTCAATGGCTGGTTCGTTTAATTCCCGACTCAGCCTAAGTGCTTGGCCACTATAACTTAAGCAGGCGTCAAGGTCATTGAGTGAAACAAGGGCAATACTAATAAAGTATAGATTCCAGGCGATATTTACCGAATCAGCCTGCCGTTGGGCGAGTTCATAAGACAACTCGTAGCTCTCCAGTGCTTTAGAGTATTCTCCGTCCGAATCGTGCATCCGGCCGATGGCATTTTTAACCCGGGCGGCCGCATACAATTCATTTTCTTCGCTGTACTCTTCAAAAACGAGTTCTGCACAGTAGCGTATGGTTTCCGCATTTTTAAACCGATCTTCCCAGGTCGTTTTACTTACGTACCAGTCTTCTAATGTACGTTCGCTAATCGGAGAAAACAGCACCGGTCGTAGCTCCTGCAGCAAACCATTGATGGCCTGTGAATCGTTCCCCATTTCATACAAGATGGTTTGGAGAGAGTCTGCAGGGGACATAGTAACCTCCTGGCCACCAGGAGGGTTTTCGGAGAAACATGAGCTCATTGCCCAAAGCAAAAGAGTTCCCAACAATACGTACAGTATGGGTGAGTTCTTCATAGGTTGATGACAAGAGCTAAGTAGATTAACTTAAAATTTACTGATCAATTTCAAACCATGGGCATTCCAAGTGTTTTGGAAAGTGATCATATTTTGGACGAAACGGCTAATTTTTGTGGCCTAAAATTAGGCAATTTGTAAGAAAGAGTTTGAACCCGCTTAAACTTTATAATCTCCTAGTACGGATAGCATCCAGAATAGCCCCGTTAAAACGTAAAAAGCTCAACTACCATGCCTAAGATTAGACACCGTAGCTGAGCCTTTTAAACGTAGGATGTTCCGTTTGAGGGGGTATTACCGCAACGATTTCCGGATGGCTTCGCTCGTAACCTCACCCCCGGCCCCTCTCCAGAGGAGAGGGGAGCAAATCATAGCTGGGGGCAAGGCCAAAAGTTGTGCCGTGCTATTATCATCAAACGGAACATCCTACTTTTAAACGGTACATTTTAGACGTACAAGAAGTAAGTACTAAGCACTACAAGCAATACAATCCGGGTCATCCAGACTACAAGCCTTACCAACGTTTTCCACATCAGCGGCCGTAAGCTCTTCAAAGCCAGCAGCAGCGGGTGAAGCCTTAGCTTCCGCTTTCACGACGGGGATTTCAGCTTCAGCGACGGCGGTAGCACCACCCTGCCCTTCTGCTTTCTTTGCACCTGCGTCCGCGCCTTTAACTGCTTTTGCTTTCACTTCACCGGTGCCATGATCACCTGCTTTCTGGAGTGCGTTCTTGTCTACGGTGAACTGGATGGCGTCGCGCGCAGCTTTCGTGCGGAGGTAGTACATGCCCGTTTTCAGGCCCTTGCTCCAGGCGTAGAAGTGCATGCTGGAGAGTTTACCGAAGTTGACGTTCTCCACGAAGAGGTTCATACTCTGGCTCTGGCAGATGAAAGCGCCCCGGTCGGCGGCCATGTCGATGACAACCTTCTGGCTGATCTCCCAAACCGTTTTGTAGAGGTCCCGAAGGTGCTGCGGTACGTCGTCAAAGTCCGCGATGGAGCCGTTGCTGGCCATGAGGCGGTTGCGCATGGCGTTGTCCCAGAGACCGAGGCCGATGAGGTCGTGCAGCAGGTGCTTGTTCACCACTACGAACTCTCCGG
>CAYPIM010000186.1:0-10933 GCA_964410795.1 uncultured Lewinella sp. | reverse complement strand
GCAACCTGCAACCTGCAACCTGCAACCTGCAACCTGCAACCTGCAACCTGCAACCCTTACGCAGTAGCCAGCTTCACCAATTCCTTAGTTAGTCGGTTGATTTCTACCTTAGACTTGCGGTCGCTGCCGTATTCGAGTACGCCCATTCCGGATACGTTGGCCTCGCCGTAAGCGACGCGGTTGCCCAGCCTGACGTCAAACACGCCAACATCGTAGGTTTCGGCTAGTTGTTCAACAATACCAGCGGCTAGCTCGTGCAGGGTTACGTTGCGGCGGTACATGTTTACAAGTAGCTGTGCCTGGACGGGGTCGTCTCCGGCGTCCTCCTTGGCTTCCCTGATCTCCTGAAACTTCTCCAGCAGCTGTTCGGACACCCAGACATCACTGCCGCCCGTGGTGCTTACGGGAATGACCAGCAGGTGGCTGGCGTACATCGCTTTTACGGCAATTGGGGAGAGCGCCGGGGGGCAATCTATGATCAGCACGTCGTACTGCTCGTACTGCGCCCTGACCTGCTTAGCGAATGACTTAGGGTTCACCAGCGAGATGCAGGGTATGGAAGGCTCCACACCGTTCTCATCACGCTTGTCCGACCAGGAGGAAGTCGCCTTCGTATTGTCAGCATCCACCAGGCAAACTTTATACCCCTGAAGAATCAGAGACACCGCGAGGTTCTGCGCTACGGTGCTCTTGCCAACACCGCCTTTATAATTGATGGAAGAGATGATCATTATTTCTTTGTTTAAAGTCTTCTTTAAATACTTATCTCTTTATGTAAAGGAATCAGTATAGCTTTATGTCTTTGTATGATGATGTAAAGATAATCGTTTTTCTTTATTTGAAGAAATGAAGAGGTAAAGATTTGATGATGTACTTATTTAAATAAATGAAGATTTAAAGATATAAAGATAATCTATTTTGAAACTAGACTTAAAGATTCAAAGATTTAAAGAAGTTATTGTTTAGGGCAGTTTTAAAGATTTAAAGAAGTGCTTTGAGGTGGCCTAAACGGGGCTTCTTTGTTTAAAGACATAAAGAAGGCAATGGCTGAACGTTTTCCAGGATTGGAATTTGTCTTTATATCTTTAAATAAAGATGGTAGTTAAGTATTTGTAATTCAATAGGTTGAACGTATTTATTGGTGATCGCGTCAGAATTGTAATTCGTCAGCTTTTATGAACGGTATGTAGCTGAGGGGCTTTCGATATTGAATGCCAGGGCAATCTGCGGTTCCTGCTGACGGTAAACTTCATCATTTAATCACTTCCGAAGTTTCAGGAAATGCTCTCAAGCACATTGGTTGTTAAAATTGCTTAGGCAATACTCAATCTCTTGCTGCTCAAACAGTTTTTCTTTTTTAACTGCTTCTAGCCCTCCGTTATCCGGCCACCAGTAAGGCAGAACCCCGGGAGCTAATGCTTAGAGTTCTATACAAAGCTAATTGGCTATTTGCCTTTATATAAGGACGTGAACTTTGTATTTCATGCATGGAGCACTAAGTTCTATGCTCCTTAACAAAGTTTTACCCAAGCACCCAGATTGGTAGCTTTGCACAGCGCATAAGATGTTGAACATAGCCGGGGACACAGCCAAGATTTTTGATTCTTTTTATCCAAAAAGAATGCCCCCGGCAGGGTGTAAACCACGAAAGAATCACGAACTTGACAAAATCATGCGTTAAGGTGCCATTCTACGGTGATTGAACCCTTAGGGCGAAGTCAAAATTAGCTGCACTGTACTTCGTGCTAGGGATGACTCATGTTTTTAGAGGAAATTTGCGTGTCTACCCGGCCAAAACATCCAGTAGATACTGCGGTTAGTGCATAGCCTGATTTGGCCGTTAGGGCCAGGGCCTATGCCGTTAAAGTCCCTGTGGCCCATAAGTAGCAGGTACTCGTCGGTGTTCAAAAGACTATTTCCAAAATTTCCGAAGAGATTGGGCATTAGCATAGTCCTGAAGTCTTCATTTCTGATGGAGTGGTTAGTGGTTGATTTTTTGTAAGCTGTAAATGAGGGTTTGGATTGAAAATTGAGCATTTCACCACTAAAATTATGCAGAAGTGGAATGGTGCGTGCTCTTGTTGAGCTATTTTTGTACAATGCAAAAAACCAGGATTCAGATTGTAGAGGACGACACCAGCTATGCTTTAGAGCTTGAAATGATGCTAACGAAATTGGGGTACGAAGTTCTGCCACTTATTGATGAACCAAGTGAATGGACGCTGGATGATAAAAACCTGCCTGACCTGGTATTGACGGATATATTTTTTAATGGGAAACCTGAAGGGATAAAAGTGGTGGCCAGTGTACAAAAGAGAGGAATCCCGGCTGTAGTGATTACGGCAAGTGATGACCCCGATGTATACGAACGGACTAAGGTTATGTTCCCGGGCGGATATATTGAGAAGCCGGTAACTCCCGTGAGCCTCAATGCAGTAATAGAAAATGCCCTTAAGTATCCGGACCTGACGGAGAAGGTAAGTCTCGCCTTAGAGCGTTGGTCGAAGAAGCAGATTATTAAAAAGTTTCTCTTTGTCCGGCACGGGAAAGGCTTAGTTAAACTGGAGGTGAGTGAAATATCCCTCATCGAAGCTGATGGAAATTATTGCTACATCCACGAAAAAGGGAAACGCTACGTTGCGAACAAGTCTTTGCGTAAGTTTAAGAAGGGCTTACTGAACCAGGGTTTTTTACAAGTCAACCGCAGCCAATTAGTCAATTTTCTTATGATTGACCAATTGAGTTTTAGTAATGCAAGGATTGTGGTGGCTGGTCAGACCTTGGTTATCGGAGATGCTTATCGGGATGAGATTGCAAGTTGGCTTAATCTTTTGTAGAAGAAACTGGGAGCCTTAGGGTAAAAGTTGTTCCGATTCCTTCCTTTGGAGTCACGATAATTTCCCCTTGGTTGAGGCTGGCAAGGTCAGTACAAAGTATTAAGCCCAGCCCCGTTCCTTTTTCTCCTGAAGTTCCGGAGGTGAAGCTCCTATTCTCTAGTAAAAACAGATTCTGGAGTTGTTCAGAGGGAATGCCCACACCTGTGTCGGTTATCGAAATAGAAACGTAGCCTTTGGGAGCGTCGCAAGCTGCTTTTAACAGGACTGTTCCTCCCGGAGAGGTGAATTTTATTGCATTGTCAACCAAGTTTCTAAGGATGGTCAGCACGCTACGTGAATCTGCAAATACCTTTTCTTTAGATGCTTGATAGGTTAGGATTATGCCTTTTGCGTTGGCAGAGTCCTGGTATAAACCTACGGTCTCCTCCATCAGCGCTTGCACGATGAGCGGTTCGGGATTATATGCAAAACCTTCCCCCTTTACGATGGCCCATGACAGTAGGTTGTCCAGTAATTTCTGGGTGCGATCTACGGCCCCATCCAGGGTTATACCCATTTGCCGGATTTCTGGAATACGATCCCTTTCGATTAAAAAGTTCACCTTTTGGGTCAATCCCCGAAGGGTTATGAGCGGGGCGCGGAGGTCATGAGATATCATGGCGAAGAGCCGGTCTTTGGTAGAATTGGTGTTTTGGAGTTCCTTATTCTTAAGGGCCAGTTCTTCCGTCCGCTCAGTAACTTCCCGTTGTAGTTGTAAGCTCCTTTTGCGGAGACGGGCGGTACGGTACCAGAAGAACCCAAAAGTGAGCAAGGCCAAGAGGATTGGCATGGTGAGCAGGAAGGGTAGGGAGAGGTAAAAAGGACGAAGAATGACAACTGAAATAAGCAATTCTCTATCGATCCATCCGCTGCTGGAAGACCGTGCTTTTATGCGCAGATTGTGGGTGCCATAGGGGAGGCCTAAGAGGCGTAGGCTGTTTTCTTTCTGGTAGTTCCAGTCTTCGAATACACCTTCCATCTTCCAGGCGTAAGAAATATTAGAAGAAGTGTAGTCAAGGAGATTGAAGGCCAGTAAGAAAAACTTGTCTCCTGGGGCCATTTCAATTTTTCCGGTCCTGCGCAGGGATGCAGTCCTGTTTTCAATTTTATCGGTTTCTGCGACGTACTGGGTGAGGTTGGATATGCGCAGGGGGAAGCTGTTTTTCTTAATATTCAGGCTGGATGGATGAAAGGAGGTTAAGCCGTCAAGCCCTCCGAAGTAAAGGGTGCCATCAGATGCTTCGTAGTGAGAATAGGTATTGAACTCTTCGTGGGCGATACCGTCTTCGGGATGGAAACTGATGATGTTCCCATCGGTGGGGTTGAAGCGCATGAGGCCCTTATTACTCGGTAGCCACAGGTACCCTTCGTCGTCCTGATATACAGCGTATAGGGTGTTGTGAGTGAGGCCTTCTTTCGTGGTATAATTGCGGGTTTCGTTGGTTGCGGGGTTCCAACGAAGCAGACCGGCAGAGGAAGTGGCGACCCAGAAGATGCCATTGTCATCTACGTGAAAGTGTTTGACGTTGTGCTTACTTAGTTCCGATCGGATAATTCCTTTTTGGGGATGTAGTAAAAACAGGCCGTTGGAGCTGCCGATCCATAAGCCCGATGGCGTTTCGTGAAAATGGGTAACGATGGCTTTTCGGAGGAGTTCAAAGCCATTTACTTTAGGGTAGGGTAGGAAGTTTGCGTAGGTCGCCGAGGAGTACAACCCTTCAGTAGAACCAAAGAAAAAGGTTTTTGCGGAAGGGTAGTAGTAGGGAATCAAATGTGGAGCATGATAAGCCTCATCTTCTTTTATAGTTAAAGCTTCGTTCTCCAGGGAGACGACTTTCAGGCCATAGACTCCGATCAGGATTTCTCCGGACGCTAAACGGTGAAAAGCGTTGAAATAGGCACAGTCACTGGAAAAACAGGCCGTAGAGGTAATGCCCGTAACCGGATCGATTTTCCGATTTTTCTGATAAGTTCCCACTAGCAATTTGCCGTCATCCAGTTCGATGATTCCACGGACGGAAGTGTTGTGCTCCTCCTTCAGGTAAGTGGTGAATTTTTTTGGTCGGGCGCTGACGAGGAACACCCCGGCATTGGTACTTATCCAGAAATTCCCGGAGTTGTCAGAGAAAATTCCCTGGGGGCTCCATGCCGCACCAACGAAGCCATTCAGCCGTTCTGACAAGTCTGCTATTAATTCCCCTTGTGGATCAAAAACCCATAAGGTGTTACTGCTGGCCAGCCATAGATTGTGGTCGGGGTCTCGTTTTAAAACGAAGACCACTTCCGAGGTGTATTTATCGAAGACTCTAATAGAAATGGGTTTACCGTCTTTCTTGAGGATAAGCGGGGAGGCTACTCCGGTTTTGTCCAAAGACCAAAGTATTTCTCCAAGTTCTTTTGTCTCAGGGTAAATGGTAGAGTAACAGCGGAGTTGATCTTGTCCTTCCAGTAGCAAATTAGGCCGATTGCGCCAGGACCTGTTGACCGGAATGGCGAATTGCCGAACCACCGTACCGCTGGTGTCAAACTCTGTTACCTGCCCGACCTGTGAATTCAGGCTAAGGACTGTTTCCCAAGGCGTCGGTTGATGACGCACTCGAAAGAAGGCGGAGTCGATGCGGTTAAGGAAATCGGGGCCAAACAACTGGTTGGATTGGTCCTTGAAGAAAAAGGGAGTAGTAGAGGCGGGGCCGGGGATACGTTTGAGTTTGTTTGGAAACGTTTCCTGTTTAAAATCATACCCCTCAGGAGAATGATCGTAAGGGGAGAAAAGAAAGGTGTCGCCGTTGGTAGTGAAAACGCGAAAGTAGTTGTCTTCCGTTAGTTGTAAGCCCGTTATATGATGAGAGAAAGGAAAGCCTTCGCGATCCTTTACCACCATGAATTCCTGCCCGTCATAGGTGGTGATGTTGTTAGCTGTTCCTATCCAGATCAGTCCGGTTGAATCCTGACTCACGCAAGTCGCCCAGCGGTTCTGGAGCCCGTCCTTGAAAGAAAGAAATTGTATGTCGTACAATGTATTTTGCCCCAACACTATGGCTGAAGACAGAAAAAACAGCACGGATAAAAACTTGATCGTTGTGTTTTGATGAATTGGACCCAAGAGAATAGGACTAGTAACTTTCACAAAGGAATGATGGTCGCTTAACGGGCTGTAGAATAAAGTAATACCGTTAGTCGACGAACAGCCAAAGCTAGTAATTTTTCTTGGTTAGGATAAACAACGATGGGTGGTGTTGGCATTGGCTCCATTTACCAAGAACAGTTTTGATCAACCCGTCCGGTTTTCCTACTGCCGCACCCTCAACTACTTAGAAACGAATATTCCCCGAGACATTAAGACCTACCAACTAAGTGTTAGAAGAGGGATTGTATGGGTTTATACTGGAAAAGGTCGGTTTTATCACTCCTGGCTCTTTTTGGGTGATCCCTAAACTTATCTTTATCACCGTTAAGGTAGGTTTAATCCTACTTTTTTATAAAAGGCTACACCAGGATTTTACAAAGATTTTATCCCAAAACTACCGATCAAACTACTGTAACCGTGGTAGTTTGAATACGAAGGGGCCTGATGATGCCATTGATTGACTTGGCTCTACCTTTGGTGTAAACCAATAGGGTAACATACCCTGGAGCGACACTTGAACAACACGTTTTGTCAATGAACTCACAGGCCCTGTATTCAATCCATTAGTTACTCTAGAGTGCACTACTTCAGCGCTGCTGAAATTTTTACAACCTGCTGTAAGTGCAGCCAGGGATTACGTATGTTTGTTTAGACACGCTCTTAACCAAGCGCCTAAAGGCCTGTATGGCTGAGGCGGACCAATTTATCCGCACCATTCCTGGTCCGAACCTTCACCAGGACGACTCCAGTAGGAAGACCGCTTAGGTTGACTTCCATGATCCGCATGCCTTGCCCGCTTTGGGAGTGGAGCAATCGACCGTGGAGGTCGAAAAGACTAACGGACTCAATCTGTTCCCCCAGGGCATCAACGACAAAGTAGTCGCTGGCGGGGTTTGGGTAGAGCTTTAGTTCGATCTCTTGGGATGGACTATTGGCGCTGGTGGTACACATTCCGCAGTCGTCCGTTCCGCAGTCGATGCCGGTTTCTTCTCCGTTACGGATGTGGTCCCGACAGGACCAGCCGGCGCGGATGACGGCAGCTTCGGCCTCGAGATCGGCTTTTATGGCTTGCTGGTCTTCAGAAAGGCCGCCGGGTAGGAGGTTGTTGGTTTCCAGGGAGTCGGCAATCAGGTCATAAAACTCTTGTGTCCCGTCATCAAAGTTGATCACTTTGTAGCGTTCACCGCGGATGGCCCAACCAGAGCTCTGGCTGTTGCTTACCTCGGAGTAGTTATAATCCCGGGTAGGCTTAGCTTCCGTTTCGTCCGAGAGCAAATGATAGAAACTGAGGCTGTTTAAAACCCCTCCTTGCACCTGCGTCCCCGCCGCCTCCAAAATGGTTGCGTGGAGGTCCGTCACGTGCACCATGGCGTCTTCTCGTACTCCGGCGCGGGTAACGCCCTTACCCGAAATGATGAGGGGCACCCGCACGCCACCCTGATAGAGGGAGCCTTTACCGTGGCCGGTGGGGTAATCCTGCATTACGTTGCCGGGGGTACCGTTATCGCCGACGAAAATAACAAGGGTGTTTTCGGCAACCTCCGAATCAAGGGAGCTGAGCATGCGACCTACTTCAAAGTCCAGCGCTTCAATCATAGCGGTGTACCGGCGCCGGTTATTGGTTGGGGTGCCGACGGAGTACATGCCCTCCGGTGGCACATGGTAAGGAGAGTGGGGGGCGGCGTGGGCCAGCCAGAGAAACCAGGGCTGCGTCTGTTCGTCGATCCAACCCAGGGCGGCGCTGGTCAGGGCGGTGGTTACGTATTCGGTTTCCACGGCTGTAGTGCCGTTTTGTACCCTGCTCCAGGCGAAGTAGTCGTCTACTCCTCCTCTAAGGAAGCCATCGTAGGTATCGGCACCATAGGTTGGCGGATCGTCGGCTTGGAGGGGCTGGGTCAGGTGCCATTTACCGATCAATGCATTGGCGTAGGCATTGTCCGTTTCGGCGGCAAGCCCTTTGAAGATGGTTTGTTCCGTATCGTCCAGGTTGCCAGGAACGCCGAGCACGCCGTTTTTAACGCCGTACTGGCCACTCATGATCGCTGCTCGGGTAGGGGAGCAAACCGGAGTAGCCGCTGCGTTGGTGAAGGTGATCCCCGCTGCGCGCAGACTGTCCAGGGTAGGGGTTACGGCCTTCAGGTTGGCGTCGTGGTAGCCGTTCAGGGGGTCTACGCCGAGATCGTCAGCGATGATGAGCAGGATGTTGGGGCGGTCCTGGGCGGTCGCCAAAGCCGTAAGTAATAGAAGTACGGAAATAAAAAATACGCGCATAAGTTCGGGGTGGGTTGAGGGGCTTTGAGGCCAATATATAGGTTTATTCAACGACTACTTTCCGGGTAACTTCGCTACCTCTGCCACTAATACGGATAAAGTAGACGCCCCGATACAGCGTTTGCGTATCGAAGTAGGCAATTGTCTGCCCGGAACGGATGAATTTTTCTCGAACGAGTTGCCCCTTGGCATCCCTCAGCTGTACGGAATAATCCTGTTCGGCCAGGCCGAGCAGTTGGACGGCGATGAGGTCTGCAGTTGGGTTGGGGAATACGGTGACCTCGGCTGCGTCATCGAAGCCACGCACGGGTGTCGTTCCTTCATAGACGGTGGTTGTTTCGGTAACTGCGTCTACACTGCGGCGTTCTCCGAAACCGGCGTAAGTTGGCCCTACGGCGTAGGGGTAGGCGGAAGTCCAGTCAGCGTTTACCGTAGCGAAGTAGGCATAGGTGCCTTCAGGGTACTCGGGGGTGACGCAGAAACGGCCGTTGTGTACATCGAGCACATCTTCTTCATCGGCACTTTCCACGTAGCCGTAGTCTTCGCGGAAATAGCCCAATGGGTAGGTGTCACTTATGGCGGGGCCATCGGCAACGTCGGTGCCGTCTGCGTGCTCGGTCCGCAGGGTAATGTCCCGGAGTTGGTAGCCAGATTTCATCCGGACGATTCCGCCGGTGCCGTCCACGTTTTTGAAGCCGTAAGCGCCATAGATGGGAAAACCATCGTAGGCAAAGCCGATCAGGGGAGCGTGGGCGGTGCTGTCGATGGCGTAGAGGCCTTCGGCATCGTAGAGGTTACAGACTTCAGAGGTTACGTTTAGGTCCAGTTTGAAGGCCGAGGGGTTTTGGTGGTGGTGGTAGTTGCCATTTGCGGGGTGGCCTTTTGCGCAGTCAAAACCCTCTCGTTCGGCGGGGATGGCATCGCGGTTCCAGGCCTGGGTGGTCATGGGGCCACCGGGGCAGCGTTCGTTGCCGGGCCCGCCACAGAGGGCATCGGTTTGGGGGTTCCAGGCTACTCCGTCGCGGTAATCGAACAGGGCCACACCGTTGATGAACAGGCCGATATTACCTCCCGTAGTGGGGATCGGCGTCCCGGTATTCAGTTCTGGCTGGAGGGGGAGTTTATAGATACCATCCTGGTTTTCTGCCTGGGAAGGGTTGCGGTCCAGAAAAGGACCGGTAGGGTAGGCCGGAATGCCGGTTGCGGTGATGTACACGAAGTCATCGGTGTATTCCACCTTCTGGCAGTTCACCAATACATTGTTTTCGATTAGGGTAGCATTGCCCTCCACATAGTAGGTGCCGGTTTCGGTGTTGTTTTGTAGCCAGTTGGTTATTGCGGGGCTTAGTTGGGCGGGGAGTAAGGGTTGAAGGACTAAAAGGAGTAAAGGGAGGAGAAATGCTCTTTTATGCTTTCTTCCGATGTTTCCTTTCTCCCTTATTCCTCTAATCCTTTTCTCTTGGGCGCGGCCGCTGGTGCAAAGTAAGGTGAGAAGGAGCAGGGTGAGGAGTGTACGCATGTAGCTGTTTTTTTTGTTTCTCGTTCGAGGCGAGAGGTTACGGATAGACCTGCCGGTCTGATCCTTCACCCCTCGTTATGAAAGACATCCCTCCGGGATTATAACGGGTTACTTCGGAAATCCATACTTACGGTTAAAGACAAACGCTTTGTCATCAAGCGTAAGCAGAAAAGCGATCAGGTCGGATTGGTTGTTGGACGTCAGTGAAGATGAAGTGTCAAGTTGAGTCGCGTAATTTTTTAGCACCTCCCGAAGTTTGCGGAAACGCCCGTCGTGCATATAGGGATGGGTGAAGCTCAGGTTCCGAAGGCTGGGTACCTTAAAAAGCAAGCTGTCGGAGGGTAGGGTAGTGATCATCATTCTCCCGAAATCGTTCAGTGTAGTGTCTACTTCAAGGCCGCTGTAGGCGAATTCGTTATTAGTAAACAGGGGTTCTGTATGGCAGTGATTACAGCTTTCTTTAAATAAAGAATAGCCTTTTGCTTCCTGGTCCGTGAAGGTGTCTTTACCCATCCGGACGCGGTCATACTTTGCGCCAGCGGAGACTAATGTGAGTTGAAACTGGGCCAGGGCCTTTAGCATCCGTTCTCCGGTCACTAGGCTGTCGTCGCCGAAGGCGAGGGCGAAGCGGGTGGGGTAGTGGGGGTGTGCGTTCAGGCGGTCTACGGCTTCGTTGATGCTGCTGCCCATTTCGTCCGGATGGCTTAGGGGAGCAAGTGCCTGAAGGTCGAGGTGGTGGTGGGCGCCGTCGCGGTGGAAGCTGGTGCTCCAAGCCAGGTTGAAGAGTGCAGGAGCGTTGCGGGTACCGATCCGGTCGGCCAGGCCGTGGCTCAGGTCATGATCGGTATGGGCAAAGGCACTGTAGGGAGAGTGGCAGCTGGCGCAGGAGATGGTCGTGTCGGCGGAGAGGATTTCGTCGTAGAATAACTGCCGGCCCAGTTCGATGCCTTCTTTGGTTAGTGGGTTGGCGGTGAAGTCGTAGGTAGGTTCGGGGAAGTATTCTGGGTAATCGAGGCCTGAATAGACCTTTGCGGCCATGGTTAGGCTGGCGAGTATTGTTAGGACGAGGAGTGGGCGAAGCACCCCTTTCCTCCCTTCTTCCTTTCCTCCCTTACTCCCTTCCTCCTTCACGCCCTTCCT
>CAYPIM010000185.1:3264-10985 GCA_964410795.1 uncultured Lewinella sp. | reverse complement strand
CAGACCGCTCGCTGAGTTTGGTTCAATAGAAGCGAAAATGATTAAAATGCACTTGAAAGTGAATTCAAAAACTACCGGAATACCCTGAATTTAGCCCTTTTATCCCCATTTTTTTGCTTGTTTTTTTGGAAGTGTTTGTCTGTGAACCGTGCTTTACCAATGTAATCAGGAAAGCAAAACTGTTTTCTATTCTGTTAATTTCAATCACCTTGAAGTATGAGGTTCTTACCCATTTTAATGTTTGCTTGCTGTTGTGGATTACTCTCCGCTCAGAAAAACGACAAAACACTCGAAATCACTTCTTTCAAAACCACCGAGGGCTTTCTTATGCCTGCCACAGAGCGACCGATGGTCTTAATAAAAGGCAACGAAGTTTTTCCGGCGAAAGGCTATGAAATCAAGTACAGCACGGTAAACGATGTACTCTGGGTTCAGGCGGAAGGTTCTCAGTTCTCGAGTGAACAAGTACTCGAAGCCAAAAAGAAGAAAAAGAAGAAAAAGAAAAAGAAAGGAAGTAAGAAAAAGCCGCAGAGATTAATTTTAACTTGCTTATCTATGAAGCCAGGTTGTGAATGCTACGTTGTCAACGTTGGAACCGCAGAAAAGCCAATATATCGTTGTAGCGCTGGTTGTTCCTGTAATATGGCTGCCACACCAGGAATAATGAAATCGGTAGCAACCATGATGACCGCTGACGGTAATTTCACCCGGGATGACTTTGGGTTTGATTTGTAACCGAGGTCCTAGGTTTCAGAGCTCTGCTTCCTAGTCCTTCTCATTTCACCCCGACTCAGTCGAGGGTTTCGCTCTGCTTCACCTGAGCGCAAGTGCCCCTCTATGACTTCCCCGTCGGCCCAAATGTTGGCCGAATAGCGAAAATTAAGGCCTTTGGGGCAAGAAGCACCCGTTAAAAAGCACAGCGGACCATTATGATCCACCACCCTACAACAAGCTTAAAGTGGGGGGGGATTTGGTTCAGTAGAAGCGAAAATGATCAAAATGCGCTTGAGAGTGACATCAAAAACTACCGGAAAACCCTGAATTTAGCCCTTTTGTTCCCATTTTTTAGCTTGTTTTTTTTGAGGTGTTTATCTCAAGGGCCGTGCTTTACCACCGTATTGATGAAGGCTGGTGCCTTTATCTATTTTAAAACCAAAACTAAAAGTCTATGCGATTTTTATTAATGCTCGGTCTCACCCTTTTTTGTGCAGTGAGCAGTTTTGCACAAACAGAACATGAAGATCAGGTAATACTGTCTTCTATAACCACGAGCGAGCGTTTCCTTATGCCAATTACGGACGAGCCTATTATGGTGATTCGGGGCAACAAAATCACCGCGGCAAAAGGGTACGAACTGGTATACAGTAGCTCAACGGATATGGTTTGGAGCCAGCCTCAAGGGGCCAATTTCAGCTCTGAACAAATGCTAGAGGCCAAAAAGAAAAAGGACAAAAAGAAAAAGGATAAGAAGAAGAAAAAAGGCAAAGGAGGTGGATCCACGATGACCGTCAACTGCATGTCCAGTACAGCTTGTAGCTGTGAATTGAAAAATGTAGGTACTGAAGATAGCCCAAGGTAACTTTGCAGTGGTTGTGGTGCTTGCCGAATGACGGCTATGCCCCCTCGCTTGAGTGTGATTAAAATGCAAACAGCTGGAGGCAACTTTAACCCTGAAGAGGGCATTCCCAGCAAGCATTAAGCCGGAATTCAGTGTGGCACCTTGCTTCCTAATTATTCTTCCGCTACTTCGACTGAGTCCAGGGTTCCACTTCCCTTCACCTGCGGCCGCGCAAATAACTACCGGAGCTTAGCAACCACGATCTTAATAAATCGAACTGGTTTAAACTTTTCTGACCAGGCCGTTCCGCAAGCCTGATATTTCGTGGCCAGGCGCTGACCTCAAAGAAGCCGCGAAGGAAAGTTTAGACCAGTTCATCATTAAAAGAAGGCAATAACGCTTTCTTTAATTTTCAATCCCTCAATTTTATTCTCTATGCGTTTATTATTCATTCTCCTTATTGCCTTCTGTTGGTCCGCTACCGGATTCTCCCAAAAAGGTACCCAAGACTTAATCCTCATCAAATACGCTAAGACCAACATTCTGATGGAGGAAATGCCGCTCAAGGAGAAAATCCTAATGATTAGCGGCAAGACCGTCAAAGCCGCCAAAGGCTATAAGATGGTCTACAGCAAAAAGCTAAAGCAAGCCTGGGTGCAGCCAGATTGGATGGTCATTACTGCCGACGAGGTTGTGGCCATGAAGAAGAAAAAGAAAAAGAAGAAAAAAATGTCTGGTATGACCGTAAACTGTAACGGTGCCAACGGTTGTGATTCGTGCGAATTGAAGAACATTGGATCTGCTAGAAACCCAGTTTACAGCTGTGCAGGAGACTGTGATTGTTTCGTTCTTGTGACGCCAGATAAAGATACGTTCGCAGAGTTCGTAACGGCAGGCGGAGATAATATTCCTGCTGGCGGTTTCTAATTTTTGGTTTGCGCCCAAGTATAGTTGTCGGTTATCAGTTGGGCTTGCTCAATTGATAACCGATAACTACATTAAGTAAACTCCCCCCGGTCAATCCCCAGCTTCACCATCTTGCTCATCAGCGTACGACCGTTCACGTCCAACAGCTCTGCGGCGCCTCCGGCGCCGGTGACCTTGCCTTTGGTCCGGCGCAGTGCTTCCATGATATACTGGCGTTGCATTTCCTCGAAAGAAACCAGCCGGTCGTTGGGGGAAAGGGAAAGTTTACCGTCTCCACGGTCCGTCCGGCGAAGTGCGCGCAATGATGCGCCGAGATTCAGCGTCGAATCCCTTGAGGTGATCACCGCCCGTTCTACCAGGTTGATGAGTTCACGGACGTTGCCGGGGAAGTCGTAAGCGACGAGTTTTTCCAGGTCTTTTTGATTGATCTGGCTCACCGGTCGGCCCATTTTTTGGGCGTAGATCTTGGTGAAGTGCTTTACCAGCACTGGAATATCCTCCGGCCGCTCGCGCAGCGGCAGGTTGTGAATCGGGAAAACGTTGAGGCGGTAAAAAAGGTCTTCACGGAAGGAGCCTTCCCGGATCATCCGCTCTAGGTCCCGATTGGTGGCGGCGACTACGCGTACGTCCACCTTAATGATGTCAGGTGAGCCTATGCGCTGAATCTCTCCCTCCTGTAGGGCGCGCAGCAGTTTAGACTGCATGTCGAGCGGCAGTTCTCCGATTTCGTCCAGGAAAATGGTGCCGCCGTCGGCAAGCTCAAACTTTCCTTTTTTCTGAGCGAATGCTCCGGTAAATGCGCCCCGCTCGTGGCCGAAAAGCTCACTTTCAATCAGGTTCTCCGGCAGGGCGGCGCAGTTAACGCTTACCATCCGTCGGGTGCCCCGGTTGCTGAAATTATGAATGCTTTGGGCGAGTAATTCTTTACCCGTCCCCGTTTCTCCGGTTACCAGTACAGTAGCATCGGTGCCTGCTACCTGGCCAATCTGGCCAAGTACCTTCATGTATTTCTTCGAAACGGTAATGATGGGCCCGTTGGCGGTAACGGTGTCAATCTCTTCCTTTAGTGCTTCGTTTTCGCTTTCAAGCTGCTTGCGCAACTCGTCTACCCGGCGTTTGGCTTCTTGCAACCGGCGGCGGCTGGCCATTTCGTTGGTCACATCCTGGCAGATCACACCGAGGTACATCCGGCTCCCAGCGGCAACCTGTACGAAACGGATCTGGAGGGTCCGTTCCTTCCCGTTGGTGTCTGCATAAATGTAGTCTGTATCGGGTCGGACACGGCCGTCTAATTGTTCCTGCCTTACCTGAGCAAGGGCTGGAATTTCAAGCTCGGGCATCAACTCCGTCAGCGGCAGCCCGGTTAGTTTACGGGTAGTTCTTCGGCTTAGTTTTTTGCGGGCAGCAGCGTTAATCATAGCTACTTCCTGGTCGTTGTTGAGCCAGATTACCCATTCCTGTAGGGTGTTGAGGGTAGCGGTGTGTAGCTGAATGTCTTCCGTGTTGGCAGTCTCACGGCCGCTATCATGGCTCACAATTACGGCATATTCTTTTCCGTCGGCTGCCGCGTGGAAGTGTAACCCAGCGCGAGTAGGGTAGGCCGTACCGTCCTTACGATTTGTTTTCGTTGAAAGTTCCAGGTATTGCTCTATGCGTAACTTATCCGTGGCTTCCTGATAATCTTTGCTTAGTAAGTGGGCTGGTAATCCGGTGATTTCCTGGCGGGAATAACCAGTTAGCTCACGCGCACGTGCGTTGGCGTAGGCGAGGTACCCGTCGGAAAGATCAACCCATATAATGGCGTCACGACTTTGGTCCAGGCTGAACTGAAAAGTCGATTCGTCTCCCGCCGGCACAATGCCCGCAAGGTGGTCTTCTTCGCGTACGGCGGTGCCGAAAATTTTGCGTACTTCTACGTCGTTTTCTACGGATTGGCCCCGGAAAATCAAGCTACGGGTTTGTCCGTCCGGCAGTTGCAGGTCTAGGGTGATTTCGGTGGTTCGGGCTGCATTGGTAAGCCGGGAGAGTAGTGCAGTGGCTTCTTTTTTCTGGCTCGGTAGCAGGTGCAAAGATAGTTTTTCCGCAAGGTCACCCTTGGAATAAAAATCCCGTTCTAAGGACCAGCCAAGCCACTCACGGATAAGGGTAGAGACGAATATTTGCCCAGTTCCGAGATGGTATTCCCAGCTGCCGATATTCCCGTCTCGTTGTACGACTTCCAGTAAGTCAGCCTCTCGCCGACCTTCTTCCGTAGAAGCAAATACAATTAGGCATAGTTCCCGATCTCCGGCAACAGCATCAAAGCCAATATGGCCGCGAACGCCGAAGAAGCTACCTCCGGAATTAACAAATTGAGTCTCTATAAGAGATGCCCCATCCACAGTTAGTTGTTTCCAGAATTTTTTCCAACCTAGTAAACTGTAGTTCGGATTAATTTCCAGGTAAGAACTCCGCAAGAGCTGGGCTTTGCTGTAGCCTAGTAGCCTTCCTGCTGTCTCGTTGGCGTAGATGACCCGGCCCTGCTTGTCTACCCACAGCGCTCCTTCGCCTACCTGGTCAAAGGCGGCCACGTGGAGGCTCAGTTGGTCGTTTGGTGTGGGTGTCGTCATTTTATGGGCCGGAGAGAGATATGGGCTGGGGCGAAGATAGGGCAATAGTGAGGTTAAACAAATGCAAACCCACGGCACTTGCTAATACTTTCCCCAACTGAGGCGTTACCTTTGCATATCTAAAAAGCGAACTCTCCATGCGCAAGTTTTTTCTCCTTTTCTGTACAGCCCTTGCTTTGGGCCTGACTGCTCAGGAATCCTACAAAATTACCGTCGAGATTGAGGGCTACGACGAGCCGATCCTCAGCCTGGCGAATAATATCCTTGACAAGCAATACATCATTGATACGGCCGCCCGGACGCCAGATGGAAATTATATCTTCGAAAGCGATACCAGTGCATTGCCTCAAGGTATTTATCTCGTAGTACTGGCACCAAACAATGACTACTTCCAAATGATCATTGGAGATGACGAAGATCAGGTTTTTCACATTAAAACGCAAAAGGGAAAGCTCTCTGCCGCCAAAGTCGAAAGCAGTGAAGAAAACAGGATCTTCTACGGTTATATGGGATACCTAGATCAACAGGGCGAGGCCAGCCAGCCAGCTCGGTCTGCCTTACAAGACTCTACCTTGGCTGATGACAAACGACAGCCCCTAATGGATGAGCTGGATGCGATTTCTGAAAAAGTACTGGCCCACCAAAAAAGCATAGTAGCCGCTAATCCGGCTTCTTTTACCGCCGCCATTATCAAAGCCAATCAGGCCAATAACCCACCGACTTTTGAAGAGTTGGCGGAGGAAGATCGTAATCTTGCGCGCTATAACTGGCTATTAGAGCACTACTTCGATCCCCTTGACCTGAAAGACGATCGCCTACTGCGCACACCATTTCTTTTTCAGCGGATCAACTATTTTGTGGATAAGCTGCACGTTCAACAGCCGGACAGTGTGGCGAACGCCATCGATGATGTCCTCAGCAAGATGGACCCGACATCAGAGATGTTCAAGTACTATGTCGTCCACTTCACCAATAAAGCCGCAAAAAGCAAATTTGTCGGAATGGATGGGGTCTACGTTCACATGGTTGATAAGTATTATAAAAGTGGCCTGGCCTACTGGGTGGAAGCAGATCAGCTGGAAACAATGACCGAGGACGTTGATCGTATTCGGCCACTGCTAATTGGCCAAGAAGCGCCCAACCTGAAAATGAACCGTCGAGACGGTACCCCGGTAGAGCTTTATGATGTAGATGCCCGCTACACCATCCTTTACTTCTGGAAGTATGACTGTACCTCCTGTAAAAAGTCTACTCCCCACATGAAGGAGTTTTATGCGAAATGGAAAGACAAGGGCGTAGAAATATTCTCGGTCTGCACCAAGCAAAATGAGTTGGCTAAATGCTGGGAATACATCGACGATAAAGAGATCGGTGAGTGGCTGCACGCCACCGACCGTTACCAGCGCTTCTTCAAGAACTACGACGTTCGTTCAACGCCAAGCATCTTTGTGCTTGACGAAAACAAGAAGATCATCTCTAAACGTATTGGTGCTCAGCAGCTTGACGAATTGCTTCAGCAATTCGAGAAACAACGGGAACTGCTGGAGGAATCAGATAAATCAACCGGAGAACGCTAATGCCAGAATCACAAATATTTAGCCCCCAACTCGGTGACATTCACGGGATGCTTGCCATCTGTGGCAGCGTCTTCATCTTGTTGGTATGGTTGGCCTTTCGCTTAAACAAAAATAAGCACCCGGACCCTCGGAGGCGTGTGCTTATGCCCATGCTCGCCTACTTCATGGCGCTGCTCGCCCTAATGGCTTTCCTAGGTTCTTTTTGGTCATTGTTCAAGTATCCAACCCTTGAAATTACCGCTAAAGAGATGATCATCGACGGAGAAGCCAACCGCCTGCCCAGCGCTTCCAACGTCCGGTTAGAGACGTACGAAAGTGGTGGCCTTGGGCCATCCAACCGCGTTCTGCTCGTTCAAACGAAGGACAGAAAAACCTGGGCTTTCCCGGAAGATCGGTATCCGGTTAATGAGATAATGGGCTTGTTGCGCAAGTAATCTAAGGATACGAACTTCGACAGCTTGTTCAATGGGAATACCATCGTAAAATACTTACTGCCCTAAGCCTCCGTAATTACCTGTTATAATTTGTTTGCGAATTCCCCTTAGTATCCCCTGTTTGTCTAAAACAAGCAAACATGAAGGATACTAACATCCAGGACATCCCTGATATTCACCCAGAAATCGAAGCCAAATCCAAAGAGATTGGCTTCACCATGCCATCTGATTTATTCATCGGTACACTCCTGAAAACCCTGATGAGCAGTAAGCCCAACGGAAGGTTTTTGGAACTCGGGACCGGCATTGGCCTTTCTCTTTCCTGGATGGCAGATGGCCTTCAGGGAAAGGAAGCGCACTTGACTTCGGTGGATAATGACCCCGAATTAATTGCCATCGCGGAAGACTTCTTTGGCCCAAATGACCAGATCAGCCTAGTTTGCCAGGACGGTACGGAGTGGATAAAAGCCTACGACGGACCGGCCTTCGACCTCGTCTTCGCCGACGCCTGGCCGGGCAAGTACAGCGAAACGGATGAAATTTTGGAATTGATAAAACCCGGAGGCTTCTATGTAATCGATGATATGACCGCCCAGCCCAACTGGCCTGAAGGGCA
>CAYPIM010000185.1:0-3164 GCA_964410795.1 uncultured Lewinella sp. | reverse complement strand
GCATTGGTTAGTAATGAGTGGAATTATTGATTGCACGCTGGTGATGCTGTACCATATCGAATACTAACTAAATCCTCAATTCTCGTGTTCTCTTTTCATGTTACAAAGAGACCTTATTAAAGATGAGATTGAACGCCTTGGCCGGGTGCTGGGTAAGATGATCACCATGCTGCTAAAGTTGGAGGGGGGAGACCTCGGTCCTGCCGAAGCGCGACGGATGGTCCAAGAACAATTCCGCGATGAATTCGACCTGGAGTTAGATCAACTGTTGGAACTAGACAGGGCTGATCTGATAACAAAGTTCGACGAACTTAATCTTCAGCCGTCGCACATTGAACAACTAGGAGATTTGTTGGCCTCTCTGGCCAGAAAGGACAATAACCCTGAGGTTAAGGATCGGGCATTCCGTAGAGCCCTTGTACTCTACGACCTGGCTGGAGAGCGATCGGGTACGTACTCAATGACCCGAGCGGATAAGGAGGCCGCCATCTGGGCGGAGCTTCTGTGAAAGAGGTTAGTACAGAATACTAAGCATCAGACATTAAAGCGGAAGTGCATAACGTCGCCGTCCTGCACTACGTATTCTTTACCTTCAACGCCCAGCTTACCAGCATCCCGTGCGCCAGATTCGGATCCGTATTCAACGTAATCCGGGTAGTGGATCACTTCGGCGCGGATGAAGCCTTTTTCGAAATCGGTGTGGATAACACCTGCAGCTCCGGGAGCTTTGGTCCCTTCAACGATCGTCCAGGCGCGGACCTCTTTTTCTCCTGCGGTGAAGTAGGTCCGCAGCTTGAGCAGAGAGTAGCTTGCCCGGATGACACGGTTTACACCAGCTTCCTCTAGCCCCATTTCCTCCAGGAACTCGAGGCGTTCTTCTTTGGTATCGAGCTCAGCGATCTCGGCTTCGATCTGGGCGGAGACCAGAATTACTTCGGCTTTTTCCTTGGCGGCTTCGGTTTTGAAGGCTTCGGTATGCTTATTGCCGTCGGGGAAACTGTCTTCGTCTACGTTGCAGACGTAGAGGATGGGCTTGGCGGTGAGCAAATAGAGATCGCTGACGATTTCTTCACCTTCCTCGGTGGTTTCAAAGCTGCGGGCAGGTTGTTCGCCTTCGAGATGAGCGAGGAGGGCATCACCAATTTCGACCATTTTCTTGCTCTCCTTATCTCCGGACTTGGCGGTGCGGCGGAATTTATCGACCTTCTTTTCTACCGTTTCTATGTCCTTTAGGATGAGTTCGGTATCGATGATCATTTTGTCGCGAACGGGATCTACTGAGCCGTCTACGTGTACGACATTGTCGTCGTCAAAACAGCGTACAACGTGGATGATGGCATCGGTCTCCCGGATGTTGCCCAGGAACTGGTTGCCAAGGCCTTCGCCTTTACTGGCTCCTTTGATGAGGCCGGCGATGTCTACGATATCAACCGTTGTTGGCTGGATTTTTTGAGGGTTCACAAGTTCCGCAAGCTTATCAAGCCGTGGATCGGGAACAGTGATGACGCCAATGTTGGGTTCTTTGGTGGCAAACGGGTAGTTGGCCGCCAACGCCTTGGCCGAGGTCAGGGCGTTGAAAAGAGTTGATTTGCCGACGTTAGGAAGGCCTACGATGCCGCACTTGAGAGCCATGGAGTAGTAATGTAGAAGTGTAGTAATTTAGTATTGTAGTGCTGCACGGGGCAGCTTACAAATCGGGCGCAAAAGTACGACAATATTTTGTGGCGCGGACGCAGGGTGCAAGGGAGGTTTTTGGGCATCGTTGAACCCTTATGCTGTTTACTACACTACTGGACATTTCGCTTCGCGGCTTCTTCTAGGTTTAGCTCCCTCTCCGTCGAGCTATTGGCGAGACGTGTGGGAGAGGGCGGGGGAGAGGCAGAAAACCAAACCTCGAAGAATTAGCGGAGCGAAATGTCCAGTAATGGAGCCGTTTACACAAGTTCGTCGTCACTGTTCTCCGCAATGGCTTCTAGGATTCCGGCGTGCATATACTTGAAGCTAACGATACTTAGGCTGTACATGAGCCCACAAAGCCCGAAAGTAATACCGACTTGGGTGCCTATCCACGCGCCCAAATTTTGTTGGGGTAAGCCTTCCTGCCAGTATAGGAGGAATAGCCCCGAACTTAGCAGGATCAGTTGGGCAACCAGCCCCCAACGGAAGTTTCGGGCGCGTGCTGTCAGTTTAATCTTGATGTCGTTGAGGAAATGGGTGGACGGAGAGGCCAGGTCGTAATCATCCATTGGGATACGAATCGCGTAAGCTGCCGTTAAGAGACAAAGCCCCGCGGCAAGTACGAGTATAATTCCGAATAGGCCATAAATGGTTGACATTGCACCCATGAAGAAAAAAAAGATCAGCAAAGCAACGGACATGAGTCCGACAAATAAATAGGTAAATGGTTTCCATCGTTCAGTAAGGTCTTCTTGCTTGCGTAAGGACTGGAACTGGTCGTTTACATCGTCCAGGTAAGTTAGGTTGTCGGGGCCAGTGCCAGTGCTTGGAGTGTTGTAGCGGGCTTCGCGCCAGAGGTCTTTGAGCTCGTTCATTTGGAAACTGAGTTTAGGGAGGAAGAGAGTATTTTGCGCAGGTGGTCTTTGGCCCGGTGAAGGAGTACTCCTACGTTGTTTTCGGTAAGACCTAGTACTTGGCCAATGGCGAGGTGACTAAGCTCTTCAAGGTGGAGTAGTACCACTGCTCGTTGGCGACGCGGCAAAGAGGTAATGGCCCGGCGCAAGGCCAGAGAAGCTTCCGTTGGGGCATGAGGAGGCGGTGCCAACAAATTAGACTTGTCGTTAATTTCTTCGAGGTAGGGCCGTGGTTTCCGGCGGTCCATCAGGCAGATATTGACGGCGATGCGGTAGATCCAGGTTTTTAGGCTGGCTTCGCCACGGAAGTCAGGCAGCCGCTTCCAGACCTGGAAGAGCGTATCTTGTGTCAGGTCATTTGCCAGCCCAGGATCGTTGGTAAAGCCCGCACAGATCTGGTAGATCATGGGGCGATAGGTGGTCACAATTTGCTCAATGGAAGCTTGCATCAATCCTTAGATGCAAGTTAAGCACTGAATCTTACACCCTAGCGTAAAAACTTTCTCAAAAACTTTCATTGCACCTGCGGCCGCGCCTCAAATCTATATGTCCTTGTCCAAAAAGAGATATATT
>CAYPIM010000184.1:0-11039 GCA_964410795.1 uncultured Lewinella sp. | reverse complement strand
TAAAGGCCAACGTGCTGTTCTTCGACAATAAACCAGCGGCAAAGAAACCCTGGACGAAGGACATTTGGATCTACGATTACCGTACCAATATCCACCATACCCTTAAAAAACGACCGCTCAAACTGGACGATCTCCGTGAGTTTATTAGTCTATACCGGGGAGATAACCGGGTAAAACGGAAAGAGACCTGGAATGAAGAAACGCCGGATGGTCGCTGGCGTAAGTATAGTTATAAAGAAGTCATCGCCCGGGACAAGACGAACTTGGACATCTTCTGGTTACGCGACGCAAGCCTTACTGATCTGGAGAACCTGCCGGAACCAGATGTGATCGCGGGAGAGATTATCGATGGATTAGAGGCTGCATTGGAGGGGTTTCGGACGGTTTTAGAGGAACTCGAAGAATAGTTCCCTAGTCAGGTAAACACTCCCCCAGGTACAGAATCTAGACTTCTAGCCTCATTTCTTTCAGTTGTACCTTACACTCCCAAACCAACAGGTCAATAATGACAAAGCGCTTATCCTTTCCCAAAAACGCACCTTGCACCTGCGGCCCCGCCCAAAGAAGAGTAGTAAGGGAGAAAAGGGGTAAAGGCCCGTGGAATGCAATGCCCTACCTGCTCCTGACGGCCTTACTCCTTTTATCCTTTTCCCCCTTACTAAAAGCCCAGCTCCCCGACTCCTGCAAGCTAAACATGGGCACCAACCTGGCCGGCCTGGCCGACTTTGGCACCGAGCTGCCCTTTGTAGACCTGATGCGCAACAGCCGCGAATGGTACACGAAGTCTGAAGGCGACCCGAGCTTTCCTTTTAATTCCGGTTTTGCTGATAGTTTGGAGCTGCGCCCGGACGGCTACCCGACCCACGTGCCGCAAATGGTAAACGGCTCGGAATATCCGCAGCAGGTAGCCACTATCTGGGGCAAAACGGATGGCTGGCCCTTCGGCGAATACACCGTACTCTGGGACGGGGAGGGAGAACTTTCCTTCTTCGGTACCTACGAAAACCTGGACGTTTCGGGTGATCGCCGGGCAACCTTTAACCTGGTCAGCCGCATCGATGGGGTAGTGGAGATAAAGATCGTCCGCAGCGAAGCGGCGGACCCCATCCGCAACATCCGTCTGCTGATGCCCGGCTCGGAAGCTACTTATCTGGAGCAGCCTTTTAATCCGCTCTGGCTGGAGAAGGTAGACGTATTCCAGACCGTTCGCTTCATGGATTGGGGCTCCACCAATGGCTGGGGCACGAAAAGCGGCGAAACGGGGGACAGCACGCTTACCGACTGGGTTGGCCGCAGCCAACCCGACTACTACACCTGGACGCACAGCAAGGGCATTCCGTACGAAATGATGGTCCGCTTCATGAACGACCACGACAAAGACGGCTGGGTCTGCGTACCCCACACCGCCAGCGAAGACTACGTACGCCAGATGGCCCGCTTCTTCCGCGATAACCTGGAACCCGAACGCCACATCACCGTTGAGTACAGCAACGAAATCTGGAACTGGATCTTCCCCCAGGCGCAGTGGGCGAACCGCTACGGCTGTGAAATCCCCGATGTCCCCTGGCCCGAAGGCACGACGACCTTCATCCAGCGTACGCTGGATGTTTGGACCGAGGAATTCGCCGCAGTACCCGAACGGACGAGCCGCGTTGTTGGGGTACAGGCCGGCTGGCTGGATGTGGCCCAGCGGGTGGCGTTCAACGTTGACGCCAATTCCTTCGACTATGTTTCGCCGACGTTTTACTTCGGCTTCACCGAGGAAGCTGAGGAAGAGCTTGACGACCTGGGAACAGGCGCTACCGTAGCGGATGTTACCCGCCTGGCGCGTCAGTCCATGTCGGCGGGTTTTGATTACCTCTCCGATGTGAAAACGGAGGTGGGAGATCGCATCAATAAGCCAATTGCCTGTTACGAAGGCGGCCAGCATCTGACGCCCAACCCCTTCGGCGTCATCCCCACTTACGAGCAAGCCCTGATCGATGTGCAGCGCGACACCTCGATGTACAACCTCTACAATGAGTGGTTTGACCTCATCCGCACCCTGCAGGATGGGGAGGAGCCGCTGGCGTTGATGAACTTTTCTTTCGTGGCACCACGCAGCCCGCAGTTTGGTAGCTGGGGTTTGCTGGAGACGATGGACCAGGACACAGCGCTTATTCCCGCACCGAAGTACAAGGCCGTGCTGGAAAATATGGCGGGGGCCTGTGCCCGGCCGGTTTCTACCCGCCCCTGGCGAAATGAGGTGAGAAACCTGGAGGTTTTCCCAAATCCGACGACTGGCCTGATCGAAATTCAGGGGATCACCGGCCCGTTTTCCTTCAGCGTGTTCAATACTACCGGAAGTTTGCTGCTGCGCAACCAACGCTCGTTCACCAATCAGCTTGAGCTTCGGAACTTACCGTCTGGCAGCTACATCATTGCCGTCACGGATCGGAAAGGTGTGCTGTACCGTAGCCGTGTACAGCTGATGCGTTAGAGGTAAGGAAAGATTGAAATCAGCAGAGCACTAATGCTTATTTGGGCGCGGCGCGCAGGTGCAGTGAAAGGGTAGGAGCAAGGGGTAGGGTGTTCCGTTTGCAGGATCGGCAGCGATACGGATTTCAGCCATGAAACGCGAAGCGTTTATTTCTTTAAAAGCCCCTTTCGCTACGCGGCTGCCTGAGGCGGTCCGCCGAGCCGGAGGCGAGGCTTGTTGGAGAGGGGTTTGGGGTGAGGTTATATGTGGTGGTGGGCATCCGGCAAACGGAACCCCCTAGGGGCAAGGAGATTAGACCGCTTAGGCTTAGTTGTGCCTTCAGGCAAACAAATGACAATAGAATTCATTATAATATTCCAAGTATAGCTCACCAAATTCTCTTAGGTATGTTAAGAACCATTTCCCTTTGCTTTGCCCTCTTCTGTTACGCTTCTCTTTCCGCCCAGACCGGACCTGACGAAGATCAACTCGGTAGTTGGTATATGTACTTCTTCAATGCTACTTTTGGTGAAGGCCCTTTCGGGGTTCAGGGAGACATCCAGTACCGGGCGTGGGATGCAGGAGGAGATCTCGAACAGTTGCTCTTACGTGGAGGCCTTACTTACCGCCCTGAAGAAGCGAATGTCCTCTTTACCCTGGGCTACGGCAACATCACTACGGGCGCCTTTGGTGACAGCGACGCAACAACGGGAGAGAGCCGCATCTATCAGGAAGCTTTGCTTCCGCAAAAGCTGGGCAAGCGTTTTCAGCTCACCCACCGCTTCCGTTACGAGCAACGTTGGGTCGAGAACCAGGACTTCCGCACCCGCTACCGTTACAACATTTTTGTGAATGTGCTGCTCAACGCAACGGAGATGAAGAAGAAAACACTTTATCTCGCGCTGTACAATGAGCTGTTTATCAACGGACAAACCGAAATCGGTGATGGCCGGGAAGTGCAGCGTTTTGACCGTAATCGCACC
The DNA here is from genome assembly GCA_964410795.1 of uncultured Lewinella sp. GTDB lineage: Bacteria > Bacteroidota > Bacteroidia > Chitinophagales > Saprospiraceae > Neolewinella. The sequence continues at coordinate 7,598 of CAYPIM010000184.1, read as the reverse complement.
TATTTGGGCCTTGGCTACGGCCTGGCGGACAATCTCCGCATTCAGGTGGGGTGGATGCAGCAGACCACTGTAAACTGGGGCAAGGGGCAAACGCAGTTGAGTCTTCACCATCGATGGTAGTTCAGACAATAGCTGCTGAATAGACCCCGAATTTGATTTGTACTACCGTACCTGGCTTCGTTGTGATCCACTCGATCGTTCCTTCCAGTTGACGGGTTAGCCCCCGGAGCAAGCGTGTTCCCATTGACCCGTTCCGTCTTGTTTTTACATTATTTGGCAGACCGATCCCATCATCGGCAACCCGGAGGTAGAAATGATTAGGAAGTTTAGAGAAGGTTATGCGGATATTTCCCACTCTTTTCTCCGGAAATGCGTATTTGTAGGCGTTGGTAACCAACTCGTTAATGATTAGCCCAAGTGGAATTGCGGTATCGATGTGAATGAGGTCGATGTTAAGGTCCAGGTGGATTTTTACCCCCGGGTGCACGCCCGAATAGCTTCGCTCAAGATTGGTGACAATTTCATGGAGGTAGGCAGCAGGGTCAATTTCTCGCTCGCTGGATTTCAGGTTGATTTGCTGCTGCAGCAGCACGATGGAACGGATTTGGTCTTGCTGAGCCTTAAGCATCCGCTGTACGCCGGGGTCTTCTACATTGTCCCGCCCTTCATTAAAGATGGCCAGGATCAACTGCATATTGTTTTTCACCCGATGCTGCAGTTCGGCTTTTAGCATTTTTTGTAATTGTAGGGAATCTTCCAGCTTACCCTTAGCGGTTGTTAACTCCAGGTTGGAGATTTCAAGCCCTGATGCCTGGGTCTTGATCGTTCGATTAGAGACCTGAAGCTTGCGGTAGAGCCGAAAAGACCAAAGGCTTAACAGCACGATCATACCCGCAAACCCGATCAGGCCGTAGCTGCGCAGGCGTTCGATTTGGAGTTCTTTTTCTCGGCGCGCCAATTGTTTCTCCTGTTGTTCGTTTCGGTACATCTCCCGGGCTTCGGACTCTTTGATCCGAGTAGAAGACCTCCAGTACCGGATTTCGCGCCTTAAACTTCGCTCGATGAAGAAAAGGGCAGAATCTGGCTGACCCTTTACCCGATAGTAAATCCCCCGGGTTTGATTGATGGCAGCCATGGTAAGGGCCACGTTCTGTTTTCGCCGCTGGCCTTCCTGGCAGTAGCGTTCGGCATCCTTGAGTAGAGGTAATATATTGTTTCTGACGTTTGATTGCTGTAAGGCAACAGCCAGGGAATTGAGCGTGGCGGCTGTATTGCGATAAGCCCCTATGCTAGCGTATAGCGTAGCTGCCTTTCGGAACATACTGTCCTGAATTTCCGGGAGATCGATGGACAGACGGGCATACATTCGATAAGCCGAGGCTTGCAAAGCGGGTGAAGCATCGGGGATTAGGAAGAAGGAATCGAGAAAGTGGATGACGGAATCCCGGTAGCCAAAATTGGCCTGCCAGTTGGCGAGTTGATATTTTTCACGAGGCGCTAATGCTTGCAGGCGCTCTCGCAGAATCAGTTCGCTTGCCTTCTTTAAGTAAGCTCTGCTTTCTGCTCTGTTGCGTAACCGTAGGTTCAGGTCCGAAAGCTGAAGTTGGGCTGCGGCGCAGGTGCTCCATTCTCCGCGTTCACAACTTGCCTCCGCTACGGCGTTGGTTGTTTTCATCGCGAGTAAAAAACGCTCTCTTTTCGCGTTATTGATACTTTGTTCCAGTTCAAGGCGCCGGTAGGAGGGCGTATCACCAAACTCCAGGCTATCCAATGTGCGCTCCATGGCCAGCAATACCAGGTAAGCGCTGTCTGGTTGAATCCGGTCGCGCAAGGCTTCACTTTGGGTAAGCGCAGCTTCCAGGGCAATCTGTAAATTATTAGGAAGTACTTGCGCATTAACGGTGGTCATTCCGCATGAATAGCAGATGAACAACAAAGCAGTCAAATAAAAAACTTTATTGAGAACATATTCTTGATAAAATCTAATCACTAGAGTAGGTTTGCACGGTTAAACTATTCGAAAAGGGGTAGAATGTAGTGCAATATACCCATCAAGTCGTCGTGTGATATGAAACTTTTGGTTACTTCTATGATCATTCTGGTAATCCTATTGTTGGGCTGGTATTTTTTTGTTCCTGAAACCTGGCTGGAACCCATTGTAGCGCCTGACCCAATCGCACAAACACCTGAGGTGCTGATTCCTGAGGGGCTGTTCCAGCCCGGACCAGAGGTACGGTTAGGACCGAACGAACGGGTGCCTACCACGATCGTTGGTGGCAATACCTGGATGACGGCCAACGCAAAAGTCACGGATTGTCCGGAATTACGCTTTGGCGATGGCTCAGAAATTGGCCCCTATATCGAGTTTTACGACGGTGCGGCCCGCTACGGCTATTACCAAAATAAGGATTCCCTGAATTACGGCGTCCTTTATTCGCATGCTGCTGTCCAATCTTGTCAGTTATGCCCTGCTGGTTTCCGGGTGGCGACCAAGGCGGATTGGGAAAAATTATTTGCCGCCCTCGGTGGGGCCGCCGATCGGGGCAAACTACTAAGGCGCCGCTACGGAAGCCCTTTTGCTGCCGGACTGGGCGGGAGGATAGACGATTATGGCTCTGTCTTAGGTGGCCGCTTCGAATTTTGGTGGGCCATGGATGAGGCTGTTTCTCCGGGAGAGGTAGCTATGGCATGGGGCCCAGAGCTACAAGGAAACGGCGAAGTGCGAATTCGGGCCCAAGATCAGCGAATAGGTAATTATGTACGTTGTGTGAAGGAGTAGCCAATTGCGGGCCTACTGGAAAGTGTTCAACCGCCTCACTACCTCCTGCCGAATGTCCCGACTTAGCGGAACTTCATCGTCGTCTACCTTCACGAAATTTCCGCCGATGTGATTGATCCGTTGGAGGTTGATGGCGAACGAGCGGTGCGTTTGCAAGAATACCTCTCCGGGCAACTGATCCATGAAATCTCTCAAGGTGGAGCGCAGTACATACTTTTTCCCCGATGCAACGTGCAGCTCAAGGTAATTACGAAACGACTGGAGGTACCGGATATCCGCTACCGTGATACGACTGAAGACCAATTCACTCTTCACGAATATGCTGTCCGTAAGGAGCAGTTTTTTTCGCTCATTTTCTTGTTCAGGAGGCGCGGCCGCAGGTGCAGGGGGTGGCTGAGAAGCAGGGTAGGAGGAGGGACTAAGGTAGTTGCGGGAGGCGAAGGTATGAACCGCCAGTTCGATGGCCGCGAAAAGATCTTCCCGAACGAAGGGCTTGATGAGGTAACTCTCCGGAAGGGTTCGTGCGGCATCAGCAATAGTGGCCTTATCACTAAAGGCGGTCAGAAAAATGAACGGGATGTTGTACCGCTCGCGGATTTGTTCCGCTAGCCAGATGCCCGAGCGCGCACCCTTGATGTGGATGTCCAGAATGGCCAGGTCTGTCTGCCCTTCTTCGAGAACGGCTAAAGCCTCGTCGGCTCGCATTGCATCGCCGGAAATGGCATATCCCATGCGCTCAAGTGCGGAACGTAAGTCGTTCAGGGTTAGAAATTCATCTTCGACGATGAGGATTCGCAGAGGATCGGGCATACTGGATAGGCGCGGCGATAGCCGCACTGGGAATTTGTGATGGAGAGGGAATCAAAGATAGTTAAACGACTGGACACTTGAAAAATACGATTCGTCCCTGCTGGGCAACGATTCGTCCCACTCTAACCCCATCACCGGCAACTAATAACCAGATTTGTTCCGAACAACATCCCGAAAAGAGCAAGTACTTAAGGAGGCAAGCCGTAAGTGCTTTCAAAAACAACAATTTTATGTTTCGCCATTACCCTACTACCCCTCTTACGGAAGAAATTTCTGCCCTTCGCGCCCTCTCTGCTGGTAAAATAGATAACAAGCATGTTGCAAAAACTGAAAAGGCTACGCGAACCATCACCGTTGAGCGGGGAAAAATCTGTTTCAGCATTCCCGTTCAGAACATTCTCTTCATCAAGGCTGAGCACGTTTACTGCTGTATATATTTTATCAACGATCAGCAATTAGTACAGCGCATCAGCCTGGAAAAACTCCTTGTTCGTTTACCGGAGAAAGAATTTCTTCGGGTACACCGTAGCTACGTGGTTAATCTAAAGTACGTCCTGAATTTCACCACCAAGAAAATTCTTATTGCAGAGACAATCATCCCCATCGGGCGGACCATACGGGACCGTGTGGTGGCGCGGTTGCGGTGCGCGCAATAGTGTACGCTTTTGTGTCTTGCTTTACCTGATCACCCGTACCGGACCACGATTTACACCCACTACGGCCATGAGCCGCCCATCTTTGCGCTTTAGTTGGACAATGCTGCGCGCGTCTGCATCAATGCCGGCATCGAAGTCTTCTACCTGCGGTCTGCCCCTGCGGTCGGTAGTGATGACCAGGCCGCGGCCAGCATCCATGCGGCCACCGAGTGGCTCGAAACCGTAATCGTTCATGGCGGCGAGTAGCGCGGGCCGACCGTCTGGAAGCGTAAAGGGCAACGCATCTTGAATAGGTGCAAGCTGGGCCCTTGCCGGTAACGGGTGGATGGTGAAATTGCCTTTTCCGTCGTTCTCCAGATACAAAGAACGAAACTCGACGGCACTGAGGGTCAAGCCGCTTTTTACTGCGGGCAGGTCATCAGCGTTCCACTGTCCATAGGTAGTGAAGTTAGGAACCCGCCTTTTTAGACCGGGCAACTGCCGGGTAAGGGTGTTGCGGGGTACGATGGGGTAGGCGGTCTTTCCGTTGAAGGCAGTTAGGATTGGGTCGGTAGTTCCGTTGCCGTCGAAGTCGTCGGCTAGCAGGCGAACGGGCTGGCCCGCGCTGGCGGTGTACGGGCTGTTCAGCCCTATGTTTCCGACGAGGAGATCGGTATCTCCGTCTCCGTCCAGGTCCGCTGCGGTGAGGGAGTAATACCAGCCGGAGGTTTGGGGCAGGGTAGTAGGCGGGCCAAAGTCATTTTCGCTACCGAAGAATAGGCGAATGGGCTCGTATTCTCCGACGGTAACCAGGTCATCATGTCCGTCTCCGTTCAAGTCTGCGGCGGCGGCGGCGGTTACCATTCCAGTCTTGATCTCTTGTCGTGCACCGTAGGCTCCACCCCGGGCTTCAAGGACATGGGAAGGGCTGGCGTAGGGATAGTTGCCGTTCTGCATCCGACTACCGACGAAGAGCAGTGCGTTTTTATCTTTCTCGCCCTGAAGCAATGCTACGGCACTGGTGGTCAGTGGAGGTATAGCACCTGTACCGGGCCAGAGGCGAACCTCCCCGTTGACTACTTCGTAGATAAGGTCTTGAAGCTGCTCTTCTTTTTTGCCAAACTCACTACTTCCCTGACCGACATAGAGGTAGGTTCGGTCGCCTTCAGACCGGACGAGCAGGGCTGTTGTTTCTCCAACCAATGTCTCTACCAAACTTTGCACCTGCGTCAGCGCCCCATCGTCTTCCTGACGCCAGATACTGACGGGCTGCCCGGCTCCACCACCGAATACCAGTTCGTCGTTGCCGTCTCCGTCCAGGTCAAGCGCAGCGAGCGCGGGCCCGTTGCGGCTGTTGTCGCGAACGGCGAGGTGGAGGTAGTCAAAATCGGAGTAGAGCGCCTCCCTATGAACGGGGCCGCTGGCTGGAACCTGCGCCTGGGGTACCAAAGGTTGCTGTGGTTGTTGCACAAATGGATTGGACACTTGGGGCAAACCAGTTTCCCAGGCTACTTCGAGTAGTTGGTTGGCTGTAAGTCCCTGCAATGTTTTGCCCGTTCCGTCCGGAAACTTTATGGTAATGCGGTCTATCTCGGCTACGCCACCAAGCCCAAAATGAATGAGTTGGTCTACGGTAGAGAGGTAGCCCCGCTGGCGGTAGTGTTCGTGGTAGGCCTGCTTGTCGGCGTATTCTACCCAGACTTTCGTCCCTAATGCATGGGGATTGCCGGCAGGACCGGTCAGGAGGACTTGTAGGTAGTTGCTGCTGTCCGGCTGCCGTTCGCGGGTGTGGTTGCGGAACAGCCCTGCGGGCTCGTTGATATTGTTGGTTACGAGATCGAGATCGCCGTCCCGGTCGAGGTCAACGAAGACACTTCCGTTGGTATAGGTTGGTTCGTCCGGTAGCCAATTTACCTTGTTGAAGCTCAGGTCTCCTTCGTTGCGAAAGAAGAAATTGGGCTGATGTACGCCCTCTAATTTTGCCAAACTCTCAATCACGCGATTCTTCTGTGCAGTACGGGTTCCGAACTGGTCGGAGTTTTCGCCGAAGTCGCTAAAATCCCGGTTGGTGATGTCCTTGGGGTAGCCGTTGGAGACGAAAATGTCGCGCCGGCCGTCGTTATCAAAATCGGCCAGAAGTGGCGTCCAGCTCCAGTCGGTAGCAGCTACGCCCGCCTGGAAGGCGACGTCGCTGAAGTTCCCGCCGCCGTGGTTGAACTGGAGGGTATTGCGGACGTACTGATTGGCGTAGCCCCGCTCGTGTTCGACCCGTTTGCCCTGGTGGGGGATGTCTCCGAACATGGTCTTGCGCCGGAGGTTATCGTCCGGCAGCATATCTACTACCATGATCTCTGGCTGGCCATCGCCATTGAGGTCGGCAACGTCGATGCCCATGGCGTTGCGGGATTGGTGAGAGAGGCGCTGACGCAATTCATCCTTCAGCCCTTTTCCCTGTTGGTTGATAAGCAAAAAGTCGTTGGAGAGGAAATCGTTGGCGACGTAGAGGTCGGCGTAGCCATCCAGGTTAAAGTCTTGGACTGCGATGCCTAAACCCCAGCCTTCTGTCTTTTGCGCTTGCGCGGTAAAACGAGCGCGCTCGCTTCCGGGAAGCGATTGATTAATGTAGAGATGGTCAGTACTTTTCCCTCGTCCGCTGGTGTCCGTTCCTTTGGCGACGTTGCGGTTGAAGTCTTCGATGGCATTATTGAGGACGTAGAGGTCGAGGTCGCCGTCGTTTTCGTAGTCAAACCAGGCGGAATGGGTGCCGTAGGCCATGTCGTTTAGTCCAAATTGGGCGGCAGCTTCGGTGAAATGAGGAATGCCATCGGCGTCTGTTCCTTGGTTGAGGAACAGTAGGTTAGGGGTGCCTTCCTTGCCGTCTGGGTTTAAGGTGGCAAAGTAAATGTCTTCCCAACCGTTGCCGTCTATGTCGCTTACGTTGACGCCAGCGCACCAGGCTTTGGTTGTTAAACCTGCTTTTTTAGTTACGTCGGCGAACACCCAATCGCTTTTTTGCAGGTAGAGAGCGCTGGATACGAAGTTTCCGCTGAAGACGAGGTCCGGGCGTCCGTCTTTGTCAAAATCCCCAACGCCAACTCCGCCGCCGTTGTAGAGGTACTGAAAGGTGACGATGTTTACGGAGTCATTTTCGGGTAGGGCGTTGACGAAGTTAAGGCCGGTAACGGGGGAGAAAAGAGTGGAGGCTGCCCGCTCACAGCCGGAACTGGACAGGAGCGTAAAAAGAACAGGTATGATCAGGTAGCGGAGTTTATGCACGGGCGGTTGGGGTTAGGGTATGTAGTCTGCTGGTAAAACTGACCGACGGTTTTAACATAAAACGCGAAGTGTTTTTATAAGACCCCTCCCCAGTGGGG
>CAYPIM010000183.1:0-11051 GCA_964410795.1 uncultured Lewinella sp. | reverse complement strand
ATGGCTTTCATTGGGGCGAAGATATAGATTGATAGATTTATAGTGGGTAGTACTAGGGTGTTCCGCTTGATGGGGTATTGCTGCAACGATTTCTGAACGGCTTTGCTCGCTCCGCTCGTAACCTCACCCCCGGCCCTCTCCAGGGGAGAGGGGGGCAAATCATGGCTGGGGGCATGGCCTAAAATTGTGTCGTGCTATTACCATAAAACGGAACACCCTATGAGTAATGCTGCCGCTGTGTCCACTTACTACGCTAGTGGGCAAGGATAACGCCGCGAGCGGTGTTTGCGGTAAAACTACCCACTACCTTCTATCAACTAAGCCTCATTTCACTGTTACCTCAAAAGGTGTAACCGGCAAGCCTTCTTTAGAGAACAGATTTGCCCGTTCCGGATTGTCGGCCCATGCGTAGCGAACTTTTCTTACCGTGACTCCGGGCGGCGTAACGAGCACGACCCCATTGTCATCCTCATCCACAAATCCCGAGGCGAAGTGCCACTTGCCCTGAAGGTCTTCTACGGTGAACCCTTCAGCGAGGTAAGGGTACCGTTGGTCGTTGGCCGCCGTCGGCTTCACCTGCAGTCCACTCCCAATATCGGAGAAGGTGACCACTACGCGGCCATTGATTGCTTTGGCGGAAACTACGCTCGGGCTTGCCGCAGCTACGTCCTTATTATATATGTCTTTCAGTGCGTGTAGGGATAACCGACGGCCAACCTCCCATTTATTCCTTGGGTGGATGTCTTTCGCCTCTCCAATATCGGTGATCACCGCCTGGCCGGTACGGGGTAAGGTTAAAGCATTGGTTTGGCTTTGCCGCAGCACGGCCCAGCCGGGTTCGTTAGCGGTTTTTGGCGGTGCTTTGAAATTAGCCAGCTGGACCCAGTAGAAGGGCAAGTCGGGCTGGGCGAAGAAATCGCGCCAGTCTTTGATGAGTCCCTTCATCAATTCGGAGTACTTGATGTTGTCGCCCGGTCCGGCGTTGCTTTCGCCCTGGTACCAGAGTACACCGGTGAGCGGGTATTTTTCGAGTGGAGCGATCATGGCGTTGTAAAGGACGACCGGGAGTTGATTAAAATTACCGCCTACGGCAAACTTGCCAATATTGAATTTCCAATCTCCAGCCAGGGCAATATCCCCGGACTTAGTTGCTAGCTTTAGCACCTTGGCCTCAGAGTAGAAACCGCCACCACCGCCGCCGTCGGTGACCTGCACCGCAATGGTGTTCTTCCCGGCCCGGAGGGAACCTACTGGCAATTCATAAATACGATCTTTGGAGTAGGAATTCGGAAGCGAGCCTACTCTTTTGCCGTTGACGTGGGTTAGGTCCCCATCGTCAATTTTACCAAGGTACAGGGTAGCTTTACCCGTCGCCTGGGCCTCGGTAAGTTCAAAGGTGCGGCGGAAGTAGAAAACCCCGTCAACGTTCGGGTAGCCCGCAGCTTCCCAAAAGGAGGGTAGCGTCATAGTGGGCCAGCTTCCGTCGTCAAACCCGTCCTTTAGCCATCCTTTGGCCAGGCCCTCGTCTTCCGTTGGTACATTTCGGCCGGGAAAATCTTTAGCGAATCGTTTACGGCCAGCTATGCCAGCCTGGTTCAGCATATCTTCCACTTCGTCCAGATCAGGGTTCATGCCCTCGGCCGAAGGGCGCATCCAGGGTTCAATGCGGCTTCCGCCCCAGCTGCTGTGCAGCAGGCCGATGGGGACATCGACTTCTTCACGGAGGTAATGGGCGAAATAACTCCCCACGCCGCTGAAGTCTTTAATGCCGTCGGCAGTGCCGACGATCCACTCCTCGCTGAAGTTCTCGTCAATATCGAGGCGCTGCTGTGGTTTGGCCGCGTACGTTTTTTTAACCTTCAACTCACGGATGAGGGGATTGGCAATGGCGCGGGCCCGGGTGCCATCGGGGTCAGATTGCGTCAGTCGCCATTCCATATTTGACTGGCCGGATAGTAGGTAGACATCACCGAAGTAGATGTCTTTGAGTAAAATGGCTTCCGGCTTGGCTTGTACGGATATTTTGTGCGGTCCGCCGGCGCCCATGGGGGGCAGGCTCACTTCCCAACGCCCGGATTTATCGGCTTTCACACTCAGTTTGTGCTCACCGATGAGCACTTTCACTACTTTTCCCGGTTTTGCCCAGCCCCACATTGGATGGTCTACGTTGCGCTGCAGTACGGCGTGATCGGTAAAACTCTCAAAGAGTTCCAGGTTCTGGGCGCTGACGCAGGTGCATAGGAGGCCTGAAAGGAGCAAGGTAAAAAGGTAAGGACGCATCTTGACAAGTTGGTTTATGGAGGGGAAGATAGGGAATGCGCCGGGAGGTTGGAGGAAATTTCTCTCGCCCGGTAAAGAAGCTTCGTGCTCCCAACTAAGCCCTTCAACCTGCTTTGCACCTGCGGCCGCGCCTGGAAATAGATTGATAGTATGATAGATTGATAGAAAATATCTCAATTCTTGCAACTAGACATTTCGCTTCGCGGCTTCTTCGAGGTTTGATTTTCTGCCTCTCCCCCCGCCCTCTCCCACACGTCTCGCCTAAGGCTCGACGGAGAGGGAGCTCAGAATGTCTAGTGAGTGGTATGCACCCAACTATAACTTAGGCTTAATGGCTACGCAGCACTGAACACAAATCGTACATTTGCGCCTTCAAACACGTGGTAGCTTATAAATCTATCGCACTATAAATCTATCAATCTTCCCCAATGTCTCCACTACGCGCAATCGGCCCCATTGACGGCCGTTACCACGGCAAAACAAAGGAACTCAGTGAATATTACAGTGAATACGCCCTGATTCGTTACCGGGTACTGGTAGAAGTACGCTACATCCAGGCACTGCACAAGTTGGGTTTGCCCCAGCTGCAGCACTTCTCCTCGACACAGATGTGGGACTTAGAACAGATGGTAACCGACTTCAATGAAGCTGACGCCGAAGAAGTGAAAACCACCGAAAGGACGACGAACCATGACGTAAAAGCGGTAGAATACTTTGTAAAGGCACGCATGGAAAAAGCAGGAATGGGAGACATCCTGGAGTTCGTTCATTTTGGCCTAACTAGCCAGGACATCAATAATACGGCTGTTCCGCTCAGCATAAAAGACAGCCTGAACGAAGTGATCCTCCCCGCTTTCGAAGGCCTGATCAGTATGATTGACCGCCACGCTATGGAGTGGGCAGAAGTACCAATGCTGGCCAAAACGCACGGTCAGCCTGCTTCTCCCACCCTGCTGGGCAAGGAATTCAGCGTCTGGACGCACCGCCTGCGTGAACAGCTGCGCCAACTTCAGGAAATACAACTTCCGGCAAAGTTTGGCGGTGCCACCGGGAATATGAACGCTCACTACGTTACCTTCCCGGACTACGACTGGCACGCTTTTGCCGACCAGTTCGTAAGCAAAGATTTGGGGCTGAAGCGTTCTTACCCCACTACGCAAATCGAGCATTACGACAATCTCGGCGCAGTATTTCACGCCCTCAACCGCATCAGCACCATTCTGATCGACCTGTGCCGCGACATCTGGCAATACATTAGCATGGAGTACTTCCGCCAGAAGACCATCAAAGGAGAGATTGGATCCTCCGCCATGCCACATAAAGTAAACCCTATCGATTTTGAGAATGCGGAAGGCAACCTCGGCATCGCCCGCGCCCTGTTTACCCACCTTGCGGATAAGCTCCCGATCAGCCGCCTTCAGCGTGACCTGACGGATTCCACCGTGCTGCGCAACGTCGGCTTACCGATGGCCCACGTGCTGCTCTCCATCAAAGCCATCGAAAAAGGTTTCAGTAAACTCCTGCTGAACCAGGACAAACTCAACGCTGATCTGGAAGCCAACTGGATCGTCTGTGCCGAAGCCATTCAAAACATTCTCCGCCGGGAAGGTTACCCCAAACCTTACGAAGCCCTAAAGGAACTTACCCGCGGGCGAACGCAGTTCAGCGAAGCCATCTTGCACGAGTTCATCGAAGGGCTGGCCGTGCCGGATTCAATCAAGGCGGAGTTGAAGCTGATCCGACCAGAGACTTACGTTGGAAAATTCTAACCGAAACAGGTAAAGTTTACTTTCGATATTATTCCCCGAAATTGGTCAACCAGAATTTGGTCAACCAATTTTATTTGTCTATCTTTGGTGTACAAGCGATTGTATATTTTAGATCATGCAACAAAATTTCAGTTCAATTAAAGTCGAACCCCCTGTGGATTTGATCATCCGGCAGATCCGGGATCTTATCTTATCAGGGCAGTTGGCTTCTGGAGATCGCCTGCCTGCAGAGCGAAAATTGGCTGAACGATTCGGTGTTAGCCGCAATCACGTTCGTGATGCCCTACAAAAGCTTGAGTTTTACGGAATTTTAAAAACCCTCCCGCAGAGTGGTACCATAGTAGCAGGAATGGGAATTTCTGCTTTGGAAGGCCTTTTTACCGACGTATTGCAACTCGAAAACAGCGATTTTTACTCCTTGGTAGAAACGCGTGTTATGCTCGAATTGCAGATCACCCGCATGGCCGCCGAGCGACGTACGCCGGAAGATCTTATCGAAATTCACTCCGCACAAAAGGCGTACGAACAAAAAGTTCGTAATGGCCAACAGGCGATTGAAGAAGACCTGCTTTTTCACCTGAGTATTGCGGATGCCAGTAAAAATGGTGTGCTTAAGTCATTGATGATGGTGATCACTCCTGATATTATCTCTAACCACGTCAAATATCAGGTCTGTGATGATTCCCGGGAGATAAAAGCCCTTAACGAACACGAACAAATACTTCACCACATCCGCAACCAAGACGTAAGTGCTGTGGAAGTAGCGATGCGTAAACATCTAAATGACGTCGTTCATTTCAGTTCACTAATGCCTCGCCTTACGAATTAAAAATCGATCACTACAATAAACAATGCAATCTATTGCTAAACACTTCAACTCAAAGTATAAGGAGTAAGACTTTCAAACCGTCCGTAAAGCACAAATAAAAGTAAAAAGCTTCGGACACCTCTTAAATAACTAATCAATTATTCAATAAATGCAAAAAGCAATTATTATGCAAAACCTGACAACTACGTTCACCAGGAACGTTATTTTGATGATGGGCCTTTTCTTGTCAATCACCATGATTTCATCTTGCGATGATGATGAAATGATGATGGTAGATCCTGACCCCTCAAACGTGGTCCCCAGTTTCACATCCCAGGTTGATCCTGACAATTCACTGACCTACGCTTTCACGAACAACTCTTTGGTCAACGGAATCGATGACACCTCTTTCGAGTCTTCCTGGGACTTTGGTGGAGATGGGACTTCTACGGAAGCCAACCCTACCTACACTTTCTCAGGAGAAGGTACTTTTGTGGTTACGTTAACCGTTACCGCAACTGATGGAGAAACGGGTACGGCAACTGCAACAATTGATGTTACTGCCCCCAGAAACCGGTACGTTGTCATAGCTGACCTTCTTGACTCTGACACGGGTGAGCTTCGGTACCAAGCGATGGATTCAATTCGCACAGGAAGAGTCACTTTTGACTACAGAGTAGCCGAAGGTGCCAAAGACGGTTTTATTAATGTTGCCGGTACTTCAACAACGGGTGATTTTTCCCTTGTAGAAATAAGGATCAAGGACGATGCCCCACACGAATACCGGGAAGGAGCATCTGACGCTACTATTGCGAGTGCAAACTTTCCTGACCCCATAGTTGATATGTGGGTTCCCGTTGAAGTAAGTTGGGTTGCCTCTGCTGATGGCTTGACCGCGCCAACGTTCACCGTTACAATGAATGGCCAGGTAGTGAACGCCGATGCACTAAGTACCACTAACGGTGGTGATGGAGATGTACCCGGTCACTTAGAAGCGACCAAGGACGGTGGTTACAACTTCCAGTGGAAGTACAATTCGACTTCATCTACCTCTGACCAGGTTTTCCACGTTGATAATATCGTAATCTACTCTTCTGATTCAGGATCTGAGGAGGTTGCGTTCAGTGATGACTTCCAGAGCTACACTGCAGGTGACAACCTGGACCCTGCGGATGCTGATGGCAACGTTATCAATGCTGAATCCGTATACCACCCTAACTGTTCAGAAGTTACTGTGGGTGAAGACATGTAAGCTCTAATTAGCAGAATTAGAACTTAAGTCAATAAAAAATAAGGAGGGTCTATTACAGGCTCTCCTTATTTTATGCTTCTTTCGAATTGAAAACTGTTATCTGAACTAGCCCACTAGTTATACCGTCAGGTCTTACGAGTCACTCACTATACATCAGTATTATCTATTACTTAAAAACTGTTCTATGAATTACTTTTCAAAAAGTTTTGCGGGGCGCACCAATAAGGTGTTAGGCCTCCTTTTTATGTTCATATGCTTGGTTACAACTAGTATCTATGCCCAAGGAACCGTTACTGGTCAGGTTACCGACCAAGACGGTGAAAGTCTGGTTGGAGTTACGATATTAGTGCAAGGAACTTCCACTGGTACCGTTACCGACTATGAGGGAAATTTCAGCCTGGCGGTTCCCTCCGAGGCGGTGTTGGAATTTTCATACACCGGATTTGAATCCCAAGCTGTTCCTGTTAACGGACAAACCAGCTTCGCGATTAAACTAATTACAAATTCAACAGTATTAGACGAGGTTGTAGTAGTTGGTTACGGAAGTGTTCAGAAGAGTGATATTACGGGTAGTGTTGCCTCGGTAAAGTCTGAAGACATACGAGCTTTTCCCGTATTGAATGCTGGTCAGGCACTTCAAGGCCGTGCAGCGGGGGTATCTGTTCAGACACAGAATGGTGGCGAGCCCGGAGCGGGTATTTCGATTCGAGTCCGTGGTAGTTCATCACTAAATGCAAGTAGTGATCCACTTGTTGTAGTGGATGGTTTTGTTGGGGCTTCATTCCCACAGCAGAACGATATAGAATCCATCGAGATCTTGAAAGATGCCTCTGCAACAGCAATCTATGGCTCAAGAGGCTCAGGTGGCGTTATCCTGGTTACAACTAAGAAAGGTAAGTCTGGAAAACCAACCGTTGAACTTAATTCCAATTACTCCTTTCAGGAAACTACAAATAGACTTGACCTGCTGGACGCAAGAGGATTTGCTGAATATCAGAACATGATCCGTCTCAATGCAGGTGATGCTCCTTATGCTCAGGGATCAGAGAATACGGATTGGCAAGACGAAATTTACAGAAGTGGAAGTACGCAAAACCACCAATTTTCGGTTTCTGGCGGAGGTGATAATGTTAACTACTACGTATCCGGCACTTATTTTGACCAGGAAGGAATCGTTGTTAATTCTAACTTTAACAAGATTCAGTTTTTAGCTAATGTTGATGCGCAAGTCAATGACAGGCTAAAAATCGGATTAAATACTGTTTCTAGTCGAAGTGAGCAAAATGGTGTATCCACCCAATCGACTGGAAGAGATGCCATTGGTTCTGTAAACGGAGGCGGAGATGACGTTGTAGCCTTAGCTTTCAGGTTTTCACCTGATGTAGGAAGGTTTAATGCGGATGGCAACTTCTCTCAAAACACAGTTGGAGATGATATAGAAAACCCATGGGCGGTTGCTACACAGATAACCAATGAAACTAAAACGGACAACGTAAGAACCAACCTGTATGCTGATTATCAGCTATTTGAAGGTCTTAATTTCAAGACTACCTTAGGTTACAGAACTCAAAATAGCACGGAAGGCTATTTCAAACCACAAACTTTTCAGCTCTCTGCTGGAGGAGCATTTCTGGAGTCTGTAAAAAGAACAAGGCTTCTTAGTGAGAGTTACCTAACGTATACCAAACCAGTCGGGGAAGGTAATTTGACCTTACTCGCTGGGCATTCATATCAAAAAAGCACCACAGAAGGCCTGGAAGCAGGTGCCCGGGAACTACTAACCGATGTGTTCTCTTTCTATAACCTGGAAGCAGGTCAGATTGATCAGCGTACCGTTGATTCTCGTTTCTCAGAGTCTGAAATTGAGTCAGTTTTTGGACGACTCAACTTTGATTGGCAAAACAAGTACTTACTTACCGCTACCGTTCGTAGGGATGGTGCATCAAACTTTGCCGCAAACAATAAATATGCAATTTTCCCCTCTGTTGCCATAGGCTGGAAGATTTCACAAGAAAACTTTTTGGTTGACAATCCGACGATATCCAACCTTAAGTTAAGAGCTAGTTATGGACTAACGGGTAACCAAGCCATTGGGCCTTACGAGTCACTTGCAACCTACCGCGTTCAGCCGCCCTCAGAAGTTGACGGTGCTTTTGGGGTAGACCTGGCGCGTGAGGACAACCCAGACCTAAAGTGGGAAACTTCCTACCAGACAAATATTGGCCTAGATTTAGGTCTCTTCGAAGGCAGGATAGCGATCAGTGCAGACTACTATAACATTGACACGGAAGATCTGCTAGCCGTGGATAGAGCCACCAACTTTTACCTGGGAACATCTGATTTGGACGTCCTCAGAAACGTAGGTTCCATCAATAATAAAGGGTTTGAGTTCTCTTTAACTTCAACCAATGTCAACACCGCAAACTTCAACTGGAAGAGTAATTTCAACTTGTCAATCAACAGGAGTCAAGTCGTAGAATTATCCTCCGGATCAGAGATTATTGGCAGTGGTGCTCCTGGTTACTTTGCTGGTGGCGCAACTTACATCCTGAGAGAAGGCGATCCCCTTGGTCTTTTCTGGGGATTAGACTACAGGGGCGTATACCAAGGAGGAGCTATTCCTGAAGGAACCGCTTTAGAAGGCAGATCTTTCGATGGAAATGGAGACGCAATTCCCGGAGAGCCCCTGTTCGCAGAGGTAGCGGATGAAGAGGGTAACTTCGACGGTGTTATTAATGACAATGACCGGCAGGCTATTGGTGACCCAAACCCTGATTTCACAATTGGCCTTAGCAATAGCTTCTCCTTTAAAAGTTTCGACTTGGGTATCTTTTTCCAAGGTTCCATAGGCGGAGATATCTACAACCTCACTGCTGTTCAATTGTATAATGGTGACAGTAACGGATTGACTGATGTACTGAACTCCTGGACGCCAGATAATACGAATACTGACATACCACGGGCTGCGGTCAGAGGTAGAGAGCGCTCTTCACGCTTTGTTGAAGATGGAAGCTACTTAAGACTCAAGAACCTCTCCCTGGGCTATAATTTGCCGTCCAATACCATACAAAAGATAGGATTCAGTTCCGCAAGACTGTCAGTAAGTGCACAAAACTTATTAACCATTACCAATTATAGCGGATTGGACCCTGAAGTGAGTTACTTTGGTAGCGGTGGCGAAAGTAGTGGAGATGATAATATCATTCAAGGGCACGATTTTGGGAATTACCCCAATTTGAGATCGGTGACGGTTGGTATTAATTTGAAATTTTAAATGAGATAAGTCATTAAACTAAAACTAATCAAGATGAAAAACATTAAGATTTTATTTGCGCTGATACTTGGTTTATCCGTTACGGCGTGTTCAGATTTAGAGGAAAATGCTATAAGTCAATTAAATCCGGATGAACGGACTATTGATTTAGAGACGGTTGAAACTACGATTAATGGTGCCTACGGTAACCTAACTGCTAGAGCATTTGTGTCACGAGGCTTGGGCTTAACGCTCATGCTACGCTCAGACATGGTGGATATAGGCAACCCCTCTACTTCGCCCATAAGAATTGAACATGACCAATTTTCAGTTTCGGCTGATAATGCATTGATACTGAACATCTCCAATCCGGAAAGAAGCTTCTGGCCTCGACTCTACCAAATGGTCCGGGGTGCTAACGAGACCCTCAGGGAGATAGAATTTCTTGAGGGGCAAGATGCTGTGGTAGTGGATGAGATAGCTGGCCGAGCACGCTTCATCAGAGGTTTTGCTTACTATCATTTGGTTAGACTCTTTGGAGATGTGCCTTACTTAGACGAGCTAACGACCACTGCGGACGCATCCGTTGCGCCAAGAACGCCAGTAGACATCGTATATGAGGGCATCATTTCAGATTTTGAATTTGCTAAGGCGACATTACCCAATACACGGGACGACAGGTCTCTTCCTGGTAAAGCAGCAGCAAGTGCCTTTCTTGCCAGTGTGCACCTAACTCGTGGGGAATATCAACTGGCCTATGATGAAGCCACTAACCTCATCAATAATGCAGGTACATACGACTTGGCATTGGAACCAGATTACCGCAACATCTTTCATGCCGTGAATACCGACTTCTCGAAAGAACCAATATTCGTTATAGATTTTGTGGCAACCAATATCAATGATGAATCAAGAGACTACTTAGCCGCTTTTACAGGCTTCTATGGTCAAGCAACCTACTACGCTACTGGCGGATGGTCGGTTATGGTGCCAGCTCAGGCGGTTTATGACACCTGGGACGCAGGAGACTACCGGAGAGAAGTTAATTTTGATGCAGAAGCTACAACCAACAGCGGCGAGGTGATTCCTTTCACAAATTTTTCTAGCTTAGATCCTCGTAATGCGAACCGCCCGCACATCTCTAAATATACGGCTATGGCGGGTGATACGCCTATCGCAAATACCAGCGGCCGAGATTCAGATTCTAATTATCAGATGATGCGTTACGCCGAGGTACTTTTGATTGCAGCGGAAGCTGCCATTGAACTTGGTAGAACCTCAGAAGCTGATGCGTGGATAAATATGGTTAGAGAAAGGGCCAGAAATGGCGATGGATCTGGTACGCCTAGCGCGGCACCTGCAAACATTAGTGGAGCTACTATCGACGATGTGATGGAAGAAAGAAGGTTAGAACTTGCCTTTGAACATAAAAGATGGTATGACATTGTCAGAAGACAATTAGGAGCTGAAGTATTCGGTGCAAATGGTTTTGAAACCGAACAAGCAGGTACACAGAACTTTAGCGCAGCCAGGGATTACTTGCTACCAATTCCTCCCCTGGAAATCACGAATAACCCTAGCCTGACCCAAAACCCGGGTTACTAGTACAGTGTAATCTAAGTTTCATCTTACTTGGCATTCATCACTCGAATTCCTCTAACCCTGAAAGGGAGTCCGCCCGCAATGGAG
>CAYPIM010000182.1:0-11351 GCA_964410795.1 uncultured Lewinella sp. | reverse complement strand
CTTCTGTCCCGAAGTACTAATTCATCACGATCGCTGAAGACAATGGCGTAGGGTATGCGCTGCGTAGTACGGCGCGAGTAGCGCCCATAACGAGGCGGAACTGCCGAGACCCGACTTGGTCCATCTACCCTCAAGGTGAGGTTGCCGGAGCGGTAGTCCGCATCCCATCGGCCCAGGAAGCGCCGGTCAGCAGCGTAGCGGGTTCGGCCGGGGCGGATTTCCTCGAAAAAGCCATCTGGATCAAGAATTAGAGTGGTCCGTTTGGGCTGGCGGTTAACGGGCAGTGGCTGCCCGCGGCGGTCCAGGCTGGTTTCTAACCAAACACCATCCAAAGCAGGGCCTCGGCCTCGTTGGGCGGATAGGGGGAGGAAAATTGTTGTCAGTAAGCAGGTAAGCAGGAAGTAACGCATCGTTAATAGCTTTTAGTTAAGCTAATAACTGTACGAATCATCTAAGGTCGGCTTTGAAAACCTGGCTTTAAATCAAGTTTAACCCACTTTAAGGCTTCGTTTAAACCAAAAACTGTTCATCGTAGAGTACTTGCTTAATTTCCTCGTTGATTCGTGTGCGGCTATCCAGGTCTAATGTTTCGGAACGATGATAATCTTCCATCAGAATATATTGCTTACTACTGTCCCCTGGCCGGTTGATGAGGGCTACGTCGATTACACCTTTTTTGCGAAAGTGCTGCATCTCAAGAGAAAGCATCTTCCAGGAAAGGCCGGTAGCCACCATTAAGTCATGAGGGCTGACTTTAAAATCGTAGGCGATAAAAATTTCCTGGAGGTCTTCAATCGTCAGATAAGGTTCTCCCGAAAGTTTTATCCCTGGAATTTCTTCCAGCGGGGCGGACAATTCGTAAAAATACTTGGTCCCCATAGCGTTTGACCCTATGTTCAGCAGGCCGCCAGTAGCCAGTGCGCGTAGCCTGGTAGCCGCCTCTCCGGAAGAAAGCTCCGTCTTTTCTGCCACCATCTTTGCCGAGAGCAGCCCTCCGGGCTGCTTTTCAAATAAGCGTAGCAATTTCAAGTCCGATATTATCCGCTGCGTATCGGAAGAGATCCTCTCTGTACGGTAAGTAAAAAAGGCAATCATCGCTGCCATAGCAATAACAAGTCCGCTTAGAAACATAGAAGCAGTAGCAGCTTTGGGTATAGTGCCTTTAAGCATCAAGCCACCAATCATGATTCCTATGGCGAGGACCGCGATTATCAATGACATTGTTTTTTTCATTCGGCCAAGGTACTATAAGAACATTTAGAAATTCTTCAGTAAGTTCTAATGAATTAGGTAAAGCGCGGTTTGCCGACCATCAACATATCGGAACTGCTCTCCGTCCCAAAAGCCATCTTCTTCCATCATCATACGGATATCTTTCCCCCAGGCATCGATCTTCACTTTTGTGTTTAGCTCGATGCTGTAGGCGGTGTTGGGGTGGAGCGGGTAATCTCCCCGTACGGGTACCCCACCCTGCTGGTCCCAGAGTCCAATAGTAGGTCCGGCACCGTGGCCATGATAGCCGATTGGGTGAGTGTAGATGGTTGGTCTTAAGCCCTCATCCTTTCCCTGCACCAGCGCCCGCGCCAAAAGGTCATTCCCCGTACGGCCGTTTTCAAACTGCTCCGTCAAGATGTCCATTGTGCGCATGCCCTGGCCAAAGGCCTCTACAAGATAATTTGGTGCCTCTGTTTCGCCAGGCTTAAGTACATAGGCGTTGTGCTGGGTATCGGTATTAAGGCCACAATAGGTAATACCGTAGTCACAGTGCAGCAAGTCGCCTGGTTGAATAATCGCAGCGTCCGGCCGGCCACTGAATTCATAGAGTTTTTGGTTTTCGGCCCGCTGTACATCTACCGTTGGGTGAAACCAGATGCCCAGGCCAAGCTTATTGGCCCGTTCGCGCATGTACCAAACTACTTGATCCGTCGTCGTCACGCCGGGGGTGATGACCTTATTGCTAAAAGCTTCAGCGATGATGGTGTGCGCCACCCCCATCACCTGCCGATATACCGTCATTTCGCTAGCCAATCTTGTTTCCAGCCAACCAATCGCCAGTTTTTCGCCACTCATCAGGCGCGGACGCAGGTGCGCAGGGAGGGTCTCCCGAAGTTTGTCATAATGCCAGGAGCTTATCCCATCCGCCAGGCCAAAGTCTGCGCTACGGTTGACCGCAATATTAGCCGGGTTTCTTTCCTCAATAATTTCCCGTAGCGCCGCCCATTGGTCTGGTTGTTTTTCCGGGTCCCACGCTTTTTTAAACACATCCCCGACATCATAACGGGCGCAGGCAAGGGTTTCCAAATCTCCTCCCTCCCCTTCGTCATAAATTACCAGCATCGTTGTGCGGCGTGCCCCCATCCACTTGCTCGGCAGCATTGTGTTCAGTACTGGGTCTTCATTGTATTCCCGGCTGATGATGATCCACATATCTACCCCTTCACGCGCCATCAGCATCGGAAGTATCGTTTTAGCACGCTCACTCAGCCAGGTATCGTGAAGCTCGCCTTGTTGCTTCAGGCTCAGAATAGCTGGCATCTCCGGTTGTGCAAAGCAACAGGTTATTGACACAAACGATAAAAGCAAAGTAGTAAATATTTTCATTTTAAGAATTTTACGGATGAGTAAGATAGCTTAATTTGCTTTTTCAGCCATTTGTGCTAAAACCCAAAGCCAGGCAATAAAGGAAGTACAAAGTAAGCGACTAAAGAGATGATTAGAATAGAGATGACGTTCATTCGAAAACCAGCTCTGGCCATGTCAGGAATGGTTAGGTAACCGGAGCCAAACACGACTGCATTAGGCGGAGTAGCAACGGGTAGCATGAACGCACAGGTCGCCGCAAGCGTAGCCGGAACCATTAGAGAAGCACCGGTGACCCCAAGTGGCCCAGCAGCCACGGCAAGCACCGGTAGTAGCATAGATGTAGTAGCGACGTTGCTGGTGATTTCCGTAAGAAAATTAACCGCCGCAACCACCAGTAGGGTAATTAATAGTAGGTTCACACCATCAGGAACACTTAGGTTATCAGCAACGTATTCCGCCAGGCCTCCGGCCTCAAAACCAGCCGCCAGTGCAAAACCTCCACCGAGAAGTAAAACTACTCCCCAGGGAAGTTTCTCTGCCTCCGACCAATTTAGCAACGTACTACCCTTCTCTTTTCCCGGAATCAGGAATAAGGCAGTAGCACCGATCATAGCGATCACGGTATCACTAATACCGGGGATGAGCGGAGCAAGAATAGCTTTACGCCCAACCCAGGCAGTAGCTGTTATGATGAAAACGACAAGCACCTTTATTTCTTCCTGGCTCATGGGGCCTAACTCTTTTTGCAACCGGCGAATTTCCGCACGGCCTCCAGCAAAAGAATCTTGCTTGAAGGTAAAAGCTACCCTGGTGAGGTACCACCAACAAATGACAAGTAGTACGATTGAGATTGGCAGACCAATCCGCATCCAATCTATAAAACCAATCTCCACATCAAACACCTCTTTGGCCTGTCCTGCAAGTACAAAGTTTACTGGTGTTCCTACCAAAGATGCCATTCCACCAATTGATGCAGAATAGGCAATAGCCAACATGAGCGCTTTACCGAAGGTGCTGTTTTCATCCACTTTGGTCGTAGGGTCATCTTCTAATTGTTTGGCGATCGCCATTGCGATCGGGAGCATCATCACTGAGGTGGCCGTATTCGAGATCCACATCGAAAGAAATGCAGTAGCCACCATAGCTCCCAATATTACCATTTTCAGGTTAGAACCAATTAGATTGATGATGCCCAGCGCTATCCGCCGGTGCAAATTCCAACGCTCTACGGCCATGGCGATAACAAAGCCACCGAGGAAGAGAAAGACCAAGTAATGGCCGTAAGGCTTAGTCGCTTCTCCCGTAGTCAGCACCCCCGTAAGCGGAAAGAGTATCATCGGGAGCATCGCGGTAACAGCGATGGAAATTGCTTCGGTAGTCCACCAGATCGCCATCCAGGCTGTTGTGGCCAATACGGCAGTGCCAGCAAAAGGAAGCCCTTCCGGGTGAAGGAAAGCCAAGATCAGGGCAAAGGCCACAGGGCCTAGAATCAGGCCTATTTTCTTCGTCGTCATATGTGTGGGTTTTCCGTCGCCTGGTTTTGGTTTGGTTTTGATGGTAATGGTACGGAAATTTTATTTTGCCAGGCGAGAAGGTCATCCCTTCCTACCGTCCAACGGTCTTCTCCTTGATCTAGCGTATAAGTACACTTATACACCTAAAATCATCCTTTCCTACCATCCAACGGCCTTCTCCTCGGTTTCCCCAACCGAATACCAACCAATCGTTCCAGGCTTTCTTCTGTACGGTACATAGCATCAGCGAAGGTTACGGAGGAGAGTTCTAACAGAGAGTGGACCGCGTTGAGGCCAATTGACTCAGCTTCCCGCCAATCAATTTCATTTCGCCCGCAGATGGCAATCACCTTAGGAACACCTGCCATTTTCGCACGGACAGCCACCCCCTTTACTACTTTTCCGTGCAGTGTCTGAGCATCAATTTTACCCTCCCCGGTAATAACCAGATCCGCACCTTCTAATAAGGCATCAAAAGTTACGGCCTCCATCAACACATCGGTCCCCGAACGAATTTCAGCATTAAGAAAAGCTACTGCACCAGCAGCAAGTCCTCCTGCAGCACCACCTCCTCGCTGCTGGGAAATGTCGGTCTTGAGCCAGCGGTTAATCTCTTCAGCGAAGTGCTTCATAGAAGCCTCTAGTGCTGGCAAATCAGCTTCCTCGGCTCCTTTTTGTGGAGCGTAAGTTTTTGTAGCTCCATCCGGTCCGAGCAGTGGGTTGTCTACATCACAAACTGCGGTAAAACGAATATTCTTTAGCGTATCAGGCACTTCACTGGAATCTATCCGATTCACGTAGCGAAGAGAAGTGCCAGTTGGTACAAAGTCGTTTGGCCGGTCACTAAAAAAGCGGTAGCCAAGGGCGGCGGCCATACCGGAACCAGCGTCATTGGTCGCGCTTCCACCAAGAAAGAGGTAGACTTTGGTAGCTCCCCGTGCGATGGCATCATCAATCAATTGCCCCACACCAATGGAGGTGGTTGCTCCTGGATCACGACGTGGGGCGGGCACGTGTTTCAAGCCGCAGGCTTCCGCAATTTCGATGTAAGCCGTTCCATCGTTTAGAAGATAGGTTGCCGATACAGGCCTCCGTAAAGGCCCCGTGACGTTCAGACGGTGATGTTGAGCGGTTGGTAAAGCCCTGGCCAAAAGATCGAGGCTTCCCTCACCTCCATCGGCCATTGGCTGTTCTATAATTTCCGCATCAGGAAAAATTTTACGAACCGCCCGTCCAATGGAAGAAGCTACGCTATCAGCACTTAGCGTTCCCTTGAACTTGTCGGGTGCGATTAAAATTTTCATTGGTAATGATCTGGGTAAAGAACTAGGAAAAGTGTCGTTAGGAACGTCGAATTAGGTCATTCTTAGTCCTCCAGTATGGGTTGGCCCAGCACTACGCGCACCTCTGGTGATATTCTAACGATGATCTTCAAAATTAGCGGATCACGAAGTTGTGCCTGGGTCTTTTTCTGAAGACGGTAAGCTGTCCGGATTGCTGTAAAAACAGTAGTAATAGAATGCTCTCCTTTGTGGTCCTCAAGACGCTTAGCAATAGCTTCGTCCGACCAATCTTCGTGGCGGCCGAGTAATTCTACGTTAAGGCTTGGGCTAATAGCCAAGCCCATACTAAAGCTGGTAATTTCCAGGCCATATTCAGCTAATTGAGGGAAAATCTCTAACCAGTCTTCAATGAGTGCAAGGCTTTTTTCCTTTGCTCCTTCCCCTACTGACCCGGCCAGATCATTCATCCCCTTCAGGGTAGCGTTCCAAATATCTCCTAGCATGCTTGTTTGGTGTTTCAGTCTATATGGTTATTCTTGAAGCTCAAGTTAAGGGTTTTACCAATACCCACTTACCGCAGCGCCAAAGATGCTATGACTCGGGCGCGGACGCAGGTGCAAAGGCTGATTTTTGATTCATGGTTTTCAGTTTGCGGGATTTCTCTCTGGACCAAAAAGTCGTTTTCCGCTTTCAAGCCTCTTTGAGATTCCGTCGCTAAAAGACAATCTAGGAAAACAATCGTTTGCACCTGCATCCGTGCCAGATATTAACGTAAAATCGACGATAAAAGGAGGTACTTCGTGTGATTTATACACTAATATTTTTATCTTTGGAAACCAGTACAAAATAATTGTGCTTTTCGCTACAAAATCATTTATTCATCGTTCGATCATTACTTTATGAAATTAGTGCAACTATTCCTGGCCCTTTTGTTGGCCACCACACTATCCGCTCAGTTAACTCCTTTTGAGGCACTTGAGGGCATGGGCCGCGGTATAAACCTCGGCAATACACTTGAGCCCCCTTTGGAGGGCGGCTGGAACAACGGCCCCGCTCAGGAATCTTACTTCGACGCATACATTGCAGCAGGGTTCACCAACATCCGCGTCCCCGTAAGGTGGGACGAGCACACCCAGTCTGGACAGCCTTACAACGTTGACGCAGACTGGATGGACCGGGTCGAACAAGTAATTGACTGGGGACTCAGCCGTGGTCTTTACGTCACCCTTAACGGCCACCATGAAGACTGGCTGAAAGACAACTATACCACCGCAAATAAGGCACGCTACGACAGAATTTGGCGTCAGATTGTGGAGCGTTTTAAAGACAAGTCCGACAAGCTTCTCTACGAAATCATCAACGAGCCCATGGGCCTCACCGTTGCCCAGGTAGATGACCTCAACGCCCGTATTCTCGGCATTATCCGTGCCGAGGAGCCTACTCGAATTGTCATTTTTGGTGGCAATATGTACTCCAATGCAGAGCAATTATTTACAGCTGCAATACCTAACGATGATTACATAATGGGCTATTATCATTCCTACGACCCGTGGAATTTTGCTGGTCTTTCGCAAGGCACTTGGGGATCAACCACGGACTACGCCGTGATGGCCAACAAATTCCAGGCGGCCAAGAACTGGTCTAACCAAAATGACATTCCGGTACACATCAGTGAATTTGGTGTAAAAGTCAATGCCGACTTCAACTCCCGCATGCGATGGTACGCAGAGTACATGGGCCTTTCCGATTTACACGGTTTTGCTACTTCTACCTGGGATGATGGCGGAGATTTCCGGGTAATGCGACGTTCGGATGGCCAATGGCCCGAAGTCAAAGAAATCTTGGTACACTACTACCAGGATTCACCAAATGAGATATTTGCAACTTCCGCACAAGACAACCAGGGCAACCCCATCGGTATGGTGGAGTGGAACAACCGACTTACGGGCAACGACAGTATTGTCGTAGAACGCGCAGAAGGCAGAAACGGAATTTACCGGGAAGTAGGCCGTCTGGCACCCGACGCTACTGAATTCATGGATACCGATGTTTACCTGAACGGCATATTCACCTACCGTATGTATACGCACAATGCTGAAGGACGCCTGACCCACGGTTACCCCGCCCGAATCACGCTTGCTTCTAATGTACAAGCGGCCTACAACGGATTACCTCAAACTATTCCCGGAACGGTAGAGGTGGAAGATTACGACGAAGGCGGCGAAGGCGTTGCTTACCAGGATAATGATGCGGCTAATCAGGGCGGCGGATACCGTCTTGGCGAAGGCGTCGACATTGGCGGTGGGCCCAACAATGGCTTCGTCCTTGGTTATGTTTCCACCGGGGAATGGATCGAATACACCGTTGATGTTGAAACCGCAGGTACTTACAGTGTGAAGGCTGAAGTTGCGTCTGCCGATGCAGTTAGTGAGTTTGCGCTAAAGTTCCCAGGAGATGCTACCGTAACTTTTGCTACGCCCCTCACCGGAGACTGGAATGCCTACCAGGAAATCAGTGCTACCAACACCGTGGTTTTGGAAGCCGGCCAACAAGTAATGAGGCTTGAGATCACCGGATCCCGAGCCTTCAACCTGGACCGAATGGTCTTCACGCTTGAAACAAATGCTACCGAAGATGAATCCATTAGTGCTGGATTCATGCTTTCTCCAAATCCTGCGGATGATCAACTTAAAGTACGCCTCCCTGCCAGCCTTAACGCCAACAATGCACTGCTGCAATTTTATGCGGCCTCCGGCGCTAAGGTTGCCGAATACCAGGCGGCAGGAGACCTTACCTCTATCGATGTAACAAGACTACCAGCAGGTACTTACTTCTTAAGACTAACCGATGGGGAGAAAAATTTCATTCGCCGCCTAATTTTACGTTAACCGGCTGATTTACATGGTAAAAGACTACATTTTAGCCACCCCATGACCATGGGGTGGCGTTTTTTTTTGCGTGTATGCACAACTAATTTAAAAAAGTGACGTTTGTTGGGCAATCAGACGTGCTTCTACAACACTTTTTTGCCCTTGCACGGGCGCACCTAGACCTCCAAACCCTCTCTCAGTAAAATTCGGATTTTTTATTGCTAATGTTCGCACTATATGCGAACGTTGTTGACTGCTTTTTTCTGAACTAACTGAACTTCCTCCAGCATAGTTATTACTTGTTTTAAAAGCCACGCCAACGGGCGAGGCGACCACCATTCATATCATTTCATTTAAACCAACATTTGCTACTATGCGCATTATCACACTCTTCCTGACGGTGCTTTGCACGGCCCTTCTGGTAACTGGGCTAAATGCCCAAAATCTTCGTCCTTCCAAACTTATTGAGCGGGCTAACGCTAGCCAAAGTGCCGAAGAAAACTTCGACCTTTTTACCGCCTCAAAAGATAAAACACCCATTCCGTCAATGGAAAAAGCCGGAGCGGATTACACAGTATTTGAACTTTCTGCTTCAGCCTTATCGGACCTGCGCAAGAGTGCCCCTGATCGTCTGGAGCTCACCCTTCCAGGAACACTAGGCAAGGTAAGTCTGGTTCGTTCAGAAATTTTTGCTGCCGGCTTCCGCGTGACGGAAAGTGGGAGTAGTAACTATAAAAAGACACCTCTTGGTCTACATTATCGCGGAATGCTAGCTGATGACAAAAATAGCCTGGTAGCATTTTCAGTCTTTGAAAATGAAGTAAGTGGCCTAGTGGCTAATGCCGACGGCAACTTCGTGATTGGAAAAATGTTGGGTAAAAACGACAGTCGCCATATCATCTACAATGATCAAGACCTTCCGGTACCAGATCTAGGTGAGTGCGCTACGAAAGACTCGAACCTTCCTTACTCCCCGAAAGATCTCGCTGATCTATCTCCTAACCAAAAGGACGCTAATAACTGCGTCAACCTTTACCTCGAGGCCGATTATTCTATTTTCCAACAGCGTGGCAGTGTAGCTAACGTTACCAGCTTCGTAACCGGGCTTTTCAATCAAGTAGCAGTACTGTATGCAAACGAAAACATCAATCTTGTCCTGAGCGAATTAAAGGTCTGGTCTTCTCAAGATCCTTACAACTCTGGCAGCAGTAGTGGCAATCTCAATGCTTTCCGCTCTACTGTTACTAGTTTTAATGGCAATATTGCACACTTACTTTCTTTCCAGGCAAGTGGTGGCGTTGCCTACGTAGACGTACTGTGTGCTCCTAGTTTCGCTTATGGTTTTAGTTCGATTGACAATAGCTTCAACAATGTACCGACTTATAGCTGGTCCGTCAATGTCTTTGCCCATGAGTTGGGCCACAACTTTGGATCTCAACACACCCATGCTTGTGTCTGGAACAACAATAGTACTGCAATTGACGGTTGCTACGCTACCGAAGGGGGCTGCTCCAGCTCCGTAGGTATACCGAGTGGTGGAGGTACAATTATGAGTTACTGCCACCTGACCAGCGCCGGTGTAAACCTCAGCAAAGGTTTTGGTACACAACCGGGTAACCTAATTCGGAACCGCGCCTATAATGGCAACTGCCTGACTAATTGCAACACCGGCGGCGGCGGCGGTGGTGGTGGTGGTGGTGGTGGCGGAACTACCTGCACTGACAATGTTGTAACCGTAAGCATTCGTACGGACAATTACCCCGGAGAGACTGCCTGGACATTGACCAATGCGGCGGGAAGTACGGTAGCCTCGGGTGGTGGATACAGCCAAAGAAATACAACCTACACGGAGGAACTATGCCTTACGGACGATTGCTATACTTTCAATATTACAGACACCTATGGTGATGGTATTTGCTGTGCCTATGGAAATGGTGCTTACACCATTAATGTAAACGGCACGGATGTAGCGACCGGAGGTAATTTTACGACTTCCACTACGGAGCAGTTTTGTATACAGACCGATGGCGGCGGCGGTGGTGACGACGGTGACGGAGATACTACTTGTGATGCCCTCAGCTTCAAAGCGTCCCCCCCTACTACTTACGGTGGCAACCAAGACCAAGGAACTGTTTCCATAATCGAAGAAGGAAATGGGATTCTAATTCAAAGTAATGCCTGGAAAGACATTATGGTGAATTACACTGTCACTCCTAATACAGTAATTGAGTTTGAATTTGGATCCACAAAACAGGGCGAGATTCACGGCATTGGGTTTGACAACAATAACGGGATCAGCTCTGGGTACACGTTCCGTCTTTATGGCACTCAGAATTGGGGACGTGGTAATTTTGACAACTACGACACTCCCGGCAATTGGAAAGCGTACTCCATTCCAGTAGGCCAGTTTTACACCGGTACATTCAACCGAATTTTCTTTGTAGCTGATCACGACGGAGGCACCCGTGATGGCAATTCCTATTTCCGTAATCTCCGCATTTATGAAGGAGCTGCCTGTGTTGCTTTGTTGCCCGGTAACGAACCAATTCAGCCCGAGGCTCTATCTGTCCTCCCTGCTACTGAGGCGCTTACCGTTTACCCCAACCCTGCCTTTGATGTTATTAATTTGAACATCAGCATGACCAAAGCATCATCCGCAAACGTCCAAATTATCGATATGACCGGGCGCACGGTCAATAACCTTATGCTCAACTTAAATGCTGGTGAGCAGCGTGTTTCGTTACCAGTAACCAACCTGCCAACGGGGACTTATATGATCCGCCTGAATGCAGCCTCAGGTTATGCAGGGACGACTAAGTTCATCGTCGCCCGCTAAAGATTTGTTCAAGTGTTGTACATTAGTAACTACATTTTTACACCCCACCGGACCTTGGTTCGGTGGGGTCTTTTTTTGACTGCTTATCAAAAAAGGCGGAGGCAAGGCAATCGCCCCACCCCCGCCTTCGGGAATCACACACATTCAAATCTTGGTTAAGTTGCTAAGTAACTAGCGTAGCTACTATTTCACGGTGAACTAGCGTTTTGTAAAGTTTGAAATTAGCACAAAGCAAGGCAGCTCGCTGCCGCTCGTAACCTCACCC
>CAYPIM010000181.1:0-11486 GCA_964410795.1 uncultured Lewinella sp. | reverse complement strand
TTGATCAGGAAATCGTAGGCGAGAATCTTGCGCCGAAAGTTCCTGCGGTCCAATTCTTCACCCAGGATGGATTCGTAAACTTCCTGAGCTTCTTTGAGGGTGAAGTTATCCGGCAATAAGTGAAAGGCAAGCGGCTGTTGGCGAAGTTCTTCCTTTAGTGCTTCGTAGGCGTCGTCTAGGATCACCCGGTGATCGTACCCGAGTTCCGGGAGATCGTTTAGCGGACACCACATCACCTTATCAAGGTATTCCCGGGCGATGGGATCGTGGTCTTCGGGGCTAACGAGGGCGAAGAAAGAGGTCGTCACCACCCGCCGGATGGGGTGACGGTACAAGCCGCTGTAAGTAGCCACTTGCCGCATTGGTACATTCTCTACGTTCACCAGGTTGCGCAGCAAATGGGTGGCCGTGTCCTCCAGCGTTTCCTCCGGTTGCATAGCACCACCCGGAAGAACCCAGGCGCCTTTGAAGGGTTCTACCGCGCGTCGGACCAGAAGCACCCGCAGGGCTTCCGCTGAAAACCCAAAAATGGCGCAGTCCGCCGTCAGGGCCACTGCATGGCTTTCCGTTGTCACCCTACTTGTGTGCTTGGTATCCATACCTATCTAATATTCTTCCGGGCGAAGATAAGGCACAAGCCTCTGAGCGCAGAAATAAGCCTTAAGTCAAACGCTATAACAACCTCAGGTTCAACAGCATAAGCACTTCAATTGTTATACTGATTTTACAACCTGAAAATTGTTCCATACACCCTTAACCTGAATCTTAACGAACAGTATCAAGTGGCGCGGCGTCCATATCCGTAAACGCCTGATTCTCGCCCGCCATGCCCCAGACAAAGCGGTAGGCACTCGTTCCCGCACCACTATGAATACTCCACGGCGGAGAGATCACGGCTTCAAAGTTTCGGGTAGCAATGTGGCGCGTTTCGGTCGGCTGACCCATGAAATGCATCACCATTTCGTCTCCTGGGATGTCAAAATAAAGGTAAACCTCCATCCGGCGCTCATGGGTGTGCGGCGGAAAGGTATTCCAGATGTTGCCCGGCAGAAGTTCGGTAAAGCCCATTACCAACTGACAGCTTTGCACTCCGTCTTCATGGATGTATTGGTAGAGTAAGCGGTTGTTGGCGTGGGCGTCGTCGCCAAGTGCTACTTTATTAGCGTCAGACTGGGTAGTCTTCGTTGTTGGGTAGGTCTTATGCGCGGGTGCTGAGTTTAGATAAAATTTTGCGGGCGCGCTGCTGTCTTTACTCGAGAAAGACACAGATTTGCTGCCACGACCAACGTAGAGACAATCAAAGCGGTTAATTTCGTAGGTCATTCCATCCACCTTTATGCTTCCATCGCCGCCGAGGTTAAGAACACCAAGTTCGCGGCGCTCCAGAAAGTACTCCGCACGCAAGTCGTCGTCATTGGGCAGTTCGATGGGCGAAGAAGTTGGAACGACACCACCGAAGATAAAACGATCGTAGTGGGAATAGACGAGTTTAATCTTCCCGTCCTGCATTATGTTCTTGGCGAGAAATTCATCACGGATCTCATCAGTGGTAAAAGTTTTGAAATGGTCCGGGTGGACACCGTAGCGCGTGGTCATAGGTCAGTTTTTTCGTTTTAGATGCACAATTAAAATTTTGACAAGAGCAAGGCTTTTGAAAGCGACTTACTTAATCTTCCGCACTTCACTACCTGCCATCAGAAACGCACCTGTGCCAAAGTTTTGCCAACTATCAGCAGATGCTGGCTTGGGATCATAGCCTATATTTTGTACCCAGGCCACCTTGCCGTCGGCCTGTTGAACGCCTTCAAGCGACTTCCACGCTTTAGCGACTACAGGCAGGTATTCCTTGCGGTCCAGCAGACCGTTGTTGATCCCCCAGGCAAGGGCAAAAGTGTAAAAGCCGGACCCGGAAGTTTCACCGTGATCCCAAGCTTCGGGTTCGAGGAGGCTTACACGCCATAAACCATCTTCAGGTTGGATTTTCTTGATCTTCGCCGCCATTTCCTTATATAGGTTGACGTAGAAATCCCGGTGTTCATAGTTCACGGGCATTTCTTCCAGGATCAGGGCCAGACCGCCGATTACCCAGCCGTTGCCGCGACTCCAGAAGATCTTCTTGCCGCTACCGCCCTTCCGGTCGTCAGCAGAACCGGTCCAGACGAAGCGGGTATCACGGGCGAAGAGGTGTTCTTCCTGATCGTAAAGCAGGTCGTAGGTCTCCATATAGTATTTATGCATTTGCTGCAGGTAACGACGGTCGTTTTTCAGGTTGGCCCAACGGACAAGTACGGGCGGCGCCATAAAAAGGGCATCGCACCACCACCATAGAATTTCTTCTTTTATACTCTTGTCTCCTTCCTTCCATTTATGATTTTTATAGAGATGATCTTCTATCCACCTTGCGGTTGGGTCCAGGTTCACCATTCCGGCCTTTTGGCCATTCATAGTCAGATAAGAATAGGATATCGCGACATCGTCGGCGTGGAAGAAACGCTGCCAGGTCTTCCATCCGGTACGATTGCCCATATCTTCAATCGCTTTCAGGAAAACCGGGTTCTTGGTGGATTCGTAAGCGCGGGCTACGCCGGTGTAGTAAGCGCCGTTGGTCCAGTCCGTCGGATCCTGAGAGTAGATAGGGTTGGCTTCCTGCCATTTCATTGCTTCTACCATTTTAGTTTCAACCGTTTCCGGAGAACTCATTTTAGGGGCGCTGGCGCAGGATGCAAAGATTAGAACAAGGAGCAGGGAAAAACTAAGCTGGTGGATTTTCATTCGTGTATAGCTTGAGATCGACAATGAAAGATGCTTTCCCATCAACAGGAAGGCGAGTTTTTTCTATGTCAAATATACATAGTTTATATTTTACAAGCTGATCTTATAGTGATCGTCACTGACTTTCCACATCTTTTAATGGCCTACCCCAAAGACGTCCGGTAAGCAGGCCCTAATAATTGGTTGGCCGCCCGATCGTTCATAATGCGCTCCGCCGCCGGATCCCACATCAGCGGACGTCGCAGGCGGTACGCAATGTTTGCGAGCGTACAAACGCTTGCGGTTCGGTGTCCTGTTTCTGCGGGACAGCGGAGTGCCGTCCCTTTAAGGATAGCGTCGTAGAAATCCTGAAAATGATGCACATTAACACTGATTTTCATGGCCTTATTAGTGTCTTTATATCCTACTAACCCAGGGATACTACTGTCAATAAACCCACGGGAAACATCAAGGGTACCTTCTGATCCGACAAAGCGGACTCCGTATCCACGGCCGAACCGCCGGTGCTCTACCCGAAATCCATCTTCATAAAACATCGTCAGGCCGTACTGAGCATCTCCCCCTGTGGGGAAGAACTGAGTTGGTCCGGAAGCATCTTTACCCAGAGCCCATTGCACGATATCAAACATATGCGCGCCCCAGTCAGTGATCATGCCGCCACCGTACTCAGCGTAGTCGCGCCAACCTGCCCACCTGCGGCTGTCCGCGCCGGGCGCTAATTTTTCGTTGAATGGCCTGGTGACCGACGGTCCTACCCAGGCTTCCCAATTCATACCTCCTGGCAAAGGCTGAGCGGGCAAATCAAAAGTCTGCGGCGGTGGGCCAACGCTAACAATGGCTTCCTGTAGCTCACCAATTTTTCCCGCCTGTACAATCTCTACTGCCCGCTGAAAGGAACGCATGGAGCGCTGCATACTCCCTGTTTGCAACACCTTACCGCTTTTTTCTACAGCATCCACTATGGCGCGGCCTTCTTCGATTGTGTGGGCCAGCGGTTTCTCGCAGTAAACGTGCAAGCCACCTTCCAGTGCATCAACACACATTCTGGCGTGCTGGTGATCAGGGGTTGCAATCAAGACAGCGTCCAGGCCAGGGTGCTCTAATAGGCGACGGTAGTCTGAGTAACTCGCCGGGGCCGTGTTATTTCCGCCGCCAGCCTGTTTTGCGTAGTGGGCAGCTGCTGTAGCCGTAAAGATTTCCAGGTTCTTCGCGTATACATCACAAGCAGCAACAAACCTTGCTTCCGGCATCTCACTGATACGTTTAAACAAACCAAGCGCTTGCTTTCCCGCACCAATTACTCCTATGTTGATTTGGCCATTTGGACTATTTCCTGAAAACCCAGCCCTTAACCAGGAGGGTACCAGCAAAACACCTCCCAGAAGAGTAGTAGAACGTAAAATTTCGCGGCGGGTACTCATATCAGATTGTGTTTTTTTTGAGCAAAAATTCAAATATAATTTCGAGTCGCGGATATTTTGGGCATACCAGTCCACGAAAGTACAGGGACAATTTAACGGAACTTCCTCACTTAGCCCCCCCCCGATACATTGACAAATTAGGGTGTTGAAACAAGTTCTGCTCAACATGCATTGAACCATAAACCATTTAATCTAAGGAAAAACCATTAACACGTATGTTTGACACACGACATCCATATATATTGTTCTTTCACCAATATCAATTGTAATGCTTCTCAGAATTTGCCTTCTCACATCTGCTTTCTTGTTCGGAATCATCAGCCTTCATTCCCAACCGATCTTTGTTGAAGAAGAAGGTATTCTGCGAATAGATGTAGAATCAGCAGAGCCTTTGGGGCAGTGGGTTTTGCGCGATGAGTTAGCGGGGTTTGGTGGCAACAATTACCTGGAGTTTGAAGGGCCAGATTTTTTCAACAACCCCGGCAATTCTCTGCTGACTTATAAAGTTCGGATAGCAACAGCAGGCACCTATCGTTTTCAGTGGCATAGTCGAATTACCGAGCCGAACGAGACTACTGATTTCAACGACTCCTGGCTCCGCTTCCCCGATGCAGACCTTGTTTATGGTGAGCGAAATGGAGGTCGTGTGTTTCCCCACGGTAGCGGGATGACACCTGTTCCTGCAGGTTCAGGAAGCAACAATTGGCTCAAGGTCTATCAAAATCGTGGAAACGAGTGGTTCTGGGGTTCTTTCACCAGCGATAATGATCCGCACAGCATCTTCGCCGAATTCAATACTCCGGGCGATTATACCGTCGAAATTTCCGGCCGCTCAAAAGGTCACGCCATTGATCGGTTTGTTATGGTTCACTCTTCTGCCTCATTGGGTACAGCCCAAGATCTTTCACAGCCTGAATCTGATCGAGTCACCTCCAGTATACCTTTTTCAGATGTGACCTATCTTGAGGTATCTCCCAATCCGGCAACCGACCTACTTAACCTCGGCATTCCTACGGATCTTCCAGCAGCGAATTATAAGATCATCATTCATGATGCTTTAGGTAAACCTGTGCGTAACCTTACTCAGTTTCTGCAAGCTGGAAGCACTGCCAGAATCCCTGTAAACAATTTACCCAAGGGCAGCTATTTCCTTACGTTACAAGCTGATGGCAAGACGTATTTAGGTAAGTTTATTAAGTAACACCATAGAAGTCAACCCAGCAATGCGCAATTCCTTTTTCTTCTTTTCCAGCATTCTCCTACTTGGCTGCGTTCTTGTCGGTTGCCAAGAACCTACCGTTTCAGCTGAGGACAAATCCGAATCGCAGATCTCTACCGAGAAAGCAGACTACACCCAGGCACTACTCCTTGTGCAAGGTGCACCTTTTGACGTCAACGATAAAAACAAGGTAGACGGAGCCTACCAAGCCAAACAACAAATTACCGTTCCTACAGACCTTACTCCCCAAAACAAATGGATCATGTTTGAGGGGCCAGTGCTCGAAAATGACAAGGTAGCCTACCGTTACTACGCTGATAGCCGCCATCGTTTCGACATCTACGGCAAAAGGGTCGGTGATCTGGTGATGGATACCGTCAGTTGGCAATACCATGACATAATGGATTGGGGCTCAGACATTCTAAAAGTAGGCAACTCTCTCGGCATGGGCAGCCCCGCCATCTACTATGAAGACAGGGTTTTCGCCCTAGAAAAGGCTACTAAGAAAACCATCGAGGTGCTCCAAACGGGAGGTAATAAATCTGTCATCCGTACTGTCTGGACGGACCTGAAGATTGGTAAGGATACAATGGATATAGTGCAAGACTGGAGCATTAGCGCCGGAGATTACTTCTCCACAATTGACCTCTCTGTTAAAGATGGCAAATTGCCATATGGCATGCACTTCGCTACCGGAATCGTCAGTCATCTGCCCGAGGTTACCGTTGGTTCCACCAATGATTACACTTATCTTATGAACTGGGGTAAACAGAGTTACCACGAAGAAAATCTCGGCATGGCCGTGATGGCGAAAGGAGAATACGGGCCAAAAGCAGTGGAAGACGAACTCAGTCACCTACTCGTTTTCGAGAATGCACCGGAAAAGGTAAGCTATCGCTTTATGGCCATTTGGGAGCAGGATCAGAGTAAGACCAAAGACGCTAAGGGTTTTAAAAACATGGTTGAGCAAGCGACGTCCAGGAAGTAACCAAGCCTCTATTCAAAACGACCTCTTCCCATCGCTGAAGCCTAATAAAACAAGGAGATCATGATCATTGACGAAGCCTTAGTCCCGAGCATAAGGCTAAGAAGGTAAATCCTAACATCCCGATTAAAGAAACTGTACTCTGACTCCGGTAAGGGAACCCCAGAACTATGTTATAAAGACATAGTTGTTTTTCGCTCGGCAGATACTACCTTACGACTCCGGTAAAACAGTAAGCATGAAAAACAAAGTAGCCGTAATTACGGGCGGTAACGGAACCCTTGGAAACGCCTTCGTTAGGTGCCTGGCGAAAGACGGTGCCCGGGTTTTCATTCTTGGGCGCAACGCTGAGAAATCCGCTACTGTAGTCAACGATTTTGCAAAGGAGGGGCTAAGCATTGAAGCTATTCAGTGTGATGTGCTTGATGAGGGCGCGGTCGCAGGTGCCGTGGAAGAGACAATGAGCAAAGCGGGGCGGGTAGACATTCTGGTGAACGCAGCGGGCGGTAACCGCCCGGGCGCAACCGTCGGGCCAAAGAGCTCCATTTTTGAACTTGGGATCGACGACTTCCGCCAGGTCAACGACCTGAACCTACTCGGCACGGTTATTCCGAGCATTGCATTTGCGAAACCGATGGTTGAGCAGGGCAGCGGTTGTATCGTGAACATCTCCTCTATGGCCGCACTTCTTCCCATCTCCCGGGTGGTTGGTTACTCTGCCGCGAAGGCCGCTGTAGACAATTTCACCCGCTGGCTGGCCGTCGAACTGGCCGCCAAGTACGGCGAGGGAATTCGGGTAAACGCCATCGCTCCCGGTTTCTTCATTGCCGAGCAGAACCGCCGACTCTTGTTAGAGAAAGATGGAAGTCTGACTGCCCGCGGCAATACCATTATCAGTCAGACCCCACTCAAACGCTTTGGCAAACCGGAAGAATTGATGAGTACCTTGCGCTGGCTCTGCGACGACCAATCCTCCTTCGTGAACGGAATAGTCGTTCCAGTGGATGGCGGGTTCAGTGCTTTTTGTGGGGTGTAGTAGTGGTAATGAATGCCTGGCGATTTTGCTGCGGGGCAGTATGCATGTTTAAACACAACTCGGATA
The DNA here is from genome assembly GCA_964410795.1 of uncultured Lewinella sp. GTDB lineage: Bacteria > Bacteroidota > Bacteroidia > Chitinophagales > Saprospiraceae > Neolewinella. The sequence goes on along the minus strand of CAYPIM010000181.1, from coordinate 3,987 downwards.
TATCGATTTATCAACTTATGCACAAGTCGACAAGTCTGAGAAACCAACCAGATCTTTAACAAAACATGAAAAACCTCGAACAAACCTGGCGCTGGTACGGCCCTGACGACCCCGTCAGCCTGGCGGACGTGCGCCAGTCTGGCGCAACCGGCATTGTGACTGCTCTCCATCAGGTCCCGAACGGCGAAGTCTGGCCCGTAGCAGCAATCAAGGAGCGTAAAGAGATGATTGAGTCTGCGGGGCTGACTTGGTCAGTAGTGGAAAGCATTCCCGTGCACGAAGACATCAAACGACGCTCGGGCAGCTACCTGAAGTGGATAGACAACTACAAAACCAGTATCCGTAACCTTGCATCCTGCGGCATCGCCATCGTCACCTACAACTTCATGCCCGTGATGGACTGGACGCGCACCGAGCTTGCCCACAAACTCCCTGACGGCAGCGAGGCGCTCTACTTCGAGCGCGCCGCCTTCGCCGCCTTCGACCTCTTCATTCTTCAGCGGCCAGGCGCAGAAAAAGATTACTCGCCCACCGAGCGAGAAGCCGCCAAGGCACGCTACAACGCAATGAACGAAAAGGATAAGGAGCGCCTGACCGGCTTCATCATCGCCGGGCTCCCCGGCGGAACAACCGAAGGCCAACAGACACTTGCCAAATTCCAGGCCATCCTTGACACCTATGTAAACATTGACGCACAACAGCTACGGGCAAACCTCGTTGCTTTTCTCCGGGAGGTCACGCCGGTAGCGGAAGAAGTTGGTTCAAAGTTGGCTATTCATCCGGACGATCCCCCCTTCCCGCTCCTTGGCCTGCCTCGGATCATGAGTACCGAAGCCGATGCCCGCTACATCCTCGATGCCGTGGATGCTTCCGCCAATGGCCTTTGCTTCTGTACCGGCTCCTTCGGCGCCCGCTCAGACAACGACCTGCCCGGCATCGTAAAACAAATGGGCAACCGCATCCACTTCATTCACCTGCGCGCCACCAAGCGCGACGACGCGGGGAATTTCTACGAAGCCGATCACCTGAACGGCGACGTAGATATGTTCGCCGTGATGCAGCAGCTACTCATCAGCGCTGGCAACCAAAACGTCAGCATCCCCATGCGCCCCGACCACGGGCATAAGATGTTGGACGACCTCCACAAACGCACCAACCCCGGTTATTCGGCCATTGGCCGGCTGCGGGGGCTGGCAGAGTTGCGGGGATTGGAGATGGGGATACTTAGGAGTTGGGAGTCTTGAGACATCGGCTATGCTCGCTGAGCTCGTAACCTCACCCCCGGCCCCTCTCCACTGGGAGAGGAGTGACGGCTAGACGGGAATTCTTCAAAATTTAGTGATTATGCAGAAGATGATATTTAGATGGCACCAAATAGTAGAGAAAGCAATTCCTGCCCTTCATTTAAAACTTACCCAGCCACTAAAAGTCCAGCAAGGCGACCGCCAAAGGCAGCTGCGAAGCACACCCGCAACGGCGCTTACTCCCGTCTCCCTTGGAGGGCTGGGGATGAAGTTGCGAGCGGCGAGCATATGTTGCCTCTAACGTGCGGCAGCGACTACACTACTAAAAGACTACATTACTATAAAATGAAACCCTTCCTCGATCAGAATTTTCTCCTCCAAACCCCTACCGCCGAGCGGCTCTATCACGAGTACGCCGCGGGGCTGCCGATCATCGACTATCACAACCATCTCTCACCAAAGGAGATCGCGACGAACCATAAGTTTGCCGACATCACTGAGGTATGGCTAAACGGAGACCACTACAAATGGCGCGCAATGCGCGCCAACGGCATCAACGAAGGATTCATCACCGGAGGAGCCTCCCCTCGCGAGAAGTTTCGTAAGTGGGCCGAAACCGTGCCGAAAACCCTGCGCAACCCACTGTATCATTGGACACATCTGGAGTTACAGCGGTACTTCGGCATCAACGAATTGCTCTCAGGACAGAACGCCGATGCGGTTTATGACCAGACGACGGAGCAGCTCCAACGCTCCAGCCACTCCAGCAACGGGCTGCTTTCACAGATGAAGGTTGAGGTAGTTTGCACTACCGATCACCCTACCGACGCCTTGCTCTTCCATCAACAGCATGGCACCTGCGGCCGCGCCCTTAAAATGCTACCGACTTTCCGCCCGGATAAGTTCTTACTCATTGGGGCAGACAACCACCTGGAATTCCTGGAAAAGCTGGAAGAGGTAATTGGCAACGACATCAAGACTTTTGATGAGCTACTTATCGCCCTGGAAACCCGCATAGATTTCTTCCACAGCCTTGGTTGTCAGCTTTCCGACCACGGCCTAAACCAGCTGTTCGCCAATGATTTTTCGGGCGCGGACGTAGATGCAATGATGCGGGATAAAAGAGCAGGGAAGGCCATCGCTCCGGAGGATGCCCAGCAATTTCAAATGCGCTTATTGCACGAACTTGCCATGATGTATCACCGGCGCGGATGGACGATGCAGCTCCACCTCGGCCCGATCCGAAACAACAACACCAGGTTACTAAATTTAATCGGCGCCGATGTTGGCTGTGATAGTATTGGCGATTTCGCCCAGGCACAGGGCCTATCTGCTTTCCTCAACCGTCTGGACATGGAAGACAAGCTGCCCAAAACCATCCTTTACAACCTGAACCCACGCGACAACGAATTATTCGCCACCATGGCGGGCAACTTCAACGACGGCAGCATGGCTGGAAAAATCCAGTGGGGCTCCGCCTGGTGGTTCCTGGATCAGAAAGACGGAATGGAAAAACAACTCGATACCCTATCCAATATGGGCCTCCTGAGCTGCTTCGTGGGTATGCTGACCGATAGCCGTAGTTTCCTATCCTTCCCCCGCCACGAGTACTTCCGGCGCATCCTGTGTAATCAGTTTGGAAACGATGTACACAACGGCCTGCTGCCCAACGACATCGACCTCCTCGGAGAAACCGTAAAGGACATTTGCTACCGCAACGCGAGAAATTACTTTAACTTCCACGAGCAAAAAACAACTACAGCATGAGGCACCTGATATACATGATCGTTCTTGCCTCTCTGCTGCCCCTTTCGGGCTGTCAGGACCTGGGCGGTAAAAAGACCGTTTACCTGGCACACACACTACCAACCGTACACCCCGTCCACCAGGGCATGGAGGTATTCGCCGAAAGTCTACGGAACCGTTCCAAAGGTGCAATGGACGTAAAGATCTTCCCTGACGGCCAGCTCGGCACCGAGCGGGAAGTACTCGAGCTTCTCCAGATCGGTAGCATTGCTATGACGAAAGTAAGCGCCGCCACAATGGCCAACTTTGCACCGGAGTACAAGGTACTTGGCGTGCCCTACCTCTTTCGCGGGAAAGAACATATGTTCCGTGTCCTGGAAGGCCCAACCGGTAAGGAAATCCTGGAAGCCGGCAGTGAATACCTACTCAAGGGGCTCTGCTTCTACGACGCTGGCAGTCGCAGTTTCTACACCGTGAAAAAGCCCGTAAAAACGCCGGAAGACCTTACTGGTATGAAGATCAGGGTAATGAACCATCAAATGTCTGTAGACATGGTAAACGAGATGGGTGGCTCCGCCACCCCGATGGCCTACGGTGAACTCTACTCCGCCCTCGAACAAGGTGTGGTGGATGGGGCAGAGAACAACCCACCCTCCTTTGTTACCTCCGGTCACTTTGAGATTGCCAAATACTACACCCTCGACGAGCACAGCTCCGTACCGGACGTCCTCGTTATGGGCACCGAATACTGGAAAACGCTGAGCGAAGAGGAGCAAAACTGGATTACCGCCGCCGCCGAAGAGTCTGCCCAGGCGCAGAAGGTTTTCTGGGCCAAAAACGTAGAGGAATGCATGACAAAGCTCGCCGCAGAAGGCGTCGAGATCTTTAAGCCAGAGAAATCACTCTTCGCCGAAAGCTCCAAAGGCGTACTCGAAGAATTTAGCCAGGACCCAGTGATGAAGAAGCTGGTGGAGGCTATAGCGGGGCAGTAGTCGGT
>CAYPIM010000180.1:0-11733 GCA_964410795.1 uncultured Lewinella sp. | reverse complement strand
CCCGGAGGGTTCGTCAACCATTCGCACACGGAGTGTGCTTCAACCGGGGCAAAAAAATAGGGCTACCACTTTTATTAGTGGTAGCCCTAAATAGTCTTAAGGTCCTAAAAGGCGAGCACCTACCGACCAATCTTCTTCAGAAGATCACGACCGGGGAAGTAAGCGGTGCTGCCCAACTCTTCCTCGATGCGGAGCAACTGGTTGTACTTAGCGATTCTGTCTGAGCGGCTGGCGGAGCCAGTCTTGATCTGGCCACAGTTAAGGGCTACGGCGAGATCGGCAATGGTGACGTCTTCCGTTTCGCCGGAGCGGTGACTCATTACGCTGGTGTAGCCGGCGCGATGGGCCATCGTCACGGTATTGATGGTTTCGGTCAGGGAACCGATCTGGTTCACCTTCACGAGGATGGAGTTGGCGCTACCTTCCTTGATGCCGCGGCTCAGGCGTTCGGTGTTCGTCACGAACAGGTCGTCCCCTACCAGCTGGCAGCGGTCGCCAAAGCTTTGGTTCAGGGCGGCCCAGCCTTTCCAGTCGTCTTCGTCGAGGCCATCTTCGATGGAGAAGATTGGGTACTTGTCTACCCACTGCTTCCAGTAGTCCACCATTGCGGCAGACTCGATCTTGCGGCCGTCAGACTTGTGGAAGTGGTACACGCCTTCCTTGCTGTCAAAGAATTCGGATGCGGCGGCGTCCATTGCAATCATCATGTCGTCTCCGGGCTTGTAGCCTGCTTTCTCGATGGATTCAAGGACGATTTCGATTGCTTCGTCGTTAGATTTGATGTTGGGAGCAAAACCACCCTCATCACCTACGTTGGTGGAGTAGCCTTTGCTCTTTAGCACTTTCTTGAGGGCATGGAAGGTCTCTACGCCCATACGCAGGGACTCAGAGAAAGTGTCTGCTCCGAGGGGAATAATCATGAATTCCTGAAAGTCGATGCTGTTGTCTGCATGGGAGCCACCGTTGAGGATGTTCATCATCGGGACGGGCATCGTGTGGGCGTTTGTTCCTCCCACGTAGCGAAAGAGGGGCATGTTCTGCTCCAGGGCTGCGGCCTTAGCACAAGCGAGGGATACACCGAGGATGGCGTTGGCACCGAGCTTACTTTTGTTGGGTGTCCCGTCCAGGTCAATCATCATTTCGTCGATGTAGCGCTGGTCGGTTACGTCTACGCCGAGCAGTTCGTCAGCGATCTTCTCTTCTACGTTAGCTACGGCTTTGAGTACACCTTTGCCCACGTATACGTCTTTGTCTCCGTCGCGGAGCTCTACTGCTTCATACTTACCAGTACTTGCGCCGGAGGGGACGGCTGCGCGGCCAATGGCTCCGTCGCTGGTCAGTACTTCCACTTCTACGGTGGGGTTACCACGGCTGTCCAGGATCTGGCGGGCTCTTACGTCTAGGATGCTACTCATATTTCTGATTTTTTTAAGCCCCCGGACTGCGTCCGAGGTCATCTAAGGGGAATGTCGCTACGCGACGCTTACGCGGTAGGCGTTATGTGGGGCGCGAGCGCGGGTGCTTGGGAGGTTTTTCGAGCGGGTCTGCTTCCGTGAGGAACGATCTTCCTGAAACTTTCTTTGCACCTGCGGCCGCGCCCGGATAATTTTATTTTTTCTTCTCTTCGATCAGGTCTACGAACTGGTCGAACAGGTAATCGGCATCGTGAGGGCCGGGGCTGGCTTCGGGGTGGTACTGCACACTGAAGGCTGGTTTCCCGACGATGCGGATGCCTTCAATGGTATCGTCGTTGAGGTTACGGTGGGTCACTTCTACACGATCCGTCGCTTCAGCAATGGCGTCGGGACTAACCCCAAAACCGTGGTTTTGGCTGGTTATTTCCGACTTGCCCGTGATCAGGTTTTTAACCGGATGGTTGATTCCCCGGTGGCCGTGGTGCATCTTATAGGTAGGAATGTCTACGGCGCGGGCCAGGATCTGGTGGCCAAGGCAGATGCCGAACATTGGCTTTTCCTGCTTCAGCATTTCCTTGGCGGTATCTACCGCATAATCCATTGCGCCGGGGTCTCCGGGGCCATTAGAGATAAAGAGGCCATCGGGCGCAAAGCCCATGATCTCCTCAATGCTTGCCTTGGCAGGAAAGACCTTTACGAAGCAGTCTCTGCGAACGAAATTGCGCAGGATGTTCTGCTTCGTTCCAAGATCAAGAACCGCCACTTTGTGCTTTGCCGATTCTTCTCCAATGGTGTAAGCCTCCTTGGTGGTGACCTTACTGGAGAGCTCCAACCCATCCATATCCGGCGCTTTCGCCAGTAATTTTTTCAACTCCTCCAGGTCAAATATCTCGCTGGAGATGATGCCGTTCATCGCTCCTTTGGAGCGGATATGGCGGACCAAAGCCCGGGTATCAACGGCACTGATCCCAACGAGTTCTTCCGCTTCCAGATAATCCTGAATGGAGGCCTCTGCGATATGCCGGCTGTAGGGGACGGTGAAGTTTTTACAGATAAGTCCGGCAATTTTTACCGAGCCGGATTCTGTATCGGCTTTCATCGTGCCGTAGTTACCAATATGGGCGTTAGTCGTTACCAGCAGCTGTCCGTAGTAGGAGGGGTCAGTAAAAACTTCCTGATAACCGGTCATACCGGTATTGAAGCAGATTTCACCGGTAGTGGTCCCTATTTTCCCGGCTGCTTTGCCTTCGTAGGTAGTTCCGTCGGCCAGGAGGAGTATTGCGCGTTGTTGATCCATGGAGATGTATACGGGGTCAGAATTCGCGCAAAGATAAAAAATGTGAAGGGTTGGGCTTTAAAGACTGAGATTATGTTTTTGTAATGTCCGATCTCTAGGGCTGGCAGCAAAAAAAACATCTTGCTGCGTTAAGATTAATCCAGCGGTAGCGATAAAGAATTGATCAACGGGGCTTGCCCCTAATACCCATTCAATTCTTATCCGTGAAACCTTCTTTATTTTTCTCTTTCTCCATTCGCAGTTTTTTCTCCTTACTGCTCATTTTTTTGTCGGGCAGTTTGCTGGCGCAAGTTGCCGTAGCCGAGAACTTTGGTAATACTGGCACCACCAGTTTCCCCTCTGGCTGGTCTGCCACCAGCAATACAAACATAAGTCCGTTCGGTAGCTCGGGTGCAGGCGTCCTCGCCATTGTTAGCCAGAACAACGAAGGGATGCTGACAACCTCTACCCTTGCAATGGCGGACGCTAGTGACCTGACCATCGGTTTCACCCTGAAATTTTTCATGGAGGGCAACCCGCCGACGAGCTCTCTTACCGTGCTGGTGAGTGGTAACGGCGGAGGTGCTTATACCCCCGTACGGTTTTTCACCCACGCAGAACTGCTCAACTTTCAAGACTTCAACTTTACCGAGTTCACCGTTGCTACCGCTACCTACGGCAGCGGGGCCGACTTACGTGTTCGCTGGCTGTTTGAAAACGACAGTGGCGGGAGTCAAGCTTTTGTAATTGATGATGTAACCATTAGCCAGGCCAATGCTTGTCCACCGCCTACGGTGGTCCGAATTACGGACGTAACGGACGATGCCATTCAGGTAGACTTTCGTGCCGTTCCAGACGCGTCTTCTTATTTCTACTCGATCTGGGAAGGAAGCTTTAGCTCCCCGCCTCCAACACCACCTGATCACTTTAGCGAATTATTCACCAACAGTGGCCAGATCACCGGACTAACCGCTAACCGCCAACACACCCTGTTTCTACGCTCCAACTGCTTTGGTGGAGTATCCGACTTTTCCGGAGAAGAACGCTTCACAACAAGACGTACGCCTCCTAACAACGACCGCTGCATCTCTGCCAAAGGCCTGGTGGCCAATGCTGGAAGCTCCTGTGATATAGTAACCGGCGGCACCCTGCTCGGCGCTACGTACGAAGGGCCCACAGACTGCAACAACGATGAGCTAAATCATGACGTTTGGTTTTCTTTTCGCGCTACCGCCAGCCGGCACCGAATTTCGGTAACGGGAGTATTCGCTGATGGAGGAGCCCCCGATAACGCCTTACGCTTCGAGCTCTTTTCCGGAGACTGCATCAATCCGGTCAGCCTGGGGTGCTTTACGGAAAGTAATCTCTTTGACGGGCTTACTTCCGGTACGGACTACCTAATCCGGGCCTACCACACCACCAGTGTATTTGACGATATAGACCTGGAAGTCTGCCTGAGCACTCCCCCGCTTCCGCCGGGGAACAACGACTGCTCCGACGCGGCAAACCTCCCCGTCACCTTCGTAAGCCAGATCGCCGACGGCACCGTAGCTGGCGCTACAGCGCCAGCCAGGCTAGCCTGCCAGGGCAACAACCCCGCCAAAGATGCCTGGTATACATTTCAGGCAACCAGCAACCTCCTTGAGCTTAGCCTTGATCGGGACGATTTCATTATCGAACTTCTACGCGGTAGCAGTTGTGGCTTTGCCGTAACCACTGATTGCCATCTTGTTGGTCCCGGTGACCGGACCCTTGCGACGGAAGTTACGCCCGGCAGAAAATACTTTGTCCGCATCTACGCTGCTGACGGGCAAGACCGGGAAAACGGAGCGGCGGCCTTTCGCCTTGTGCACCAGTACGCCACCAGCGCAGAATGCGGTGACACCGTTGCTGATGACGGGCCGTTCAACGGCCCTTACTCCAATAATCAGGATGAAGTGCTGGTCATCTGCCCCGACCAACCTAACACCTTCGCAGCCCTATCCTTCAGCCAGTTCCAGGTAGACCCTGGCGTAGGGGTTTGCTTGGATGGCTTGACGATTCATAATGGAGCAAGTACCAGCGCTCCGACCATCCCCAGTCCCGGAATCAACACCGATGAGTGGTGTTGGCACAACGGTCAGGGTACTGGGAATTTAGAGGGGATGACCGTTGTGTCTACCGATCAGACCAGCGGCTGTCTTACGCTTCGGTTCCGCACCGACGCCAGCCAGGGGCGCAAGGGCTTTCGCGCTGCTGTAAGCTGCTTCGGTCCGGCAGATTTGCCTACCGCCAACATCATTGCCCCCGGAAGTGGTACGGTAACGGCCAACAACCGTGTCCTTACCGGTGATGGCTGGACTTACTACCTGAACGATGGCGCAGGAGGCGTTCTACTCGGTCTTAAATTAGCCAACACCGGAACGATATTACCAGCAGCGGGGGTTTCCCTGACGGCAGGAAGTGGCGCCGTTAACCTGGGTCTTAACGGTTGCGGCGCGCCCTATACTTCCGCGGCAGACTGGATAGTGATGCGCCGCACTTGGGACGCAACACCAACTCAGCAGCCCTCAGTTCCGGTAGCCGTTCGTTTCTTTTACGATCAGCAGGACTTCTCCTCCGTAACCGCTTTACTCGGTGAAAATATCAACCACAACGAACTGAGTTTTTACAAAATCAATAACGGCGACGAAGAAGACCTTACTGCTAACGGAAACGACTGCCACCAAACGGTAGACCCTACCAATTATCAGGAGTTCGAGCCTGGAGAATATACGCACATGGCTGTTCCTTTCACCAGCATTCATTACGCCGAGTTTAGCGTCAATACGTTCAGTGGCGGAGGCGGAGGTGCCAGCTCAAATCGAAACGGTGCATTACCGGTAACCTGGGCTTACTTCCGGGGCGAGGCAACCAAAGCAGGCAACCAATTGACGTGGGCAACGGAGATCGAATCGGCCACTCTAAGCCATTCCGTAGAGCGCAGTACTACGGGTATCAACTGGCAGACCTTAACCGAGCTTCCAGCCGTTGGAAACAGTACTGAATTTACGCATTATCAGTGGCAAGACTCCGACCCGAGCAATAGTGCATATTACCGCATCAGGACAATGAATATCGACGGTACCCAGCAAGTATCTCCGACCATTATCCTGAACCGATCAGCAACAAGCGGAGAGCTATTCTTTGGCCCCAACCCTACCTCAGGTATTATCCAAATTCAGCAGGCTGGAGCAACTACCAAGCCTTATCGCCTGATGACGGCGCAGGGCCAGTTATTGCAATCTGGCGCCAACTTGCCTACTGAATTGGACCTATCGGTCTATCCTGCGGGGTGCTACTTTCTTGTGCTTGGCACTGGTGTATCTGCAGAGGTGCACCGGGTGGTGAGACGTTGATTAGCTCTGTGATTTAGATCCTCATTTGCGGCCGTGTTCTCTTTTGGGGGCGCGGCCGCAGGTGCAGTGTAAAGGAACTTTAAGGCAAAGAAGACATTGCCTTACAATTCTTCCAAAACAGCTTCTACCCGCCGCTGCAAGCCGGGGTAATCCGCCCATTGTTCGCTTGGCTCTAAAAGGGTACGGGCCGCTTCGGCATTTCCGGTAGCGAGCAAAGCTACAGCCCGAAAATACTGTGCGGGCTGATTGAAGGAAGAGCCTTCCGGTACTTCGTTAAGGAGATTCAACGCCTCTTTGTATGCACCCTCGTTAGCTGCGATAACTGCTCGGTAGAAAACGGTCGTATCCGTTTTGGGCAAAGCTGAAAGGTCAGCAGCTGCAGTTTTAAGCTCTCCTGCCTCATAGCGGTTGAGGGCAGTACGAAGGCTCAGGTTATCATCGTTAGCTCCTGCCCGGACAATCGGCTCCGTAGCAACATTGGGATACGAGAAGGTGGCCGCCGAGGCTAACTGCTGGTGGTCAGGGCTGCTTAGGAATAAGAAGTACAGCGCTACAACGAATAAGGGAAGCAATACAGCAGCGGCGGCTAAAAGCCGCCAACGATACCGGGGGCGGGTGGTACTGAAGGGGACCGGAGCCAGCGCATTTTCGCGCTCTTGCAGAAACGCTTTCAAGTCATTACGCCCTGCCCGACGGATAGCGTCGGCCAGTTCACGTTCATCACCAGGCTTAGCATTAGGCATGGTCTTTGTTTTTAGGGGTAAGGAGTTCACGTAGCTTTTTCATACAGCGGCTTTTGTGGGCACTTACAGTATTCTCATTGGCATATCCCATGCGTTCAGCGATAGCCTCTACGGCAAAGTTGTCGTAATAGAAGTGTATTAATAGTTTTCTACAACGCTCGCCCAGGCGCGTAATGGCGACATCAAGTGCTTCGTTCGCCTCTAGTGGTTGGGGGCGCTCGTCGGGGTGAATTTCAATCAATTGCTGCCCGTTCGCAACCGGTGCAGTACGGCGATTGCGGCGGCGGCTCTCATCAATCAATGCATATTTTCCGAGGCTAAACAAGTAGGTTTTCAAACTACTTGTCAGGGTTGTAAGCCGGCCGTTGGTAATATTTTCGTAGAAGTTGACTATGGTGTCTTGCCATACATCCGTCACTACCTCGTCCGGCAGGGTATAGCGCCGGCCGAAGCGGACAAAGTCTACCCGATAGCGTGCATACACCTCGCCTAAAACTTCCCGGTTTCCTTCGCGGATACTTTCCAATGTTTGCTGATCTGTTCGTAGCATTAATCGTTGCAGCGTATAGATTATTAACCAAAGGTAGCATATCTTTAGGGGGTGATTTTTTTATCAACTAAGCTGAGAAAACGCCGTGGGGCTGTGCTTTTATGCTCGGCGTTGCTCCTTGCCCTATTCCCCACCATGCTTTCGGCTCAAAGTGAGCTAGTAAAACGCTTATCAGCGGTAGAGCGCTTATGGGAAGCGGGAGATTTGCCAGCACTGGCAGCGGCCTGGCCGTCAGACAGTGCCCTTTACCTTAACCCTGCACCTGCGTCCCGCGCCCAGGAAAGCATGCAATCCGCTCTCCGACGTTCAGCACTAGCTAAGCTGGTTTACATTCTGGCCAGAACGCAACAATTGTTACGCCAGCCTGGCCGGGAAGCCTACGCACGCCGTGCGGTGGCCTACGCCCTAACTCCAGCTGTGGGAGCACCCGATGTCCATTATGTAGACGCCCGTATCCGTTTGTTACCGTTTCCAGACACTGACGAGAAGACCTACAACCCCGTCGATACCGCCGCGCGCTACTTTGGGTCCGGTAGTTCCTTACACCTGGAGGCAATTTCAATGGCCGCCACCGTAGCCTACAACCAGGGAGATTTGGAAAGCGCAGACAGCCTTTTGGCGATAGTTCCGGAGCTGTCGGCCAATTTGGGTGAAGCCAGCGCTTACCTGTATCGAATTAAGGCCATTCTAGCTCAGGCAAGGGGCAACCATGAACAAGCAAGCACCTTACTACGGGAGGCGCTAAAAATTTGTCCTCGTTCGGTTGCAGCCTACTCCGTTCATATCCCTTTGCGGCTGGACTTCGCACGCTCGTTACGCGAACTGAATGATTATACAGAAGCACACATTCAGCTAGACTCAGCGCAGCAGGAACTTCAACGAGTACAACCCGAACAGCTGCACCTGCGCGGCATTTTGGCCATTGAGCGGGGCAGGCTTTACCGGGCTGAAGAGCAACTTTCGGCTGCCTCCGGCAGCCTGCTGGAAGGCCTTGGCCACCTGAGTGCTTATCCCAACTCTTCATCGTTCGCAGGGGATATGATGCTTGCTTATAGCAGTCTTGCCTCCGTACAAAACCAGCAGCAGGATTGGTCGGCCGCAGCGGCGACTTACCAGGAATGTATTGATATGGCCAGAGCGCGTCTCGCTCCCAACAGTCTGCAATTACTAGGTCTGAACCTCAACTATTCAGCCGCATTAGGGAAATGTAATGAATACGAAATGGGGCTTAAAACCGCGCTAAAGGCCAAGCAATTAGCGGCGGACAAACTGGGGGAAGATCATCTCTACGTCGCGGTGGCGCTCAATACGGCCGCTGAGCATTTAACCGAAATGAAACGGTACGCTGAGGCCACCGAATTTGCCCAGCAATCCGCCGCCATTCGCCGCCGAATCTACCCGCCGAATCACTCCCGGATGATGTACCCTGCCATCACCCTGGCCAAGCTCCTTACCAGCGCCGGAAAGCCACAGGAAAGTATTCCCTACTGGAACGAAGCGGTACGCATATGTAACGTCAACAACGGATCAGCTGCGCCGCAATGCCGGGAGTACCGCCTTGATCAGGTACGGGCTTACTTACAGGCTAAGGATTCCATAAAGGCGCGCCAGTTACTGGCGCAAATTCGAGCTGATTTCAACGACGGTCTCCCGCTAGCTTTAGCTGATAATTCAGTGTTTGACGTTGGCCAGCTAACCCTGGCGGGCATTTTAGCAGAAGATGATAAAACCGCCCAACTTCACTTTACCGCAGCCCGGGTTCGCTTTGATTCTATTCAGTTCGGATTCTCTGGAGATGACGCAACATTACTTTTAGGAAGTGCTCATGCTGATTTGTTTGACCATATTGCCCAACTTGAATTACCCGCAAATATTCCAGGCGCCTGGGCTTCCGTTGCGCGCTTAAAATACAACGCCCTTTGGGCCCAGCGGCACCAATACCGCAATGAAGAAATCGCTTTGGGTGAAGACATACAAAAACGTCTTGGGGCGGTCAATTTTAAGCTGGAGAACGCCAAAGACCAGTATCGCCGGACTTCGGCAAAAACAGGCCAATTGCCCGCCGACTCCTTAGCCCGTTGCGTGACTAATCTGCGTATTGCCCGCAACGACGCCAAAACATTCTGGGACAGCCTCTCCCAGACCTACCCCGCCTACGTGGCAAGTCGCCAACAAGCACCCCAACTAGACTTTACAGCGCTCGCAAAACAGATTACCCAAGGCCAAAGAATTATAGAAATTTACCAGGCAGACAGCCTACTCTACCTCTTCAGTTTAGCCCGTGGCGAAGCGCCGCAGCTTAGCCAGTTTCCAGTTTCCACTGAAGCAATGCAGACGCTGCGCCAAGCTCAGAAGAGCCCGGCCAGAGCGAACCCTTCCCTTTTGGAAAAGCAGCTCGCTCAACGCCTGATGGATTATCCCGAAGAAAACCTTGTGGTATTACCCGATGGTGATTTAAGGACGATCTCCTTTACAGCCTTAAGACTAAAAGAAGGGCTTCCAATACTTCAGCACAAGACAATTCGATACGCCTGGAACCTTTATGAAACAACATCACCAAAGACAAACATTCATCAGGAGACGTATCCGGTTTATGGCCTATTCCCTTCTTTTACCAAAGAGCAGGTTTTGCCCTTCAGGGAGCAGGAGCGCGAGGGTATTTTGGAGTTAGTGCAGGTAGAAAGTCATGACGGTACGGCTTGGCGAAAAAGGGACAATGCACCTTCGGGAATATGGCACTTCGCTACGCACGCACTGGCGGATATGGAAAACAGTGAACGCTCTTTCCTGAGTCTCCCGGGAAATGATGAACACTTACGTCTATCAGATATTCGCCCTCAGCGCCCGGCATCTCCCCTGGTCGTACTCAGTGCCTGCGAGACCGCTGCGGGCGCACTCTACCGGGGCGAAGGCATCAACAGCCTGGCCAGAGCTTTCGCGCAAGCCGGGGTTTCTACTACCCTTGTATCCTTGTGGCGGGTGCCAGATGCCAGTGCCGCAGCCATTTTCCCTGTTTTTTACCGGGAATTGGCCAATGGAGCGACCGTAGAAACAGCGCTTCGCACCGCTCAACTTGAATACCTTGAGAAGGTGGACGATCCACGCCAAAGACACCCTTACTACTGGGCGGGCTTTGTAGTTTGGGGACAGGGCGGAAAGGTGCCACCGCGCCGACGAGGGCTAAATTTGTGGTGGCTGGCCCTTGTTTTACCACTACTGGCTGGCGTTGCTTTTAGGTTCCGCAAGTAGCAGGATTGTCAGGATCATGTCCTCAGCACGTCCCGAGCTTCCATAAGTGCCCAGCCTAACAGGTTCATTCCCCGCCATTGCGCCGGATCGTTGAGGCGTTGAGCTTCTCCGGCATTCATCCCGATGCCCCACTGATTATCATAGGGGCACGCTTCGACCAAGATGGCATTTTCGGTTTCAAGCAGGTAATTCTTTAGCTTACGAGAAGTTCCGAACTTCAGCACGTTGCCTTGAATTACGATGGGATATTTACGAGTCGCCCAAAGCTTGTCGTCGTAGTTTTTCACTTTTCGGCCAATTGCTTTAACGGCACGTGGATCGGGATCGGCCAGTACAGCATCGGCGGCGGCCCGGTCGTAGGCCACCAGTGCTTTGTGGTACATCATCCAGTGCTCGGCCGTGTGAAAGTATTTGCCTTCGTGCTCGAAGCCCGAGGCGAACCACTGGCTCATACAGCTAGGGCCAATACGGTCGGGCAAGGGGCGATGGCCCCAGAAATAAATGTATTCGGGTTGGCTCCCGTTGGCGACCTGGTCTAGGAGCCAGGGATTAGAGTAGGTCATAATGTGGTTCGTTTGACGGACAAACGAACCACATTATGGGATAAGTTTCGTTTAATTCAAAAAATCATGCGTCATTCCATGCACGAAAATTAGCTGCGCTTTATTTCGTGCTCAGAATGACGCACAACAGTTTCTAGTTTCAAAACCGGAATCGATCATCATCTGCGCCGGTATTTTTCCTGACATGCTTCAATGCAGAGGTAAGAAACAATCAATTCATTCCCGATCAGTTCCAGTCCGATGGAGCTGCCGCCAGCGGTGGCACAGTTGTCGGTAGAAATCGTGTTATTCTCCAACGAATAGGTGCCGGTGCTTTCGGTATCGTCGTTGAAACTACACATGCTTTCGGTAGCCGAGAAGGTGTTTTGCTCGGTAAAGGTGATGCGCTTATCGCTATCAATGGGTTGGAATACGCCGGAGCCATCTCCGGGGTCTCCCAGGAACTCTACGAGTTCCCATTCCCCGACGATGCCGGATGGAATCAGGGTATCATCGTCATCAGCACAGCTAAAGGTGAACAAGGCGAGGGCAAGAAGGAGGAAAAAGAAATTCGTTTTCAT
>CAYPIM010000179.1:0-11807 GCA_964410795.1 uncultured Lewinella sp. | reverse complement strand
CATCGCATTGGCAAGCCCCAAAGCACTGCGTGCAGGTACCAACCAGCCATTCTTCCCATCCACCACCACCTCCCGCACCCCCGGAACATCCGTTCCGATCAACGCTCGCCCGGTGGCAGCAGCTTCAAGCAAGCTACGCGGACAGCCTTCCCGGTAGCTCGGCAGCACCACCACTGAGGCCGCCGTAAGGTGCGGGCGCACATCATCTATCTGGCCATGGAAGACCACATCTCCGGAGGCGCTCCATGTAGCCAATTCTGCGGGGCCAATGCTTGCCGGATTCCCAGGGTCTGGTGCTCCGACTACATGAAAGCTGAGCTCTGGTTGTTTTTTTCGGACTATTTCAGCGGCAGCTACGAATTCCCGAATGCCCTTATCCGCAAGCAAGCGACCAACGAAAAGAAAACGGCCAGGAACCGCCAGCTCATAAGGCTGAAAGGGAAAATCATCCAGCGGTAAGCCAGATCCGCCAACTACAAACGATCGGTTCCGAGAACCAACACCAGCCTTTAAGAGCAAAGCCCGGTCGTCGGGGTTGTGGTAAAACACAGCTTCCGTGCGGCGGAGGGCAAAAGCATACAGCCGTGTCATGAGCATAGCGGTGAAGCGGCCACGCAGAAAGGTGTAGCCCAGCCCGGTCAGGGTAGCGATACTCTTGACTCCGGCCCAGCGGGCCGCCAGAGATCCGTAAACGACGGGCTTCGCGGTAAAGTGGAAGGCTCGGTCTATTCGGTATTGGCGGTACAGTTGGTACAGTTCTCGGGTCAGGAGGAGCTCGCGGAGAGGCTGGGTTCCCCGGCGGCTCAGGTGGCGAAGTGGAAGGAAAGTAGCGGGCAAATCATCCAGCAAATCTACCGTTTCGTTGGGCGGAGCGACCAGGAAGACCTCGTGGCCCGCAGCGGCAAGAGCTTTAACGATACCCCTTCGGAAATTATGCAAATTCCAGACAGAGTTGGCGACAATCGCAACGCGGAAATATTGGGCGGGAGCACTCATTCAGGTTAAAGATACTCACGCAATCGCGCAAGGTTTGGACGGTGTTCCAGAGTTCCATTCATAAGCCAGGTGGTGTACTGCTGGGTTAGGTGCTTGGTCAGCTCCCCCTGCTCTCCATCCGCAAACACTGCACCTGCGGCCGCGCCCTCAACAATATGTTTCAATTCCCGGTCTCCCGGTCCGTTCACCAGGCCCAATACAGGTCTTCCGGCCGCCAGGTAATCCCACAGTTTGGCCGTAAGCACCCCGTAATACTCCAGAGCAGACCAATTGAGTAGTAAGAGTAACTGAGCGTTTCGTTGTATTTTTTGCGCGGCCGCAGGTGCAATGGAAGGTTTAATATCAAGAATATGTGCGGGTAAGCTTTGTGTCCATTCTTTAAAGATCGAATGGTCCTTACCCCGGTACAAAAGACAAAGCTTAGTGGACGATATTGTGCCGGAAGCGAGCAGGTTTTCAAGTGCCGCAACTAAGGGCGTCAACGATTGCAAGCCGGGATAAAGGCTGCCCGTATAAGCGATGGTGAAGCGCTCCGTTTGGGGAGCAGAATGCTCCGGTGGAAGCGAGAGCAAGGGGTTGTAGTGCACCTTAATTTCAGGATGCCACCCTTGCAGTTGTGTCGCCTGCCCCTCAGAAACACACCATACTTCATCAGCCGATTGTATGACCCGTTTCCCCCACCAGGTCTGTAATACTGGCCACCAGACATCTTTCCGAACCGGATCAACCGGGAGGTCTCGAAAATCAGCGACCCACCGAACGTTTGGGTACTTCTTTTTTAGCCGTCGGGCCACCAGATGATCAGACCAGGGGCGAAAGGAAGAGAAAATTACTTCCACTTCTTTTGTCTCAATAATATTATGTCCGGTCCGAAAGGCAGCTCGTCGGTAAAAATAGCCTCCATCGTCGGCGAACAGCACAAAAGGAAAAGATTGGCGCAAGTGGCGCAGCCATTTTTTCCATGCTGGCTCACCGGCCTTTTCCACCGTTCCACCTTCATTCCTGCCTCCGAGCCATCTCCGAAGATCGCGGGCTTGCAGGGCGGTTACCTTTACATCTTTTACCTGCTCCCCTGCGTAGTCCCGGTCTAACCTGATGGCAAATACCTCTTCGTAGTCCTTTACCGCTTTCTCGGCAAGGAAACGCAGTCTGCGCCCCGCCACCCCGGGGCGGGGTGGAAATGATTGAGTAATGAAGAGGATTTTACTTGGCATATTCAGCCGTAAACGTACTAATACCAGTCTTCGCCAGCAAGCGAAGCATAGACTTGTTCAATGCCTTTTCGCAAATCAAGCTTGTGCTTCCAGCCCATGGCGTGTAGTTTATCAACGTTCATCAGCTTACGTGGTGTGCCGTCCGGCTTAGTGAGATCGTGGGTAATCTCTCCTTCATAGCCGACGACGTCCTTAATCGTCCGGGCAAGGTCAATGATGGCCAGGTCTTCGCCGGTACCGATGTTGACGAAGCCGTAGTCGCTGAAGTTGTGCATCAGGTAAACGCAGGCATCCGCCAGGTCGTCCGCATGGAGGAACTCTCTTTTAGGAGACCCCGTACCCCACATTACGACTTCTGGTGTACCATTCTTTTTCGCTTCGTGGAATTTTCGGATCAGTGCGGGCAAGACGTGGCTGCTCTTCAGGTCATAGTTATCGTTGGGTCCGTAGAGGTTGGTGGGCATTACGGAGATGAAGTCGCACCCATACTGGTGGCGATAAGCATCACAAAGTTTAATGCCGGTGATTTTAGCGATAGCATAAGGCTCGTTCGTAGGCTCAAGTGGGCCGGTAAGCAGCGCATCTTCCACCAAGGGCTGAGCCGCTAACTTCGGGTAAATACAGCTGGAGCCCAGGAACATAAGCTTCTGGACATCGTGCACCCGCGCCGCTTCAATGATATTAGCCTCAATCATGAGGTTATCATATAGGAACTCACCCCGGTAAGTGTTATTGGCCAGAATCCCCCCCACTTTAGCTGCAGCTAAGAACACATAGTCCGGCTTTTCGCTGGCGAAGAAGGCTTGAACTGCTGCCTGTTTGCGAAGGTCCAGTTCGCGACTGGTCCGTTCGATGATGTTATTGTAACCGGCGGACACCAGGTTACGCTTGATGGCAGAGCCAACCATTCCGCGGTGGCCAGCGATATAGATTTTGCTGTTCTTTTCCATCTTATTCAAACTGGTTACGAATCTCGAAGCCTGCGGCTTTCAATATCTGGTCTTTTTTAAACACCTCAATATCGGCCCGAACCATTTCGGAACACATTTCGGCAAGGGTATACTTAGCTTCCCACCCGAGTTTTTCTTTTGCTTTAGTAGGGTCTCCGAGTAGCAGTTCTACTTCTGTAGGGCGGAAGTAACGCGGATCCACAGATACGACCTTAGTACCGACGGCTAAAGGGAAGTCCGAATTGCTTACCGAGGCGATGGTTCCGATTTCATCTACGCCTTCTCCGGTCCAAGAAAGTTCAACTCCAATTTCCCGGAAACTCATGATCACAAAATCACGCACCTTGGTGGTAATACCTGTGGCCAGCACGAAGTCTTCCGCTTTCTCCTGCTGGAGCATTCTCCACATTCCTTCAACGTAGTCTTTTGCGTGCCCCCAATCGCGCTTGGCATCCAGGTTACCAAGGAACAACTCATCCTGTAAGCCAAGGCTGATTTTAGCAACGGCACGGGTGATTTTTCGGGTAACAAAAGTCTCTCCGCGCAGCGGGGATTCGTGATTAAACAGGATACCGTTGCAAGCATACATTCCGTAGGCTTCCCGGTAGTTTACGGTAATCCAATAGGCATACATCTTGGCCACAGCGTAGGGAGAACGGGGGTAGAAAGGAGTCGTCTCAGACTGAGGTACTTCCTGTACCAAACCGTAAAGTTCCGACGTAGAAGCCTGGTAGAAGCGCGTTTTCTCAGTAAGTCCTAGTAAGCGGATGGCTTCCAATAAACGGGTAGTGCCAATGCCATCTGCATCAGCAGCGTACTCAGGCATGTCAAAACTTACTTTCACGTGGCTCATAGCCCCGAGGTTGTAAATTTCATCAGGCTGTACCTCCTGCACGATCCGGACAAGATTGGTTGAGTCCGTCAAATCACCATAGTGCAAAATAAAGTTACGATTATTGACGTGGGGATCTTGATAAAGGTGGTCTATCCGGTCCGTATTGAACAACGATGCCCGGCGTTTGATCCCGTGGACCTCGTAGCCTTTCTTCAATAGTAGTTCAGAGAGATAAGCTCCGTCCTGTCCGGTGATTCCAGTAATTAGGGCGCGTTTGGCCATTTATTTTAAATTTTGTGCGAAGGTAAGGCTATTTGACGCTTTGTGCTATGCTTCTCAATCAGGGTTATTCAACGAGTTTGGGCCTTCCTTTTGGCTTAGCCCCAAAAGGATCCCGATAGCCAGCCAAAGAAACCGAACGTTAGCAATATCCTTACTTACCGAAAGTATTAGCATTAGCAAGAGGAAAACAAGTAAAGCATCCACCAGCCCCTTCTCTCCAACGGGCACTTGAATCTGGCTAAAGCGACGATAAAACACCAGGCTAATCAATAGGAGTGACAGAAAGCCAAAAATTCCAGTTTCCGAAAAAGCGCCCAACCAAGTAGAATGAGGATCGTACAGAGGTAAGTGCTGCGGATAAACGCCCGCTGCTTTTTCTGCGGGTAAAGCACGTCCGAACTGGCCGGGTCCAACCCCCATCCAGGGGTACTTTGCAGCTACGCTGACCCCGGCTCTTTTGAGGGCAGAATATGAGCTTTCCAGCAGTTGATAATTCTCCCCAACCCAAATGAGTTCCCCTGAGGTATAAAATGTACCTGCCAGATCAGACGCTGCTACCGGTTGGCGGGTCTGAACGATAAAATGAGTACCAAACCAAAAGACAAATGCGCCTGCCATGATAACCCACTTACGTAAGCCACGGCCATACTTAATAAACATTGGCTCAACTAATAATAAGCCAAGCCCCAGCAGCAAACATTCCTTCGAGAAGGTGATGGCGGCTAGTGGCAGTAGCAGTAGCACCCAAGCAATCGACTTATGCCCATCCCGCCAGGAGCGCCAAGCATAAAGCGTAGGCAGTAAGAGCACAATGATCAACATTCCGGCACCTCCGGTAAACCCTCTGGCCCGAACCACCGTGCCCAGGTAAGGATAATTTCCATACACCTGAACCAATTCATTATGGTAACCGAGCATAGCCGCAATCCAGCCGGCGTACGAAACTACCGCCAACACCGCCGTACCGTACAAGAAAGCATCGAGTATTTTACGACTTAGGCCCTCCCCGCCCGTACGAATGGTTGCTGCGAAAATGAGTGCCAGCAGCATCAGGTAAACCCTGCCAGCCGCTTCCAGCAGCGCACTCAAATCTCCCGACCAAACGCCAGAAGCCAGGTTCGCCAATAAATAGGCAATAATTGCCCCTCTTAGCCAAGGACCAGGGGGCCAAAGCGCACGACGAAAATGAATAAGTCCGACCGGTAGCATGGCCAGAAAAACAAGCTCAGTAGGTTGGATTTTTGCATCAAAATATGGCAAAAAAACGACCTTTACGAAAGGCACCAATGCCGCGTATGCAAGTAGAAGCCAGATGAGCGGCTTACCCTTATTGAATTTTTTTTTATCCGCAAGAACCTGCATAAACACCCTAGTCGGTTGACAATTCGCTGATTAGAATATCCCGAATTCGTTCAGCGGCGTGCCCGTCCCACAGCGGTGGAACGACGCCTGTTTTGGCGCGGCCTTCCAGGATATTTTCAACTTCTCCCATTACGGTATCCGGGTTCAGATCCGCCATCAAGATATTCGTACCGAGCTCAACCGTGATCGGGCGTTCGGTTGTATCCCGGAAGGTAAGACAAGGTACCTGGAGATAGGTCGTTTCCTCCTGAATCCCGCCCGAGTCCGTTACAATCAGGCGCGCATTGTCCATCAGCTGAAGAAACTGCAGGTAGCCTTGTGGCTCCAAGATGTGGAGGTTTTTTATTGCAAGCACATCGTCCAATAATCCGAATTTCTCCAGGTTGTTGCGCGTACGCGGGTGCATGGGAAAGACAACGGGAAGGCGAGCAGCGCTTCTCCTGAGAATATCGGTAATATCCTTTAGTCCTTCGGCATTATCCACGTTATGTGGTCGGTGCATAGTAGTGAGCATATACGACTTCTTTTCGAGGTCCAGCTCTTCCAGAATTTTCCCTTCAGCGGCTTTCTTACGAAAGTATATCAGCGAATCAATCATAACGTTACCAACGAAATGAATGCCTTTGCTCATGGCATTTTCACGCGCCAGGTTCACCAGCCCACTGTGCTCAGTAATGAAGTGATACTGACAAATGGCGTCCGTGATCACCCGATTTACTTCTTCGGGCATTTTCCGATCTCCGCTACGCAAACCCGCTTCTACGTGAGCGACCGGAATTCCCATCTTCACGGCTACCAGAGTAGTAGCGGTTGTTGCGTTTACATCACCAACTACGAGCACGAGGTCTGGCTCTTCAGCCAGTAGGATTTCTTCAAACTTCAGCATCACATTCGCCTTCTGGTAAGTGTGACTACCTCCCCCAATGCCTAGATGAAAGTGTGGTTTTGGCAACCCCAGTTGATTAAAAAAGATGTCCGACATCTTAGCATCGTAGTGCTGGCCGGTGTGAACAATCTTGCTATCAATCTTTCCGCTGGCAGCAAAAGCCCGGTGTAACGGAGCTACTTTCATAAAATTAGGGCGGGCGCCTACTACAGAGATGATTTTTATCATTTTTGCGTTATGTTGTACGGCTACTTAGAGGTGCCGTCGTTAATGTTTTGTAACTCGTTCAGCATACGGTCGGCAAGGGCGTTGCGATCATAGTCTGCGGCAAGCCTGGTACAATTGGCCTGGCACTGAGCGTAGTATTCCGAGTCGGTCGTTAGTTTGTGCAGTTTGTCGAGGAAGTCTGCCTTGTTTTCAGGTTCGAACGCACATCCTGCTCCGTATTTCTCAATAATTGCCTGGCTTTCCCCCTCAACCCCTAGGAGAATGGGCTTCTGCATAGCAGCGTTTTCAAAGATCTTAGAAGGGATAACGGTCTTGAAAGTATCTGATTTTTTCAGTGGCACCAGCGCTATGTCGGTAACGGAGATATAGCGTCCAATTTCAGATTTGGGTACAGACGGGAGCATACTTACGTTGGGATAGCCCTCTCGTTTCACGCGTTCTTCGAGCGCAGCCTTGGTGGCACCGCCACCAATGAAAAGGAAGTGCACATTGGTGGGTGCCTCCGGCACACAATCGAGGATGAAGTCTAATTTATGCGCCATCCCGTGGGTCCCCAGATAGCCAACGACAAATTTACCTTCCAAACCAAGCTCGTCAACCAACTCTGCATCCCGCGGCCGCGCCGGAAAATTGTCCGTCAGAACACCATTAGTAACAACTTTAATCTTACCAGAATCGATGCCCCGATCGCTCAGGTTTTTCTTAAAAGCATGGGTAACCACGATCACCTTTGCCGCTTTTCGGTAAAGAAACAGTTCAAGTTTCTCCATCCGGTCAAGCCATTTTTCCTTGCCCGGAGCAGCGCCAACCGCACGAATGCTTTCGGGCCAAAGATCCCGGACTTCCATCACCCAGGGTTTGCGTTTAAAAAAGCTAACAGCATAGCCGCTTACCGCCGTAAAGAACTGAGGGGAGGTTGCCACGATGAGGTCTGTACGAACAAATAAAGCCGCAAAGAATGCCATCACCGCATAGCTGATGTAGTCAAGAATACGTTTGGCAAATCCACTATTGGCCGCAATGTAAGACCACACCCGGATTACCCGAATACCATCGACATCCTCTGTTTGCCAAAGGCGGTTCCGATAGCCCTCAAATACCTCTCCTTTAGGAAAGTTGGGGGCACAGGTTATTACCGTAACGTTGATCCCCCTCCTGATCCATTGCTGGCAGTGTTCATAAGTCCGGGTTGCCGGAGCGTTCACCTCGGGAGGGAAGTTGTCGGTTAGGAAAAGTAAATGTTTGATACCCGCTTCGTATTTTTTCTGAGACTATTTAGCAACGTCGAATCAATAACGGCTATTAATTTAACGCTCCTAAGGCCGCAAAGGTACTATCTCTACGGTAAGACTGGTCTCGAAGTGGATTTCGATCCCGGCTGCCTCCACAAGCAGGTTCCATCCCCCGGCCTTTTTGTAGGTAAAGCGGGATACTTTCGTTGCCCCTTCCATGATCACCTGGCAAGACTTCGTGGTGACTTTATTCCCTTTCACCCCCAATTTTTGATCTGGAGCAAAATATAATCTGGCCACTCCTTTTTCGACCGCCCCTACAAGGTGATCATGAATGGTTAGCCGTTGTGCCGGCGCTTCCAAGGAAAAATGACGGGTATGAAGCGTAGCGGGGTAACCGTCATGGGCGGCGGTGAGCCGATGCTCTTGATCCGTTTTGATGGTCGTCCGTGCCCGTTTGCCCACGCGGAATCCTCCCCAAACGTCAGAAGAGTTTTGATCCTCGTTTACCGTTACTGTATTGTGCGCGGCCGTGGAGCGTTCCCACGCTCGGCGTGCATTTTTCTCGTAGGTAGAAATGGCCGGATCGATGATCACCGGCTCACCGTTCAGATGAAGAACAAAGTTCAGGTTATCGGCGTGGGCATGGCCGGGGATGTAATCCGGGCCGATAGCGCCAGCGTCCATCCATACATCAAGACCATCAGCCGACCAATGCCGGTAACCGGCTCCTCCTGTTGCTCCTAAAACAGCAGTGGTAGGAATTTCAAGGCCAAGCCCCGCAGCGTATGATTTTATAACTTTCCAGTCTGGAGCAATTCCGTTGGTACTGTCATTGAAATGTGGGTACCGCCCGTCGGTGGTAATCATGGCCGCAGCCCAGGACAGTTGCCGCTGGAGACAGCTTCGCACTTCGGTCAGAGTTCTAGAAGGCTGCGCCACTTCCCACTGGTCGTTCCATCCCTCAGATGCACCAAGCCAGGAGTATAAATCCAGCTGTCGCCAGAGCAGGATTAGGTGATACATGATGCTCCGTTCATAATGTGCACCGTCGGATAGGTATTGCTCTTTGAGCTCCGTCAGGAGGAGTTTATCCGCCTTTTGGCAGCCGGCTTCGTCGTTGAGGTACCGAGCCGTAAACGCCAGGCTGATGGCGTTTTCTAACAAGTGATTTCCGCCAAGGTGAAACTCCAGTTTCCGCCATAAAGCGGCGTACTGGCGGCGAATGGAAACCTCTACGTGTTCGGGAACCGCGAGCTTGGTAGTACGATAAAACTGGAGCCAGTTGATCAATCGGAGGCTAAGGGGATAAGGCTCCCAACCGTCTTTGTGACTGGGCTCGGCTTCAATCCAGCTATTGATGAGTTCCTGGCCATTTACTGGGGAGGCTCCTGGCTGCCGGAGGTATTCAAAGTAATTCAGGTTGTAGGTCCAGAGTTTTCCGTTGGTGGCGTAGTTCCAGTCTATGGTTCCGAAGGAAGGGAAGCCTACGGTTTGGTTCAGGAAACAAAACCCTGCTTCATCTAGTCGTACGGGTAGTGCACTAGCTAACAACCCTACTTTGGCACTAAAGGGTAGCATCACAGGTTTAGCACCTAACGCCCCTTGCACCTGCGCACCGTCGCCCTGATTTTGTGCGTTATTTTCTGCCAGGCGGCCAGTCAACCGGTAAAACAACTGGTAGCGAATCTGGCGAGGCTGGAGGTAGCGAAGGGTATGGAAAAGTCTTTTGATCAAAGTAGGAAGTTTAGCGCAGGCAGTTTACTATAAACAAGAACGCCCCTCTGCTTGGTTGAACAGAGGGGCGTTTAAAAGCGTGTCCGAATTTTAAACTTTTACCCAGCCTCCGCTGGTCATGCTTTCCACCGCAGCGATAGCCGCACGGCTGGCGTTCATGGTCTCTTCGTAGGAGACAATTGCAGAGCCTCCGTCGCGCAAACTGTGGTAAAAGCGCTTAAACTGTTCGGCGTGGCCTTTGTCCTGGCCTTTGCTGAGGCCGGAACCTTTGAAGCCATAGTATTTTGATTTTCTGAAGTTATCAATAACTGCCGTACGATTTTGGCTGTACACTTCAATTCGTTCCTTGGAATACGCCTTACTTCCGTTGGCGAAATAGTTGATAACCCCCTGGCTTCCGTTGGCGTAGCGCAGTAGAATGGAAGCGTTGTCGGTATTCTCCTGTGCGTCGGGTCCGAGGGCGTTCATCACTATGCTTTCCACCAGGGAGCCGGTAAAAAATGTAATCAGGTCGATCAAGTGACAGGCTTCACCAATGATGCGGCCACCGCCCACTTCCATATCGTGCACCCAAACATCTGCCGGGATAAAACCAGCGTTCATGGTAGCAATTACGTTGATGGGTCCTGGCTGATCACCAAGTTGTTTTTTCAGGTCCTGGCTGAAGGGACTAAAGCGCCGGTTGAACCCAACGGTTAGGGTTTTATCTGTTTTTTGGTAAGCCGCATCGATGGCGTCAAGATCATCGTGGGAAAGCGCTAGTGGTTTTTCCACAAAGACGTGCTTATTGGCTTCCAGTGCGGCGATTACCTGCCGAGCGTGTGCGTTATGCCGGGTGGTGATGAGGATGGCATCTACTTCGGGGTCATCAAGCAGCAGTTGGTTGTCCGTAGCGCTTTGCCCGACGCCAAATTTTTTCGCAGCGATGGTGCCCGATAGTCCGCCGGCGCTGGTGATGTACTTAATGGGAGCTCCGGCCTTTTTCAGGCTCGGCAAGATCATCGCTTTCGTGAAATTACCCGCGCCGATGATGCCCATGGTCCCGGAACCAGAAGAGAAGGTTCTTTCGGATACGGCGACGCTTCTTTTGGGCGCGGACGCAGGTGCAGGGTAGGTTAAGATGGATGCGATACTGCCTCCTTTACCCATCTGTCCGTAAATCTCGTTGTAATTGTCCAGTTCTACCCGTTCGGTGATGAGTGAAGCTACATCAATCTGGCCTGCGGCGATAGCGCCGAGAATGGCGGTGAAGTTGCGGTTCTCCGTCCAACGAACGAAGCCAATTGGGTAATCCATTCCTTTCTGCTCGTAAGCATCATCGTAACGGCCGGGGCCGTAGGAGCAGCTGACTTGAAAGGACAATTCTTTATTGTAGAAATCGGACCGCTGAATGTCCAGACCGATGACCCCAACCAGCACGATGCGCCCACGCTGGCGGCTCATTCTTGCTGCCTGGCTGATCACATCGTTGCTCTTGGTGCTTGCGGTAATCAGGACGGCATCCGCCCCTACCCCACCGGTGTGTTGCAACACCGTCTCTACGGCATCGGCTGCACCGACGTTAACCGCCGTCACCCCCCAGGCTGCGGCCATGTCTATTTTTTTCTGGTCAAAATCAAGGCCGATTACGTTACAGCCGTTGGCCTTCAGTAATTGTGCTGCCATCAAACCAATCAGCCCCAAACCAGTAACGACTACGGTCTCACCAAAGGTGGGATTCACCAGGCGAATACCTTGTAAGGCGATGGCACCGATAACGGTGAAGCTGGCCTCTTCGTAGCTCACTCCGTCAGGAATCTTAGCGACCAGGTTTTCTGGCACACAGACCACCTCGGCGTGCTGACCGTTGCTGACTACACGGTCTCCCACTTGAAAGCCCGAGACGCCAGCCCCTACACCGATCACCTCACCGGCATTACAATAGCCTAACGGTAGCGGCTCTCCCAGCTTACGGAAAACAGCATCCATGGTGGGCTTTAGTCCGTCGGACTTAACCTTCTCCAGCACCTGCTTCACTTTTTCAGGTTGGCTGCGGGCTTTAGCGATCCAGCCGGCCTTACCGAAATCGACGAGCATTTTCTCGGT
>CAYPIM010000178.1:0-11912 GCA_964410795.1 uncultured Lewinella sp. | reverse complement strand
TGGAATGAATTGCCATGTTTTGTAGTAGCTGGTAAGAATTTTAGCGATCAGCGATCAGCATTCGCGCAAAACTGTTCTGAAGGCTGATCACTGATCGCTTTTTTTGCCACAATCTAGCTTGTAAATAGGGGAAACTCCCAAAACGCTACCCAAAGTTCGGGATGACTCATGTTGCGCTCTTCCTTCCTTTCGCGTTTTAATTTCAGGCGCGGACGCAGGTGCAATGGATTGCATTACGCAATGTCTGGAAATTGCTAGTTTAGGTTAGAGATAAAGCATTAACTTAACGGCTATTACCCCAATATTGATCCGCTCATGCACAGAATTTTACGCTTCCTTCCGGCCTTTGCCGTACTACTCCTGCTAATGGCTTGTACAGATGCGGTTGCACCGACTTACCAATTCGAGGATGGATTTCTGCTGGTAGAAGGACGGATTGCAGACACGCCGGGTTACAGTGAGGTACGCATTGCCCGGAATCAGATTTCGTTTGATAACTATATACTGCTACCAGTAAACGGTGCTCAGGTATCTAGTATTTCTGATGACGGAGAAGAAATAATGTGGGTTCCTTCGGCTGAAGAGGATGGCGTTTACCGCGCACCCGAGGGCTTTGTTGCCGAAGCGGGCAAAAGTTACTTTCTCCGAGCTACTACTCCTGAAGGTGAGTTGATTGAGTCCGCGCCGGAGCGGGTTCCGACATCGGTTCCCATGGAAGATGTTACCGTATCGTTCAACCAGGAGGCCTATTTCAGTGATAGTCGTGATCGTTTTGTTCCTGCCTTTGATTTGCTCGTTGATGTGGAAGACCCTGCGGACGAAGAGAATTTTTACCAGTACAATTTCAATTATTTTGAAGAAATAATTGTCTGCGCCAGTTGTATGCGAGCCCGCTGGCGGGACGGAGAATGTATAGCGGGCCCTGACACCCGCTTCGTTACCCGGTGGGACTATCTTTGCGATGCACGCTGCTGGATCTCCACCAGGGCCATTGGTCGAAACATCTCAAGCGATGCTTTTGGTAATGGTCGCAGAATAGAAAACATTCTGGCCGGACGGCTTGATTATGAGCGTCCTGGCGGTGTTCTTTTCGTTTTGGACCAGTACAATACCAGCCGGGCCTCCTTTGAGTACAATTCAGTTATAGAGTCCCTCACCGAAGGAACCGGCGGACTTAATGCTCCCCTACCCTCGGCTCTGGTGGGCAACCTAAAAGACATCAGTGCTAACGAGACGGGTGTTTTGGGCTTTGTAGGTGTTGCCTCGGTAGACACCGAACGTATTTATATGGTTCGGGATACGGTAGATGGGACATCACTACCTTACGATGGGTCTATCCGCCAAGAGCCCGTGATGCCATCACCACCTAGGGCCCCATGTATCGGAGGTTCACGCTCCTATAACCGGCCCACGGGTTGGCCACTCTAAGCTTTTGGGTTTACGTTAGCTCTATCGCCCTTAGCCATTTCCCCGCTCCTGGCCTCTTCCCCTTTCATTGCACCTGCGCGCTCGCCCTCCAAATCAATAGGGTTTGTCTCGTATCAACTTAGCATTCAGCATCACTAGTATGAAATTCCAATCGGTCCTTTTTTTCTTACTCCTCGGAGGCTTTCTTGCTGCCCAGAATTACCAATTAAACATCATCACTACCAATGCGGCAGATGACACACCTTTGGGCTTCGTAAATGTGCAAATTGAAGGCACCAGTCTTAACGGGACTACGAACGAGCAAGGTAAATTAAAGCTTGAAGTGCCAGCGGGAGACATCAACATCCTGACCTCCTTTGTAGGCTTTGAAAGTAAAACAACGCCCTTTTTGGTTTCCGGTGTGTCGCGCTTAGTTATAGCCATGGAGCCAAGTGCACAACAGTTGAGTACCGTAACTGTGAGTAGTAACGACGCTAGTGACCGAATGGAACGCCCACTCATGGGAGTAGAAAGATTAACCATTTCTGAAATTGAAGTACTCCCTGTCGCTCTCGGAGAGGTTGATGTTTTCCGTGGCCTCCAACTTCTTTCTGGTGTAAACTCTGCTGGCGAAGCCAGTAACGGCCTAAGTGTTCGCGGCGGTACGATTGATCAGAACCTCGTACTACTAGATGGTGCGCCCATATTCACCCCTACCCACCTTTTCGGTTTATTCTCGGTTTTCACCCCGGATGCTATTGGTAGTGTGGACCTTTACCGGGCCAACATTCCTTCTCGTTATGGCGGACGGGTCAGCTCCGTACTTGACGTCCGCTCTCGGGCTCCGTCTTCGGAGAAATTCAAGATGCAGGGCGGCATAGGTCTTGTTTCGAGCCACCTCAGCGTAGAGACTCCTCTGGATAAAAACGGAAAGTTTCAGCTCCTGGCAGCTGGCCGCGGGGGATTTAACGATTTCATTTTTGGCCTGGTTGAGCGCTTGAAAAAAACGAAAAGCCGCTTTGTAGATGGAACCGTGAAGCTACGCTATAACGCCAACGAGAATAACATTTTCACCCTATCTGGATTTTACAGCAAGGACTTTTATCAAATTGACCTTCAAAACCGCTTTAGTGGTATCACTGCAGAGCAGAACCAAAACGACTATTTCACCCTAAACGGTACGCTGGACTGGCTGAAGATATTCAATGACAACACCAGCCTGGCGACTCGTCTGGTTAGTAGTAATCATGTTCCACAAATCCTTTTCCCCCAAGCGGAAAGCAATGATGTTGTCACCTACAAATCACAAATCCAGTACAAGAGCATCCAGTCTACACTCGACCACCAAGCGGGGAACCATCACCTGTCCGGAGGGCTCCAGGTGGTACGCTATGACCTGGCTCCGGGCGAGATTGACCCAGGAGGCGTTGAATCTGTTCTCCCGTTGCAACTTGCTGCTGAGCAAGCCTATGAAGCCAGTATTTTCGCCGAAGACGAATGGAAGATTGGCGATAATTTCACCCTTTCTGCCGGTCTTCGCTACACCCAGTTTGCCCAGCTCGGGGCGGGAGATCAACGGGATTATGGCAATAGTGAAATACGAGATCGGGATTTCCTGGTTGGCACCACGACTTTCGGTGCGGGAGAAACAATGCAAACATATGGTGGTTTCGAGCCTCGTCTCGGTCTCAACTACCAGCTTAGTCCGCGGGTCAGCCTGAAAGCAGCTTACGCCATCACCCGCCAGTACTTACAAAACATCTACAACGCAACCACGCCCTTGCCCAGTAGCCGTTGGAAAGTATCGGATAATAACATTGAGCCACAGACGGCCTCTTTGGTCAGCGGTGGCGTCTATTTCTTGCCCGGGGAGGGGAAATACCAACTCAGCATAGAAGGTTATTCCCGCAATATTGACAACTTATTAGAATACAAACCCGGAGCGGAGTTCTTCCTGAATCCAACCGTCGAAACCGATGTAGTACAAGGAGAAGGACAGGCTTACGGCGTTGAATTTGGCGTAACGAAAAAGAAAGGTAAGATCACTGGCCAGCTGAACTACACCTACGCGCGGTCGCGCAATAGAGTATCCGGACCAACCTTCAGCACCAGTGTTAATGGGGGAGATTGGTACAATGGCTATTTCGACCAGCCTCACACCCTGAATACCAATCTGACACTAGACGACGGAAAAACCAACCGCATTAGTCTCAATTTTGTAGTACAGAGTAACCGCCCCTATACCGTGCCCAACGGCTTCCTTAGTCTTGATGGGCAAACTGTACCGATCTTTTTAGAACGGAACAACGATCGGCTCCCCACTTATCACCGTCTTGACTTTAGCTGGACGATCCACAATCCCCAAATGGTTAAACGCCGTTGGGTAGGAGATTGGACGGTCACGGTATATAACCTCTATGGTCGTAAAAATGCGTACAATATTTACTACCAACAGCGAGGTACCGGAGCGCAGAACCCCATCTTTGGCTCCAGCCCACTAGGAAGCTACCAACTCACCATTTTCGGAGCCCCTATTGCAAGCCTGACTTATTCATTCAAATTTAGCTAGTGTTTGAGGTTGAGGTGTCTGACCATTAAGTCTTATGTTCACGATATATCGGGCCGCGACGGCAAGATTTGTGTGCGCAAGGACTTCTGAACTCAGCCAACAGCCACTTATGGGCGCGAACAAAATAACGTGCTGTTATTGAGCGACTTATTTTGTTCGCGCCCCTTAAAGTGAACTCTTAACTCAGAGATAAAACAGGAATCAGGACGTATTGTCTTTTTCCATGTAATTTTGTGCCCTTAAGTAGCTGCTACTACTTAACCAATTTAGTTCTAACCAACCACCAAATTATGCGGTTTCTTTTTTCGCTTCTGGCGCTTTGCCTATCGGCTTCCCTGTTCTCACAAGACGTCATCATCACTGGAGTTCTCGACGGTACCCTGTCCGGAGGCCAGCCACGCGCAGTTGAGCTTTACGTCAGTGGCAATGTTGACCTCAGTACTTTTACCCTAAACAGGTACGCCAACGGAGCAACCAGCTCAAGCAATTCTTTCAATTTGAGCGGAACCTACACGGATCAGTTCGTTTATGTAGTTCGGACGCAGCCAGAATTCGTTCAGGTTTTCGGAAGTGCTGGAGACTTCGCTAACGTATTTGTTGGTGGAGATGCTGTACAGGGAACCGGAGACGACGTTTACACCCTTGAGTCTGGCGGAGCAATAATAGATCAGGCTGGAGGAGTTATTGGCGTTCGGACTGACATTTATAACGACAGTTGGTTGTATAGAAACGACAATACAGGCCCTGACGGAGACTGGGTGCCGGCCAACTGGATGAACGTAGGAAATAATGATGCCCTAATCGGTGAGGATGCGGCGGGTATTGCCACTCTTGTTCCCTTTGGCACCTACTCTACTATGCCTCCTGGCCCTTCCGTGAGCGCTTCCGCCAACGGAGACCTCACGGAACCCAGTACGGATGGCGGCTTCCTGATCACTCTTTCAGAAATGGCGGCGGGCAACGTTACGGTTATGTATACTCTTGCTGGAACAGCCACAGCGGGTTCGGATTATACGGACCCTTCGGGCAGTGTACAGATCCTTGCGGGCCAGCTTACCGCTCCAATCGCAATAGAAGTGCTTGACGACCCGGATTCCGAATTGGCCGAGACGATCGAAATCACCTTAACCTCCGTTTCCGATATGACCTTCTCCCTCGGCTCTGGAGCAACGATCAATGTCTTTGACGACGAGCCTGTTTCTGCCATCCTCATCAGTGCGGTTCAGGGCAGCGGAACGGCCAGCCCGGTGGTTGGACAAACGCTGACCGTAGAAGGCATAGTGGTCGGAGATTTCCAAGGAGGAACAGGCGTAGGCCTCGGCGGCTTCTTCGTACAAGAAGAAGATGCCGACGCGGATGCCGATCCTATGACCTCAGAAGGCATCTGGGTTTTTGACCAATCTGGAGCTGTTGACGTTAACGTTGGCGACAAAGTGGCCGTTACCGGCCAGGTACAGGAATCTAACGGCCTGACAGAAATCGACGTAACCGCTGCTGGCGGCAGCGTCAGTATCACTTCAATGGGTAATACCTTGCCCACAGCAGCTAGCCTGGACCTCCCGGTAAGTGCGGAAAGCGACTACGAGGCGATAGAAGGTATGCTGACGACGGTCCCGGAAACGGTAACCATCACGGAGACCTTCGGCGTGGGCCGTTTTGGCGAGTTTGCTGTTTCCGAAGGCGAACGCCTTGTTCAGTTCACAGAGTGCAACGAATCTAATACAGCAGCTTTGGCCGCTTATAATGATGCCCAGAGCCTCCGTCGACTGACGGTAGACGATGGCCGCAGCGGAGAAAATATATTCCCAATCGTACTTGGTAACGGCCAGCAAGTAACAGCCACTAGTAGCCTACGCTCGGGTTCTTCGGTAACTGGTCTGACCGGTATCATGGACGAGCGCTTCACCGGGTACCGGATGCAAGCTACCGACTTTACCGTAGGAGCCGAAAATGCACGTCCTACCTCCGCTCCAGCTGTTGGTGGCAACATTACCGTAGTAGGCATGAACGTCCTCAACTACTTCACCACTTTTGGCAGCAGAGGAGCTGACAACCAGACGGAATTTGACCGCCAGGAAATTAAAATCGTAAAGGCCATTTGCGAACTCGATGCAGACATTGTTGGCCTGGTAGAAATTGAGAACAACGGCTACGGTGCCAACGGTGCACTGCAGTCTCTGATCGATGCCATTTTCGACGAGTGCGGAACGCAGTACAGCTTTGTAACATCTCCCAATACCGGAGGTGATCAAATTCAGGTAGCCCTGATCTACAAGGCAGATGTAGTAATGGAATCTGGTACGGCTGTCGCGCTATCTACACCTGCTAATGTATTCAGCCGAAACCGTGTTCCGGTAGCACAGACCTTTAAGGTAATTGAAGCAAGCAACCCAAGCCTGAACGCTGAAATTACCGTTTGCGTAAACCACTGGAAAAGCAAGGGGAGCTCTTGTGGGCCTGGTGATGATGATACTGGAGGAGCAGGTAACTGTGATGGCTCTCGTACTGCCGCAGCACAGGCAATCCGCGACTGGCTGGCCACCATGCCAACCGGAACCACCGATACCGACAACCTGATCATTGGCGACCTTAATGCTTACAGCGCTGAAGCCCCAATTACAGCCTTTACCGGTGCTGGTTACGTAAATGCCGTTCAAGCCGCAAGCCCTGGTACTTTCCCCTGCGATGGCAACCCTTCTTACGTATTTCGTGGCGAGTGGGGCAGCCTGGATCACGCGCTCGCTAGTGCTTCCCTGGCCAGCCAGGTTACAGGAGCCATTCCGTGGCCCGTCAATGCACCAGAGCCAATTGCCCTTGATTACGACACCCAGTTCAATGACCCGGCATTGTATAACAATGACTACTACCGTTTCAGCGACCATGACCCGGTAGTAATTGGCCTAGACCTAAGTCCTGTCTTACCCGTAGAGCTCCTAACCTTCACCGGCCGCCCGGAGGGCGGAGATGTATTGTTAGAATGGGCTACGGCGACCGAGCAAATGACGGATCGCTTTGAGGTCCAGCGCCTGGACATCAACGGTAACTTTGTACTCATCGGCACGGTCTCTGCGGCGGGTAACAGCACCGAGCGGCAGGACTATTCCTTCCTGGACACCGACCCGGCCAACGGCCGTAATGACTACCGCCTGCGCATTGTAGATGTTGATGGTAGCGAGACTTTCAGTGGTATCGTTAGCGTAGAATTTGAGGGTACTAATTCCCTTGAGGTCCGACAGTTGAGTCCGCGTCAGTTTCGACTCTTTGGCGGAGCCGCTGGTGCGG
This sequence comes from uncultured Lewinella sp., assembly GCA_964410795.1. Classification (GTDB taxonomy): domain Bacteria; phylum Bacteroidota; class Bacteroidia; order Chitinophagales; family Saprospiraceae; genus Neolewinella. Next base: position 4,654 of record CAYPIM010000178.1, on the reverse strand, counting down.
AATTCCTTTTCACCAACGCCGCCGGCGCCGTGTTGCGGCGCGGGACTATAAACGAAGAACTAACTGACATCGATGGATCAGGGCTTCCGGCGGGTATCTACTTTCTCATGGTTCGTTCGCGGACTACGGGTGGAAAGACGTTTAAGATGGTCTTGCGGTAGCAATATCAACCACAAATGATTAATCCGAAAAAAATGATTGGCCGGACTTAAAGCATTGCCACGAAATTGAATAAATTGCAGGACAAACAACCCCGTCATGCAAAATCTTTTCCTCGCTGATTTCGGCTTATTTCTTGGTCGTTTCCATCCTTTACTCGTACACTTGCCTATCGGTTTTTTACTACTGGCGATGCTGCTCGAGTGGTGGCCAGGAGACAAAATACGGCCAGCGATCCGGGTAAGCTGGACGGTTGGTGCTATTTCTGCTATCACTGCAGCCTTTTGCGGCTGGCTACTCGCGGGGGAAAGCGGTGGCGGAGATACCTTGTTCTGGCACAAATGGCTTGGCATTAGCGTAGCGGTGTTGGCCGTTGTTGGCACGTACCTTACCTGGAACGGCGGTAAAGCTGCGAAGTGGATAGGGGCGCTGGTAGCGGGCCTGCTGGGCTTTGCGGGCCACCAGGGAGGGAACCTCACCCACGGAGAAGACTATTTGTTCGAGCACGCCCCTGAGGTAGTACAAAAGATTGCGGGCCATGAGCCCAAGGTAGCGATGATGGAAGACTGGTCTGCGGTGAATACCGACAGTATCAACATCTACTCCATGCTATTACAGCCAGCCCTCAATGAAACCTGTGTGAAGTGCCATAACGCAGGTAAACAAAACGGTGGCTTGCGGATGGACGAAGCCTCTCACCTCTTCGTTGGCGGAGACGGTGGTGCTATCATCCACCCTGGTGATGCACTCGGGAGTTCGTGGTACAAACGTGTTACCCTACCCCGCAGCAACGTTAAGTCAATGCCTCCTCAAGGAGAGCCTCTGGACTTTGCCCAGGTACGGCTCCTCGAATACTGGATTTCCGAAGGAGCGGACACACTGGCTGTCCTTGATCCGAAAAACACGCCTGCGGAAATCAAAATGCTCCTGGCCCGCGACTATGGCCTCGATCTCAGTCCTAAGCTCTTTGTAGAAAAGATCACTGCACCTGCGCTCAGCGCCCAAAATACCGATGTACTCACCGCTATGAATTGGGCCGTCACCCCCCTCGTACCCGGTGGCTCCGCCCTGGAAGTAAAGCCAAACCCGGGCAAGACAATTGATGCTGCTGCGCTCGCAAAGTTGGCCGAATTAGCACCGGACCAGGTAGCTTATCTCAGCCTGGATCGGTTGCCATTAACGGACGAGGACCTTGCTCCATTGGCCAAGTTTAAAAACCTTAATCGTCTTCGTCTGAACGGTACAAAAGTTAGCGAAAAAACAGTAGCCTTACTCAGCAAGTTGGCCCACCTAGAAAGTTTAAACCTTTACGATACTGACATTAATGATGAAGTTTTTGCTCATCTCCAACGCTTTCCCGCTCTCAAACGTCTATATTTATGGCAGACGAAAGTAAGTTCTGAGGCCGCAGATGCCTACGCTTCGGCCCATCCCTCGGTCAGTGTAGACACCGGTTTTACTTTCGCTCCGGTTGAAGAAAACAAGAGTAAGTAAGATGTCCCTTTTCAGTAGACGTAATTTTTTAAAAAAGGCTGGTCTACTTGGCGTTACGGCGCTGGCTCCTCCTTTGGCCGCTTCGAACTTGGTACTCCCTACCGAGAAAATGATTGTGGGCCACGGAGAATTCAAGTACAAAGTAGACAAAAACTGGGGACAACTTGATTCCCAGCATCAATCCTTAATGCACTGCCACGAAATGGTTACCGACGCCAGAGGCCGCCTGCTCTGCAGTACGGTAAGTAAAAATTTCAACCTACTTGCCTACAATAAAGACGGCAAACTTCAGGACAGTTGGCAATTAAACATGACCGAGCCTCACGGCTTAAGCAAGGCAGGGGAAGGAAAGGCTCAGACCATCTGGGTAACCGATAGTGCCGACGGTCGGGTAATTAATCTTGACCTTGATGGGCGGGTAATTCGTGAACTTCAGGTACCAGAAGATCAAATTCCCAAGGGAAAAAAATTTAAACCTACCGAAACGGCTATTGCCAGTAACGGAGACATCTATGTTACCGATGGCTACGGCACTAACCTCGTTTTTCATTTTGACGCTAAGGGGCAGCTGCACAATATCTTTGGTGGTCCCAAATACTTTAATTGTTGCCATGGCATCGTAGTTGACAACCGCAGCGGCAAAGAGGAATTACTGATTACTAGCCGCGCCAGTCAGGAGTTCCAACGCTGGAGTATGGCTGGTCAACACCTCTCCACCCGTAAGCTACCTGGCCTTCAGATTTGTCGTCCGGTGATCAGCGGCGAGCATACCCTCTTTGCGGTAATTACATCAGAATCCTGGTGGTCTTACGACGGTATGATCGCAGTGCTCGATAAAAATTTTGACGTAGTATCCCTACCCGGCGGCTCCGCTCCGACGGACCAAAATGACTTTACCAACGTCACCTACGACAACAAAACTTTTATGAATCCTCACGACGTCTGCCCGGATGAAGACGGAAATCTCTACGTTCCCCAATGGTTTAGTGGGCGGACTTATCCGGTGCGGCTCAAGCGGGTGTAGGTAGTAATGTAGTCTGGTAGTAATGTAGTAATGTAGTCGCTACCGCTCGTTGGAATAGGGAGATGCTCGCTTCGCTCGTACGCGGCTTCGCCTTTAGGACGTGAAAATGTGGTCAGCCGAAGCGAGCATCAATTCCTAAGCCATGCGGTAGCGACTACATTACTACCAGACTACACTATTACATTACGCCCCTCGCCATACGGAATGTATTAGCGTGCGCTTCAATGATGGTTGCCAAGCGCTTAGAATAGCCCCCACCCATACTGACTGCTACCGGCAGGTTACGGTCTTTACAACACTGGAATACAAAACGGTCTCGTTCTTTACAGCCCTGAATACTGAGTGCCAGGCGCCCTAATTTGTCGGACTCCAGCACATCCACTCCACTGAGAAAAAAGACAATATCTGGTTGCTCAGTATCAAGCAAGTTGGGCAAGACTTCGTAGAGTCGGTGAAGGTAAACTTCATCTCCGGTTCCATCCGGAAAGCCTACATCTAGGTCGGACGGTGGCTTACGGTTAGGGTAATTTTTGGCACCATGGAAACTTAGTGTAAAAACACGAGGATCCTCTGCAAATATATGAGCCGTTCCGTTGCCTTGGTGTACGTCAAGATCAATCACAACAGCTTTGTTGATTTCACCGAAGTGGAGTAGTTCGTTGGCGGCAATTGCGATGTCGTTGAACACGCAGAAGCCTTCGCCCCGGCCGGCAAAAGAATGATGTGTTCCGCCCGCAATATTGAGTGCCACCCCGGTCTTGGCAATAGCTATGCGGGCACAATCCAACGTCCCCTGAGCAATGACCCGGCCACGGGCGATAAGTGCTGGCCTCATCGGGAAACCAATGGCCCGGGCTTCTTTAGCGGAGAGGCTATTGTTTTTTAGCTTATGCCAGTATTCTGCAGTGTGGGTTCGAAGAATTGCATCCTCGGAGAGGGGCTCGGGGGCGAAAAAAATGTCTTCGGTAATTGTACCTTCATAGAGCAATTGCTCGGGCAAGAGGGTATATTTCTCCATCGGAAAGCGGTGCTTTGCGGGGAGTTCGTAGCGATAGATCGGTGAGAAAGCAATCTTCATTAGGGTTCAAACGGCGGCCCGAAGAAAGGGTTGATGAAAGTTAGGTAAAGTCTTCCACTACGCCTTCCTTACCAGCGCGTAACAACAGGTAGCAAAGAAATCCTTCGCCCAGGGAATAGCACCGATTACCCCGGGAAGGGGCCGGGGCTTCAAACCAAATTTGATCTCGTAATTCGGATTAATGAACCATAGATTTTTCTGCTCAAACCGAAACCCACTACGCTCGATCAACGTGGAAAAACGGGCAATACTGATGCCCGTTTCTTTGATCTCGACCAGGTCTTCTACGATCCGATCCGATTCTCCCGCAGCGCTGAGCACTCCCTTATACATTGGTACGGGTAATAAGTGAAACCAGGGCAGCTTGCTTAACAGTTTGCTGCTACAGATTTGCTGATGGCCTCCAAAGGGCATTCGCCAGGGCGGGAAGCCAAAAAAGATGCGCCCTTCCGGCGTAAGAAATTTATGAACGAAGGTCAAGAATCGTTCCTGATCATGGATATGTTCAATCACATCCCTGAGGATGATGAGGTCGAACTTTCCGAGACGGTCCGCGCTGCTATCGTAAATATCTTGTACGATCAATTCCACATCAGCATCGGGTATAGCTTCGGCCATGTATTTTTTGCCGAGATCAACTTTTGATTGGCTAAGGTCAACACCTACGCCCTGGCAACCAAGTTCCAGGAAAGGAACCAGGTTTCCTCCTTCTCCGCAACCGATCTCAAACACCCTGGTTTCCGCCGTGATCTCCATCGTTTTCCTGATGTAGGGTAAAACGTGGTCACGGGTGGTGAGCACCTGTTCGTCAAAGTATTGTTTCCGGTTTCTGTGCCGTTCCTGCATTGCGCGAAGGTAAATAGGTATGGTCATTCTTGGGCATAGAACCTACTACTTTC
>CAYPIM010000177.1:0-11964 GCA_964410795.1 uncultured Lewinella sp. | reverse complement strand
CGAAAAAATAGCCGGAGAGAAAAATCTTCAAAAAAGCGCCAGAAATCTCAACAGGATGAAAATGTTAAAAGTGTGGAGCTATAGTAGGGTATAACCCAACGATCAAGCAACGGAAAACGTGGAGCTATAGTAGCGTGTAACCCAAGGCAGCGAAGCTGCCACCGATGCATCCTTTTGATTGCAGAATAGCATATGACCTATAACCTTTTGCCTAGGTAAAAATACTTGTTTTAAAAAATACTACATATCTTATTTTTTTATATCACTCCATCACTTTTATTATTGGAAGAAGTTACATTTTAGGTATAAATGGGTTGGTACGGAGGCGGAGCTGCGGGCTTTTTGGAAGGTAAACGCCGTATAATACTTAATTGGAAAACACCCCCAGACAATATGACTTCTACCAGAACCCGTGTGCTAAAAGCCGCCTGTAATGTCTCTAACATCCGCTCGCAGAGGAAAGCCCATCACGTGAGCTGCGTGCCTATCGAATCATGTTGAGTTTCGCCATCGCCGTGTCAATCTTCAGGCTGTGGGGTAAAAACTGAGCCATTCTTTCATCAGTAACAAAACAATCTACCAATTATGACCATCCTGACCGTTGCCATAGGCATGATCCTGGTTTACCTTATCCTTAGTCTGGTGTCTTCCGCCGTTCAGGAGAGCATTGCCAGTTGGCTTACCCTAAGGGGCAAGTTTATGTGGCGTGCGCTTGAGAATATGCTGGCGGAAGAAGCCGGTGAAAAATCCAAAGACCATCAGAGCCTGCTTAAAAAGTTTAAAACCCACAATCGCTACCAGAGCTTATGCTCCGGGAAAGACCATCCGTCTTACCTGAAGCCGCAAACCTTTAGTAAAATCTTACTCCACGTCCTGAATGGAGATGATATTAAATCTGCTACTTCTAGCGTAGATGAATTGCCCGATGGGAAGTTGAAGAACAGTCTGTTGGATGCGTTGAGCACTGCGGGGGGCGACCTGGATAAATTTCGCTACGAACTAGAAACTTGGTACAGCGAGGTCATGGACCGGGCCAGCGGACGCTATAAGCGCATGGCCCATACCAATCTGGTAGTCATTGGCCTATTGGTCGCTTGCTTTTTCAACGGCGATTCTCTGTCGATATACCATAAAATGACCGTCGCAGCTGGTTCCTCCGAACAGACACAGCAAATCATCGGGTTGGCCGAAGATTTGATCGACAGCCGCAGCGATTCCACCTTTACGGCAAAGATCAATGAGGTTAAAGCTAACCGATTATTGGCGGAAGCTAACGCTGATTCAAGCCTTGCCCTACAGTTGGACAGTATTCTGACTAGCCAAAACCTGGACCTTCTTAGACAAACAGATGACCTAGTGAATACTTACGCAAAAGCCAACTCTCCCTTAGGTTTGGGTTGGGCCACTACAGATTTTCCCGTGGCCGAGGCAAAACCGCTAACCATTCTAGTTTTTTGGATGCTCAAATTACTGGGCTTCTTCGTCACCGCAATGGCCATATCTTTAGGCGCTCCCTTCTGGTTTGACTTACTTAAGAAGTTTACGAATATTCGTAACGCAGGCCCCAAGCAAGACGAAAACGACAAGTCTTCGTCAACTACATCATTAACATAGAGTTGCCGCAAAGTTTAATAGCAGGCGCAGCCGCAGGTGCGATGAAGGTTTTTAAGAGCAGGGAAAAGAACCGTTATGCATAAGCTCAAGGGCTCTTTCCTACCCTGCGAGAATATTCATTAACAGATGAAACTCGTTCTAAGATATTTCTGGATGAGTATTATTGATTGATGTGTGATTTTTTTACCAGCTGTTAGCTTTAGCGTATAACCAACATTTATTCCTAATTCCCGTTATCCACTAAAACCTAAGACTTGTATCTCCCCCACAGCCTCTATCTAACCTTCCTCCTAAGCCTATTCACCGCTCCGCAATTAACCGGCCAGGCTTTCGAAACAGAAGTACCCCAGGAGAAGATCTTTGCTCACCTGGACAAGCCCGTCTATCGAGCGGGAGAACCAGTGTTTGTTGCTTTGTACCTCGTGAACGCGGTTAGTCATGCTCCGGATAGTATCAGTGGAGTCATCCATCTGGAGCTACGTGGACCTGAAGATAAAATCGTTCTGGCCCATAAGATTTACCCCAATAACGGACACGCTGCCGGAGATTTTCTTTTACCAGTAGACATACTTCCTGGAAGGTATCAAGTGGTTGCCTATACCCGCCATCAGCTCAATCATGGCATCCAGATGATCCACCGAAGCCCCATCAGTGTTATTGGAGGGCTTCCGGAAGCTGGTGGGCAAACTACTTCAGCCCCTCCCCCACTTTCCAAGCGAGCCGCACGGCAATTGGCCACAGAAGCAGAGCTCAAGTCAACACTTCGATTGGGCTTTTTCCCAGAAGGAGGGGATTGTATCGTAGGCCTTCCCTGCCGTGTAGCGGTGGTAGCTTTAGATCAGAACGATGATCCAATTGCCCTGGAAGGATTCGTTGGTGAGTCCGCGCAAGTAGCCGTTGGTTTTTTCAAAACCAACGCACAAGGCATTGGCAGCTTACGCTATACGCCAAGCTCAACCACTCCATTACAGGCTTATCTGAAAACAAAGGAAGCCTTTCAGTTTGACCTTCCGCCAGCAAGGGAAAAAGGTGCCATCATCAGTGTGATGAATGAGGCGGACTCTGTCCGCATTAAACTGCGGAGCAACCTGCCAGAGGGCCTGAAAGGATATTCGATAAAGGTTCAAGTAAGGTCAGTTGAATATTTTCAGCATAGCATCAATGACCGCCGCCCTTTTCTGGATTACCTACTAGCCAACAACCAATTAATCCCGGGCATATATGCGGCAACGGTATATAATCCGGATGGGGAACCCGTAGCCGAGCGGCTATTCTTCTCCGCCCCCAAGAAGGCCAGTGACATCTTCGTCCAAACCGAACGGCAAGCCTACTCCAAGCGTGCGCCCATCGATCTTAATTTCCAACTTCCCGATTCTAACAATGCCAGGGGAGGTCGCCTGAGTGTCAGCGTCATTCCTTCAACAATTGCGGCCCTTAGCAACTCGGATATTCGCGCTTGGTTACTGGTGAATAGTGATCTTGACCGGCCTATTATGGACCTCAGTGCGTTACTGTTTCCAGCAAAGGGTCGTGACCTGAAAGCCGTGATCGATGAGCTACTACTTACCAGAGGGTGGCGTCGATTTCACCGGGTATTCGGTAAGGATGATCCAGCTAATGACTCTTCGTATCCACTGGAATCAGGGATCTATGTTTCCGGCCGCATGACCAAGCAGTACCGACCAGATGCTGGTCGGACGGGTAAGGTCTGGCTTACCCGCATAGAGAATGGCTACCAGGCTTCTATGCTTACTGACCCGGAAGGCTACTTTAGATTCGGGCCTTTCTCTGTCTTTGATACCATTCCCGTGATGCTACAAGGGCGCTTCCGCCCCGGCAAGCAAAAATTCAACGACAAAATCACGCTCAAAGACAATCGAACCGTTGAGCTGAAGGTCAACGAACCAACTCCCCCCCAATTGCCAGCACTGGCCCAACCAACATACTTGCCTCCGGGTGAGAAAGAACCAGTCAATACCCTGCTTACCGAATACGAAGAAATTAGCCGCAAGGCACTTACTGTTGCCCGCCAGTACGATTCACTAATTATTGACCTTGACGTAGTTGAGATAACTACCAAACGAATTGACCCGATAGAAGAAAGCCGCGATCGGCGGGCAATCCTGTACGGAACACCTGACGATCGCATTGTCGTCAGCTCTCTTCCTGGTGTAATATCCGCAAGGAATGTTTTAGACTTGCTCCGTAATGTAGCTGGTGTACAAGTTTCGAATACCGGTCCGCTTGGGGTCTCAATAAAAATCCGGGGAGGAACCAATAGCCTTTCACTATCAAGTGAACCACTTTTTGTCATTGATGGCTTCCCCGCTGACCTGGAGTGGGCCCTAAATATTCCTCCTGAGCAAGTAGAATTCATTGACGTGCTCAAAGGTGCCAGCGCCAGTGCCTACGGTTCCAGAGGAGCGAACGGTGTCATCTTAATCTATACCCGTGAGGGCAACTTCGAGAAGGTGGAAATCAATGGTACTAAACCGGCAAGGCTCTTTGGCTACCATACCCAACGCCAATTCTCGGACTTCTTCGCGCCTCCAAAAGACAAAAATCGCCCTGATTTCCGCACTACCCTGCACTGGAACCCCTTTCTCTACTACAATGACCAGGGTAAAGCAGAGGAAACCTTTTGGAGTTCCGACCAAATAGGCGCTTATGATATCATCGTCCAAGGATTAGGCAATGATGGAACTCCGTACTTTGGGCGAGCTGCATTTACTGTGGAGTAAGAGCGTTTAACGCGGCCAGGTTGAATTAAAATCGTTAACCTAGACAGACACTATAACTCAATTTCAGGAAAGGATAAATGGTTGGGAAATTCCCCCTTAAAACAACTGATTTTGTTCCAACCTCTATAATGTCAGAAAAAAGCCTGGTCTCAAACAGTAAACCAGTATTCCTATTTTAGGGTAAGACCTGAAACTGTAACCATTAAAGGGTACAGTTTATATTTCATTTTCTAAAAACTGTTCCATAATTTACCGTCATATCCTTCCTGCAGGCATTTCTTTGGTTGCTTAATCATACCTACTTGTGTTCACTTATTCTACAATGCAAATACTGATTTACGGTAGTGAATACCTGATCGATTGCTTATCTGATCTGGGGCCCGGCAGGGTGAGTGAACCTGTAACACCTAACGAATCCGAATCTTTTCGTTATCTACTGATTATTCAAGATCAGTATTCGGTAGATAACCGGACGGTAATGGGAGAAGTTGAGATCGTTCGATTAAGGAAAGAACACTGTAGCTGTCCGATTATTCTGGTGGTAAAACCTCAGGTAAGCCCAGAGTTAGCTGCACGCGTTCAAGTGGAAAAAGACCCTTATGTTGTAAGCTGGGATTGGTTTGAATTATGTTCTGGGACTCATTTCATGTCGGATCTACTGGCAGCTTTTCCGCCACTTCTTAATGGTGATGAGCGCAACAACTATTTTTTCGATCTCCGTCAATCCTTGTATGATTCCAAGAAATATATCTCTGTCCTGAAGCACCAGGCCCAGACGGCGCTACAGAAGTGTGATGATAATAACCTAGCTGATGCTCGATCCATTTTTGCTCATCATTGGGATGTCCTTACGAACTACCTGAGGCGCGAGCGCCTCCTCTCTGGGACACGAGAAGAGAGGGAAACTCTTGCTGAAGGATGCCGGACTGCAACGAGTGTTCGTTTATTACGAAAGGAGCTGCCGGTTGCTTACCGCCAAGTTCTGGAGCGTTTAAAGGAGTTCGAATCCCAAACACAAAAAATTGGAGAGCAGCACATCCTCTATGTAGGAGACACCGCTGGTACGGGAGAAAGATTAGCTGCCGTATTAGACGAACACTTTGATGGTAAAATCGTGTGTCATTACGCCCCCGATTATGCTTCTGCTGAAGAGGAACTGATCCGTCGGCCTACCGTATCGGTTTTGCTGGCGGACTATCGATTTTGGGCCGAGGGAGGCAAAAAATTTGCACCGTTAAATGGGCAGACCATTATCAATCGACTGCGGCGTAATCATCCGGGGCTTTATGCAGGGTATTTTACTTACAACCACCCCAAACAAGTACAATTCGGCATCCGAATGAAAACGACGGATATTTTCAGCAAAGGAAAGATTTTAGAAGAAAGAGACCCTACTGAATTAGGGCGTTTGCATCAAGCGATAATGCATAATGCGCTTTCGTACAACTTACCAACGGACCGTTGGCCGGCAGAGTTAAATAACAAGGTCGATACCGCCTACCGTTTTCTTCACGACGAGATCCACTTGGCGGATCCTGACGTAAACGAAGTAATTCATCGCTCAAACGAAGAAGCGTCAAAAACTATCGCCAATATACTTTCCAACAAATCTTACTATTCGGGGCATCTCTCTCCCGTAAAAGATTTAAGCCAGTTAGACAATCCCCAAGACCGACTTGCATATATGCGCAAGGTAATGTTGGCTCGAAAAGTCATCTTAGGTCTCTTAAATATTCCCGATTTGCCCAAAAAATTACCGGATGAGGCTTATCAATACTGTCCACCTTCAGGTAGACAGAAAGGGCAATTTTTTAACCTTATATTTAATATATTAAATCGTCCAAGAAAGGCGACCGATCTTGGGAAGAAAAAGGTCTCTGACTTTTTCACAAATCGGCTGAGAATATACTTAAGCAAGGATTACCGCCTAACTAACGACCATTTGGAGCAACATTTGGTCGGAGAGGAGTTTCGCTGGTTACGCTCAATTGCGGATCAGTTGCAAAAATACTGAAACAATGGCTGAACGATATGTCATAAAACGTTTTTCCTTTTCCGACCTAGCTAATATAGAAAGTGGGCTGGGCGATTATATCCTACCCCGGATAACCGCACTTGCCAACCGCGTCTCCCATCGACGGGTAAAGGCAGACGAGGATAGCCTTCGGGACGAGGTTGATTACAAGCAGTTTTTACAAATTCCCTTCACTAGAGATAACAATTTCGGACAGTTATTCTTAGCCTACCATGTTGAAGATGAGCCCCTTAAAGACGATAGTGATCCTGATCCGATTGCCTTTCTAATGGCCCTTGAGAACCATACTTTTATTAAAAAGCGGGAAGCTGCAACACGTGGGATAGCGGATATCGGGCCTAATACCAGTGAATGGGGCCCAAAAACTAGTTTCCCCTTCGATCACTGTGCGTTGTGGTTTAGACACGACGTAGATTACCTGAGGGACCTGAACACCCTCGGAACCTTTGCATATTGCTTCCAACTCGCCGTCCATCCTATGTATCAGGGCAAAGAGGTCGCCAACAAATTACTAAACCAATTCGAGCGCTATTACTGTTTGCCGGAAAAGCCGGAAAAGCTAAACCTGAATGCCCCTCCAAGAACCCTTCTCCTTGCCGCCTCGGTACATGAAAACCAGTTTCGAGCCATTAAATTACTAATAAAAAGAAATGGGCAAGAACTATTGAAGAGACACGAAGAATTGCTGCCAGATGTAGACCTTACAGCACTTTTTTTAGATCACTACTTTGCTCCCGGAAACGACGGCGGGCACTGGTTTCGCTTAATCCAGATACCAGATACAAAATCATTTTCGAGGGAAGTGAACTATCAGAATATCCGTAAGGCGTTCAACACTATAGTACCCATCCAACTCAACCAGTCCGTACATCAAATCAACAAGGTACTGCACCACTTAGGCGCACAGGTAACCTGGTCGTCCTTCTTCCATGGCAACCATTTACTAGAAGACAAGTATGGCTTTTCAATGGAGAGTCATGGCTTTTTCCTTTCCCTACTAAAAACCCAGAACCGCCGGCAGTATAGACACAGTCTGGGGTTGCTTCGGGAGATTATGAAGTACCTTAAAGAAAAAGCCAAAAAAAAGTCAGGTGTTGCTTCTATCACTAAAACGTACCTTGACAATAAGAAGCGTTCAACGGAAATCTTTTACTTTAATGGAGGAGATCATGCGATGCCTTCATTCGTAGATCCAAGAAAATTCTATTTGGATCGCCCCCAAGAATCCAAAGATGATCTTTTTGATTTCGTCAAAGAATGGAACTTGGTGCCAAGAGGCCTTAACTCGAAAGCATCGATGCAGTGGTGGCAAGCTTTTATGGCCTATAGTTCGCGGCCTTCCGAAGAGAGGAAAAAAGAAGTGGAGTACTGGAAAGAAGAGTTAGAATTAAGTGAGGAAGAGTATCTAATGTTACGTCGAGTGGCCACAATTGACGTGCGCAAAAATAAAAGTAGGAACAGCAAAGCAACTCCTTCAGAAAAAGAAGTTTTACAAGAAGGGAAAAAGCTACTTGGAGATATCAACCGGCAAAGGACTCGTCGGTCTTACCGGCTGCTATGGGAGAAATATTTTAACCTTCACAAGAAGTTGTACGAAGTAGATAAAGCAGGGCAGTCGGACTTTACGAATACACATTGGTGGTGCCATGCAATAGTCCCGATTACCCACTCGCGCCGAAACAGCACGATGGGAATTATGTTTTCTTTCATCTGTAAAAAAGACAAACTCGGTGAAGACGATCCTCATACGAAGATGAACCTGATCGCGCAGACGGTTTCCTCTGCACTTACGCCCTACCTTCTAAATAACCTAATTAAACTTCAGGAAAACGACGCCAAAGAACTAAATACCCGGTACAGCTTTGCCGCTGTTACTACTCGTAATATGGCACATCATGTAGGGTCGCATATCCTGGCTCATACCGACAATGAACTGGCCATACGCTATTTACGAGAAGAGATATACCCGGATAACTTTGATGAAGAAATAGGAAAATTTCATGAATACCTCCGGACCAAGACTCACCTGCTAGCGGATATGATCTCCAGCAACCCCGTAAGCTCTGTCAATCGCTGGCTTAAAAGGGAGATTATCGCACATTTCAACGAACAAGAAATTCTCAAACGCTATGTTTCGGGAACGAATATTACTGATGTTAGTCTGGATTTTATAGACAAATATGGTACACAAAGCGAAGACATTCTTATCCAGGTCCCAAACGGTGATCTTGGCGGACACGCCTTCTACATGATCGTAACGAACATGATTCGTAATGTGGCCAAGTATGAACCCACAGCTTCTCTGGACATGCTGCAAATTACCGCTCGGGTGGTGCCAACTCCAGACGACTTGCGTAGAGCCGGCAAGAAAATCGATAAACATACGCTAGTAGGTCCCGCTACACCACGCGGTTACCAGATATTACTACACGATAACGTACCACGCAAATTCAAAAAGCTAAAGGAGCTGGTAACGACCCTCAATGAAAACCTTGATTACGGACAGCGGAATCTTGGTAATAATATCCGAAGTTCAGGATGGGGCTTAATGGAAATGTCCGTTGCTGCGGCCTACCTGCGCAAAAAAGGGGCCGAACACGCTAACCAGAACTATGCGCAACCGCTGGACATCAGTTTAATCCGCGCCGAGATTTATAGAAATGGAACGAAAGAGATTCTACTCACCGAAGAAGAAAAAAAGAAAAAACCAAAAGAGGCCCCGGATACTCGGACGGTTGGCCTGTATGTACTAGCTTACAGGATTTACCTAAAGAAACCGCGTTCTATTTTGATGATTACCCGTCAGGAAGAAAGACTATTAAGAAAACCAGAATGGGCTACGGAGCGTGGATTACGAATCATGACCGAGAATGAAACATTAGACAATGAGCGTGAAATATATTCCCACGACTTCGTACTAGCCTTTGACGAAAAAACCCGGAATAGGATAGAGAAAAAAGTGAAGCGCTTTCCTCTCCGGTGGCTTAAGTTTCTGGCCGAAGGTGACATTTCGCGCTTTCAAGGTTTCTTTTATAGTGATGACGGCCCAGCATTTATATCCCGGATTTGGCGGATTTGGCTAGCTGGCTATGCTGAGCGAAAACAAATGTCAGCTGATAAGTTCAAGCTACTCGTTTTCTTAAGTGACCACCAGCCAGTACTCCCTGTTGAAGTAAGGAATACTCCAGAAAACCTATTAATCTATGACTTACATGGAGAGCTGGCAAAATCGCTCACAACGCAACAATTAAGACGATTCGGTTTTTATCAAAGTTTTGGCTCCCTTTGCCCTACCGGCAGGTTGCTGAATAACCGAACTAAATCGAGTGAAGCAGAGGAACAAATTCTTCAGAGTCAGCTCATCGAAGCAGCCATCACTAGTATTTTGATTCTAGATGAGCGGATTCAGCGTCAATCACTAGAACGTGGCCATGGGAGTAATCGCCATATTCAAGCCCTTGCAAATATGGGAATTCATTTGCCAGATCCTACGCTTAATGAGGTGGATCTCAATGCCGTTAACGATGGCAAGCAAGCTGCCGAATGGCTACTCCTGATGCTAAATAAAACTAAGGTAGACTTTGTCGTTCTACACCTTGGCTTACTAGAGTCTTGGCTCGGCTCCGATATTAGTCGAATTAACGCATGGATCAAACAAAGTATCGACGACATCGACTACCGCCCTCAGATTATTATCATCTCCGGTCGGGGGCGGCATACCTCCTTCCCAAAGCATTTTTGCTACCAGCCAGCCAGTTCCATTTCTGAATACGTCGTTTCTGGCCCCCCATCCAAATACCACCTCGTTCAAACCCTTTTCAGTAGCCGTACCAGACTCACTATCTAATTTAGATATATGCACATTATTATATGTTTTAGCCTGTTGCGCTTAAACGAAGATAACATCTTAGCGAGATTAGGACTAACAGACACATTTTCTGGCCACAAGATCATTAAGGGCATTAATAAAAACGGAAGCGTCAACGAAATAGCTGATAAAGCGGCCGCAGCTAAGTATGATATACTTCTTTACGATACATCCCGTGGGATTGAATCCATTTTACGTGTGGTTCCGGATACAGATCGAGATATAGCATTAGTCCTCCATAAGACCCAGCAACGGTCTTTGCGCAACCTTTACTCAAGGCTTGCGCTAAAGTACCCTGCCCGCAGGATTCTGTATCGCTATGAGCATAGCACGGACAAAAGCTACCAGCTATTAAAGCAAATTGCCAAAAACAAATCGGACTATTCGGATCAATGTAATCAGTTCTTGCAAAATTTTGAAGAAGATGCTCTAAGCGCTTTACTACTGGATTTTGTAGGAGAAAAAGTGGACAAGAACTTTTTGAATGCTTTTAACCATTATCTATGCCCGGAGCGCGGCATGCGCCCCTTACCCTATTTATGGCAGCGTTTCTTTGAGCGGTACCCTAAACTTCGGCAATTGTTAATTAGACATGCAGCGGAAAGCAAGAAATCTCCCCTTAAAGCGCAGATTACTAAAGAAATCGTAAGCTATTTATATCGCTATAAATACGATTAAGGGAATATAAGGGAATTTACTGATTGGACATTTGAGTATTCACAAACGTGGAGAGCTGAGCCCTTCGCGTCTCACAGTACTCAATGAACAACAACATGCTTAACATACTAAAATTCATCAACCAACTTTCAAACGCCCTACTTCGCTTTTTCTACACGGTGTTCTTCATGGGCGTAATTGTCGTCATCCTTATTTTCCTTGCTTTTAAGGCAGGTAACTTCACCGGTGCTGGCAAATTCAAAAAAGAAAATCAAGCGCTAAGGACGCAGCTCTTGACTGCCAACCAAGGAAAAGCTAATGCCGAGCAGAACCTGGCAGCCTTCAACGTACTATTAAAAGAACAGACTGCCCTTGCCAACGGCTTGAATAACCAACTAATAAAAGAGCGTAAAGATCATAAAAACACTAGAGGGCTTCATTTGGCGGCAGTAAAGGAGCGTGACCACTTTGAGATCGCCTTCGTCCGGGCCGACGGAGAAGCTCAGGTGCAGGCAGCACTGGCACTACATCGCCAAGACTCACTACGGGAAGAGCGGGCACTACTCGTTAAAGCTGAAGAATTTAATGAATCCCAGGCCATTGCCCTTGAGAAAGTAAGGGCAATGATGGAAAACGAAAGTAAAATGCGCCGTGTCGCCGAGGACAACGTTTTGGACCAAGCAGGTATCCGGCAGCTCAATGGCGGCAGCAAAGCCTACTTCGCTTTTGGTACTCTCTTCTTACTCATTTCTTCACTCTCCCTATGGGCAAACGCTCGTCAGCGGGCTGGCCTAACTGTAATCCCGGTAGAATGGGCTAAGCAACTTCCATTTCTGTAGAAGAACCCAATAACGCCTATTACTCTTTTCTTGTACTCACGTTTTGGGGACCTCTGATGGATAAAACCAATCAGCGGTCTCTTTTTATTTATAGAAATCAAGGAATAAGCGGTGTCGCTTTTAAGCCATTCAGCTTATGGTACTGAAGAAATAATCTATTGACCCTTTTCCCCATATATCCCCCTTTCAGTAGCCCCTTTGATTATCATT
>CAYPIM010000176.1:0-11969 GCA_964410795.1 uncultured Lewinella sp. | reverse complement strand
GAATAAAATTGAAAAGCATCTACCCGAAAATCTTAACTTGACAGACCACTAGTTTGTTGAGTAAAAGATTCGGTAGTCTTTAGCAGAAAAGCATACTGCACAGTATCCACGATAAAGGGCGTTTCCAATTCAATCGTTGTCTGTCCCACCTTTGGGTTAAGGATCAGCTGCCGGTAAAGCGGTGCCCCGTCGACATTGTCTACAGCAACAATATCAAAATACAGGGAATCGTCTCCCACGCTTTCGAAGTCTATCGATACTTCCGTTAAGGCACCAATCGCACAGGGTTTGAACACCTGCCCTATGCCATCAGGATCGATGGTGGCGACCTCAGTAGAGGTAGAGGTGCTCTGCACCACAGTGCAGGCATCGGGGACGATGCTGATGGAGAATATTAAATCAGCGTCAAGAAAATCCTCAGGTCCGTCACCTTCCCGATCGTATAAGTTCCCACCAGGATATGGATCACCAGCGGCGCCATTTAATCTGGCGAAAGCATCACCAGTAATGCCTTTGAAACTAAAGGCATACTGCTGGCCATCCACCACGGGAAAAGGCTCGTGTAAGAGGACAGAGACGGCTCCTGAGTCACCTACATGTACCAGCTGAGAATCTAGTGCCATCGTTCGGTCATCAGCATTAAACAATTCGAAGGTGAGGGTCTGGCCGACGGAGTCCCGAACGCTAACTTCGATCTCGGTAATGACCCCATTGCCACAGGCAGTAAAGGTTTGGCCGATAATCGTTGTTGCATTAACATCGGCCACGCCAGAAAAGACACTTTGCTCGATGGAGCAGGGTTGAGCAGCCAGGTCAGCAGAAGCCAGCAGAAGGCAAGCTGCCAGAAAAAGAATAGGGAAAGAAGTAAAAATTGATTTCATAATGGAGTTGATATGGATTGAACTGGTTTAAACTTTTCTCAGCTGACCGTTCCACAGGCCTGATGTTTCCTGGCTAGGCGCGGCAACCGGAATCTAGCCGTAGCTACCACAAAGTAGTTGCGAAGCGAAATGAGGATTTCAGCAACGACGCCAGGGAACATCAGGGCGCGGATAAGGTCGCGAACGAAAAGCTTAAACCAGTTCGTTATAGAAAAAGGTGATATAGACTTATGGGCTGTACTTATACAAAACCAACTGTAAGTCTTAGACAAGCTATTCCTCTGTGATAAATCCTTGATTCGTACGGATAGTTAATTTATCTGAGCCTCTAACTTTCAAACTTAATAGCTCCAGCGGGCTCTCCAGCGGGGCTTCGATATCAATCGCAATCTGCTTAACAAGAGCTTCTCCCTTGCTGAATAGCCACAATGAATCCTTTTGTTTTGGAATAACATAGAGATCTCCATTTGCTTTAAAGGCCAAATCCGTGACATTGTCCAAGATATTGTTGTTGCTGGGAATAACTACTCGTTCCCAATTATCTGTTGAGAGGGAAGACCGGAATACGCCCCTCCCTGAGGCCCCGGCGTAGAGCATTCCCGTACTATCATCAATGGAGAGCACATTCACATTTGCACGAGCGAGAGTCTGACTCAAATCCAAAAGACCGTTGCTAAATGTTTCCCAACCTCTGGCTTCCGGGACAAAACGGAGTACACCATCAGTTTGACTTCCTACAAATAGTGAATTGTCGTTAGCAATAATCATGGTATTGATATTGCTTCTTAAGCGTCCTTGCTGTTCCCATTCTCCAAAAGAATCGTCAATATCGTTCTCATTTCGGTCGTATCGAAATACCTGGTCAAGTTGGAGAACGTAAGTTCCCCCAGCCGTTTCTAATGGCCCTTCTTTAAGACCTAAGCCCTTCGTCAGTCCTTTATTATTATATGTTCGGCCGTTCAGGGTCATTTTCGTTCCACTGAACGATGCTCCGCCACTAATGCGAATGGGGGCACTGAATTTCAAGCCTAACCGGATTAAACTATCCTTACTCGCCCCCTGGGTGTTCGCAAACCAGGCCAACCCTTTTCTGCGCGAAATCGTGACGTGAAAAGGAAAGTGGACGGTATTACCTTGCGGCGTTGTCACGTCAATATTCGCCAGGTCCCAGGCGTGTCCGAAACCTTTTGGTCTGATCCGTACTCGAATTTGTTCGAACTCCCCAACGTCCCTGGCTACTGCAAGTCGGTAGCGATCTATGTCGCCCCGTTCGAATTCGTCAATATTTCTTTTTTCCGGGAGCATCATCTCTTCGGACACCCCATCTTTTCCGAATAGGGTGATGAAAACATCTGAATCGGTTCCTGCTCCAAACTTGTTGGCCGTTTTAACGGTGATACTATAGTTAAACATGCTAATTGCTTTAAAGGATGATTAATTCGTTTGTCGAAACAAAATTATTATCAACTGTAAGCAAGCACATCTACATGATCATGTGGAACAGCCTCTACGCACTAGCACGCCTCTCTAATACAACGGAAACCCACCCATAAAAGCGTGCACCTCCTCCCGAACAGCCTCAACAACCGCCGGATTCTCGATGTCCTGGATGATCCGGTCAATCCACTCAACGGTTTTTACGCAGTCGGCTTCGGTGAAGCCGCGGGTGGTGATGGCGGCCGTGCCGATCCGGATGCCGGAGGGGTTCATGGCGGTCTTCTTATCGAACGGGACCATGTTCTTATTCAGGGTGATGTGGGCGGCGTTCAGGGCATCTTCGGCCTGGGTGCCGTTCACGTCCTTATTGCTCAGGTCGATGAGCATGGAGTGGTTGTCCGTGCCGCCGCTGATGATGTGGTAGCCTTTGTCGACCAGGGCCTGGGCCATCGCCTGGGCGTTCTTGATCACCTGCTTACCGTATTCCTTCCACTCGGGGGTGAGGGATTCGCCGAAGGCGACGGCCTTGGCGGCGATCACGTGCTCCAGCGGGCCGCCCTGCATGCCGGGGAATACGGCGCCGTTCAGGATGCGGCTCATCTTGAACGGCTTACCGCTCTTCTTGAATACGCGGCCGAAGGGATTGTCAAAATCTTTACCCATCATGATGATGCCGCCGCGCGGACCACGGAGGGTCTTGTGGGTGGTGGAGGTAACGATGTGGCAGTGGGGCAGCGGATCGTTGAGCAGGCCGGCGGCGATGAGGCCGGCGGGGTGGGCGATGTCGGCCAGCAGGAGGGCGCCGACTTCGTCGGCGATCTCGCGGAAGCGGGCGTAGTCCCAGTCGCGGCTGTAGGCCGAAGCGCCACAGATGATCATCTTTGGTTGTACTTCGCGGGCTTTCTCGGCTACCTTGTCCATGTCAACGCGGCCGGTGGCTTCTTCTACGCCGTAGAAGTGAGCATCGAAATGTTTGCCGCTGAAGTTGGCCGGGTGGCCGTGGCTCAGGTGGCCGCCGTGGGCGAGGCTAAAGCCAAGGGTTTTATCTCCGGGTTTCAGGCAGGCAAGGAAAACGGCGGCGTTGGCCTGGGCACCGGAGTGGGGCTGTACGTTGGCGTATTCTGCACCGAAGAGTTGGCAAAGCCGGTCGATGGCGAGTTGCTCCACCTCGTCCACTACTTCACAGCCGCCATAGTAGCGTTTGCCGGGGTAGCCTTCGGCGTATTTATTGGTCAAGCAGCTGCCCATCGCATCAATTACGGCCTGGGAAGTGAAGTTTTCCGAGGCGATCAGCTCGATGCCGTTGCGCTGGCGGTCAAGTTCACGTTCGATGAGGGAGAAAACAGCAGTATCGCGGCTCATAAAAAAGTCATTTTGGTTGCCTTGGGGCAGGCGCTCGTTATTAAAATGCGAAATTACGCCTTATAATGTCGGTGATGGCAATTCACCGTAGACTAAAATTGTTAGTCAATTACGATTTTCAGATTCCCCAGCGTTTATCCCTTATGCCACAGCAATTGATTTCATTTTTCGCATCTTTTTTTTCGTCCGGTGCTTTTTTGGCGCGCACGCAGGTGCGGTGTAGCGGTTTTTTAAAGGCGCTGTTGCGGCCCACTGCTTGGCCAGGAAACCGAAAAACTGGGGAACTAATGGTAGGTTTAGTAAATGATGTAGGTACACGCTTTGCATATAAACATGTTTATATGCAAAGCGTGTACCTACATCATTCTCCTGGCGCAACAAATACACGAAAACAGCCCCCCAGGCTAAGGACAACGGACCTCCAGTCCTCCGGAACTCAACCCCGAAAACCTTCTTTGCACCTGCGGCCCCGCCTGATCTTGCTTTTCCTCTTTCCCCTACTCCTTTCCACCTTTACCCTCGATGCCGCCACCCGCCGCTACCGCCTGAGCTGGCGGGATAATCCGGCGACGAGCATGACCATCGGCTTCGAAATTTATGCCGCCAACAGCGCCCGTGTTGTGTACGATACCCAGGACCACGGCCGGGACGCGAACGCCTACCGCTTGCGCGCCAACCCCGCCCGCACCGTCAACCACGCGGGAATGCGCAACGTATTTGTCCGGCTGGGCGCCCTGCGCCCGGGCACCACCTACTACTTTCTGGTGGTGGACGAAAAGAGCGTGAGCCGCAGAATGAGCTTCGAAACCCCGCCCAATAATGCCAATAATCCCCTGAGTATCGTTGCCGGAGGAGACAGCCGAAACAACCGCCAGGCCGCCGTAGCGGGCAACCGTTTGGTGAGCAAACTCCGACCCCATTTCGTCCTCTTCGGCGGAGACATGACCAACACGGATACCCCCGCTGAATGGCAAGCCTGGTTTGACGACTGGCAACTGACCATCAGCCAGGACGGACGCCTGACGCCCATCGTACCCGCCCGCGGCAATCACGAGCGCGCCAACGCTTCCATTTATAACCTCTTCGATGTACCCCACCCGGAAGTATACTACGCCCTCTCCTTCGGGGGTAACCTACTGCGTACTTACACGCTTAATACCCTGTTTCCTCCCGGTGGCCACCAGTTGAACTGGCTCACGTCCGATCTCTCCCGCGCCAAAGCGACCTGGAAGATTGCCCAGTACCACCACGCTATGCGCCCGCACACCCGCTCAAAACCAGAACGGGACGAACTGATCACCCTCTGGGCTACCCAGTTTACCCGTTACGGGGTAGACCTGGTGATTGAGTCCGACGCGCACACCGTAAAACAAACCTGGCCCATCCGGCCAAGCCGGGCACCGGGATCGAGCGAAGGCTTCGTCCGCGATGATCAACGCGGGACGGTCTACGTTGGCGAAGGCTGTTGGGGCGCGCCCTTGCGCGCCAACGACGACCCCAAACCCTGGACCCGCTCCAGTGGCCGCTTCAACCAGTTCAAGTGGATTTGGCTCGACGCTACCCAGATGCAGGTCCGGACGGTAGACATTGACCGCTCTTCCGGAACCGTAGCCGAGGTTAACCCGCTTGCGCGCTTTCAGACACCTCCGGGTGTTGTTTACTGGCGACCGCAAAACGTAGGCGAAGTGCTTCGCATCGCCCGCCGACCCAAGCCCGTAAATGCAGCGTCTGGTAACCCACTTACCGACCGTTCTCCCAGGATAAAACCCGCCGAACCCGCTCCCCCCGCCATCCTGAAACGGGACGCCAGGGGCGCTGTCCGGGTAAGCTTCCGAATGCCGGTGAATGGCCAGCCGCAGGTCATCGTTGTAGATGCTGGAAAGAATTTGCTTTGGCAGAAAAAACTAGCCGTGCGAGGCCCGGGGCCGTATAATGATGAAATTGTCTTGCCCGCCTTGCCAAACGCACGGGGGATGGAGCTGGTGATTCGGGCCGGAGGTAAGGTGGTCGCGAAGTATATTTTGCAGTAGTAGCATATGGTGAGCCCTTCCTAAGTTCCTGCTTTTCCGAAAGGTTCAATTAAACCAAAAGCTAGAGCATAAAACGAAAGACTTATGGAGCGTTTTTGCATTTTTAGCCATCGGACCGAATATTTGTGATCTCAAAAGAACACACTTGACAGGGATGTTGGACCTTGACCTGACGCCGGAGGCTACAACAACGCCACAAAGTTCTCCAACGCCGGATTCTCGCTATCCCGCCGCCAAACAGCCGAAAGCGTAGTTCGCTGCGGAATGGCCGAAAGCTCAATGAACTTCACGTTCATCTGGTACCCCATCTTGAGGGAAGTGGGGACAATGGAAAGCCCGAAGTTGTTCTCTACCAGCCGGTAAATAGTTGTCGCGTGAACCGTCCGGTGTGTAACGTCCGGTATTAAGCCCACATCAGTAAATATCTCCATCACTTTGTCGTAGTAAGGGCGACTGTAGCTGGGGTCGAAGAGCAGGAAACGTTCACTCGCGAGTTGATGAATGCCTTCGAAATTTTCTGTCGAGATAGGATGATCTTCTGGAAGTACCAGAGAGAAGGTATCAACGAAGAGCGGTTTACTGGCGAGTTCGCGCGGTGTTTTATCCAGCCTGACGAAGCCGATATCAAGATCGCGGGTAAGCAAACGGTCTATCTGGTCCTGATTTCCCATAGCTTCCAAACCGTAGATCACCTTTGGATAATCCTGACGAAAACGTAGCAATAAACTAGGGATGATGTTCTGCATGGCGGAGCCGACGTAGCCAAAGTTAAGTCGCCCTTCAAGCCCTTCGTGTAGTGCTTGGGCGTGGTGGAAAGCACCATCTAGTCGTTGCAAAATTTTGGTCGCTTCGGTTTGCAGGTAGGCGCCCGCAGGGGTCAGGCTTACTTTTCGATTGTTACGGACGAATAAGGGGTAGCCCAGGCTTTCCTCCAGCTGGCGAATCTGACGGCTTAGCCCGGGTTGAGATATGAACAGTTGCTCCGCAGCACGGCGGAAGTGTAGTTCTCTGGCAACAGCTAAGAAATAGCGAAGATGACGAAATTCGATTTGATTACCCATAGGCATCAATATAGGCTATTTTGATCTTGCTGAGTATCACTTGCTTTCCGACCTTTGTACTACAAGTATGTATTCTATTTTTCGGGTGGAGTGTTCAGTACCTCAAGTCTAAGTCCTTTAAGCAACACGATACTATAAACAAACGGATTAAACTTTCAGGACTCTTCACCCGCCTTTCCCTAACCACCACACCATTACGGTTTATGTCATTTAGCTACGGCCAGGATCACCTGACCGCCGGTAAAGCGCTTGCGATTGCTCGTGGGAAACTTTCCGGTATCACCACACCAGATACTATTGCCAAGGTTGAAGCCTCTCATGCTGTCGTTTTGCGCGTAGCCGCAGGAGCGCAAGCCGCTTATGGCATTAATACGGGCTTCGGGCCGCTCTGCAATGAGCGGATAGACCCGGAACAGACGGTTGCGCTGCAGCGCAACCTCTTGCTCAGCCACAGTGTCGGGATGGGGGAGCTCATTGATGCGGAACTGGCCAAGCTGATGCTGATTCTTAAGGTTCATGCTTTGTGTAAGGGCTATTCCGGCATTGCCCCCTACGTGATCGAACGCATCCTTTGGCACATTGACAACGACGTGATTCCGACAGTGCCGGAGCAGGGCTCCGTTGGTGCTTCCGGAGACCTGGCACCGCTGTCGCACCTGTTTTTGCCCCTGATTGGAGAGGGAGAAGTTTGGTTTCAGGGTAAAAGGCAACCGACAGCGAGGGCACTTGCAACCTGCAACCTGCAACCTTTAAGCCTGCACCCGAAGGCTGGCCTGGCCCTCATCAACGGGACCCAGTTTATGCTGGCCCACGCCGTGAAGATTGTTGAAGAATTACAGTCTTTGCTCAGCCATGCGGACCTGATTGCAGCACTGATGGTAGAAGGCTTGCTTGGCTCCGCCATGCCCTTTCATCCGGCCTTGCACGCCACACGCCCACATAAAGGAAATACCCACGTGGCGGCAAGAATCGCCCACTTCCTGACCAACTCAGAAATCAATGCTTCTCATATCAACTGCGATCGGGTGCAGGACCCCTACTCGCTCCGCTGCGCTCCGCAGGTGCACGGTGCTTCGCGCAACGCCTGGCTTCACCTTAAAGACATCGTTGAAACCGAACTGAACGCCGTAACCGACAATCCGGTGGTGATCAACGATGAGCTGATCATCAGTGGTGGGAGCTTTCACGGCCAGCCCATCGCGCTACCAATGGATTATGCCTGTTTGGCGGCGCACGAAGTCGGCAGTATTTCCGACCGACGGAGCTATTTCTCCCTCTATGGCATCCCCGGGTCTGTACCAAAATTACTTGTTAAAGACACCGGTCTTCATTCGGGGCTGATGATCGTGCAGTATACCGGAGCGGCGCTGGTAAGCGAAAATAAAAGCCTTTGTTTCCCCGCTTCGGCCGACTCTATCCCGACCTCCCTCGGGCAAGAAGACCACGTGAGTATGGGCTCCATCTCCGGCAGGAAAACCTTGAGGGTTTGTGGCAATCTCCGGAAAATTCTTGCCGTCGAGCTGTTCTGCGCTACGCAAGCAATGGACTTCCATCGGCCGCTGAAATCAAGCACTACCTTAGACGCCGTCCACGCTTTTATTCGCGAACGAATCGAGTTCGCCGCCGAAGACCGTATCTACGGTAAAGACCTGTTGAAGGCGGAAGACATCATCCGCAGTGGAGCATTGTTAAAGATCGTGGCCGAGCATGCGCCGGAGCGATTCAGTGACTTTGATTCTGACTTTGAGCACTTTTAACCCCCTCCCCAAGAGGGAGGGGAGCTTTTTAAAATTGCTATGCAATTTGACGTAGCAAGATGGTAACCAATGACTACAATTAGACGATAACAACAAAACCTGCCCTGCCAAATCGCGTAGCGATTTCCCAATAGCCCCTCCCCCGTGGGGAGGGTTTGGGGAGGGGGTTCTTAGCCTATGAAAAATTTCCAACAACAAATCCAGGAAGGCATCCCGGCCCTGCTACCGGAAGCAAAGCCTTACGATACAACCGTTTCCCATGCCCCCCGGCGTAAAGACATCCTCACGCCCGCCGAAAAGGAACTCGCTTTGCGGAACGCCCTCCGCTACTTTAACCCAGCTTTGCACCCTGCGCTCGCGCCTGAATTCCTTGCTGAACTGAAGAAGTTTGGTCGTATTTATATGTACCGCTACCGGCCCGATTACGCAATGCACGCCCGGCCAATTGAAGACTATCCGGCCCGTTCAAAAACGGCGGCGGCCATCATGCTCATGATTCAAAATAACCTGGACCCCGCCGTAGCGCAGCACCCGCATGAGCTGATTACTTACGGCGGTAATGGTGCGGTATTTCAGAACTGGGCGCAGTATCGCCTGACGATGAAGTACCTGGCGGAAATGACCGATGAGCAGACGCTGCACCTCTACTCCGGCCACCCGATGGGCCTGTTTCCATCGTCCGCAAGCGCGCCGCGCGTGGTGGTTACCAACGGTATGACGATCCCGAATTATAGCAGTCCGGATGACCTGGAACGCGGCAACGCCCTGGGCGTGACGCAGTACGGGCAGATGACGGCGGGCTCGTATATGTACATCGGCCCGCAGGGCATCGTGCACGGAACAACGATTACGGTGATGAACGCTTTTCGTAAAATCGGTGCCGAACCAAAGGGCAAAATCTTCCTCACGGCGGGCCTCGGCGGTATGTCCGGTGCGCAGCCGAAAGCGGGCAATATCGCAGGTTGCGTGACCGTCTGCGCCGAGGTGAATCCGGCAGCAGCCACCAAGCGCCACGAGCAGGGCTGGGTCGATATTTTAGTCGACAACTTAGACGATTTAGTGGCGCGCACGCAGGATGCAATGACGGTTGGACGGGCCGAGTCGATCGCCTACATTGGTAACGTCGTTGACGTATGGGAGCGCTTCCTGGCCGAAGACATTTTCGTACACGTCGGCTCCGACCAAACCTCCCTCCACAACCCCTGGAGCGGCGGCTACTACCCCGCTGATATGGACTTCGAGACCGCCAACGAACTGCTGGCCTCCGACCCCGAGGCCTTCAAGGATGCCGTGCAACTTACCCTCCGCCGCCACGCGGCGGCCGTCAACGCTCATGCCAAAAAAGGAACCTACTTCTTCGACTACGGCAACGCCTTCCTCCTCGAATCCTCCCGGGCAGGAGCGGAAGTGATGGCGGAAGACGGTCTTCGCTTCCGCTACCCTTCTTACGTGCAAGACATCCTCGGCCCCATGTGTTTCGACTACGGCTTCGGCCCTTTCCGCTGGGTGTGCGCCTCCGGTAAACCGGAAGACCTCGACGTTACCGACCGCATCGCCGGCGAAGTCCTCGAAGAACTCATGAATGTAGCCCCACCGGAAATTCAGCAACAGATGCAGGACAACATCACCTGGATCCGGGACGCGAAGTCGAATAAACTCGTCGTTGGTTCCCAGGCCCGCATCCTCTATGCCGACGCTATGGGGCGATTAAAAATAGCTTCCGCCTTCAATGCCGCCATCGCTGCCGGAGAGATCGGCCCCGTTGTCCTTGGCCGCGACCACCACGACGTCTCCGGTACCGACTCGCCCTACCGCGAGACGAGCAACATCTACGACGGTAGTCAGTTTACCGCCGATATGGCGATCCACAATGTGATTGGCGATAGCTTCCGGGGCGCAAGTTGGGTTTCCATCCACAACGGCGGTGGTGTAGGCTGGGGCGAAGTCATCAACGGTGGCTTCGGCTTGCTGCTCGACGGCTCCGGTGCTGCCGAACAACGTTTGCGAAATATGCTTTTCTTTGATGTCAATAACGGCATCGCGCGCCGCAGCTGGGCGCGGAACCCGGAAGCTAAATTTGCCATCGAACGGGAAATGGAACGGACGCCGGGTTTGCGGGTAACCACTTCGCAACTCGTCGATGATACCGTACTGGAAAATCTGAAGTTCACCTGATCGGGTTGAGCGCTTGTAGCGCGATCCCCTCTATAATCGCGCTGCAAGCGCTCAATCCATTAGTATGACTTTAACCGGCCCATTCAACCAATTGTTAACGTTCGCGAACTTGCCCCTGCGCGGAGCCCTGATCGACGATCAGCTAACGATAATCCCCAACGCCGGCATCCTAACCGAAGGCGGAGAAATCATCGCTACCGGAGACTTCACCGACCTACGGAAGGAAACTTCCGGTAAAGGCGTTGAAGTCCATGAAATTTCAGGTGATACCGTTTGTTTTCCTGGCTTTACGGATTGCCATACCCATCTCCTCTTCGCCGGGAGCCGGGCTATGGATTACGCTGCACGTAACGCCGGTAAAACCTATCAGGAAATCGGCGCTGCTGGCGGCGGCATCAAAGATACGATGGGCAAAACCCGTGCTGCCTCTGACGAGGAATTAGCCAGTTCCCTGAACGCTCGCCTGAGCCGCCACCTCCGCAACGGTGTTACAACCATCGAAGTGAAATCCGGCTACGGCCTGAGCGTTGACCATGAACTGCGGATGCTACGCATCATCAAGGGTACGGGGGAGGCCCATACCGCTGATGTGATTTCTACCTGCCTGGCCGCTCATGTTATCCCGCCGGAAATTGGCGATGAACGGGCCTGGCTACGGACCATTCTTGAGGGCATCGTACCGGTGGTTGAAGCCGAGCAACTCGCCAGCCGTTTTGACATCTTTGTGGAGGGTGGGGCTTTTACGGCCGAGCATGGTCGGCCGTTTCTGGAACGACTGAAAAAACAGGGCTTTGGGATTACGGTACACGGAGACCAATTTACACCGGGCGGTAGCCAACTGGCCATCGACGTTGGCGCACTGAGCGTAGATCATCTGGAGGCCTCCGGAGAAAAAGAGATCGCCGCGCTGGCAAAGAGCGACGTAATTCCGGTCGCACTACCCGGAGCGTCCATAGGTCTGGGGTGCGCCTTTACGCCCGCCCGCAAACTGCTGGATGCTGGGGCGTCGTTGGCCATTGCCTCAGACTGGAACCCCGGCTCCGCTCCGATGGGCGACCTGCTCACCCAGGCTGCCATCCTGGGAACTTTTGAAAAATTGACCACTGCCGAAGTGCTTGCGGGGCTTACCTTCCGGGCAGCAGCAGCGCTGGGGTTGAACGACCGCGGGAGACTTGCTCCCGGACAAAAGGCTGATTTTATCGCCTTCCCTACCGCGGATTATCGCGAGATACTCTACCAACAGGGCCAGCTAAAACCACACCGGGT
>CAYPIM010000175.1:0-12118 GCA_964410795.1 uncultured Lewinella sp. | reverse complement strand
CCAGTCCAGATGGCTTCGTCGGCGTTTTGGAGGAAGGTCAATACAAGATCGTTTCCATCCACTCCACCTTGGTAGGTGATTTGGAGGATGGCATCGTTAAAAATGAGTGTAGCTCCTTCTGGAAGACCATTGAAAGTACCCCCGTCTCTGGTAGATAGCGTAAATATATCTCCGGCCTGCGGCTGGTAAGTTCTAGGGTTGCTCCGTCTATATCGAAGAAGTCCATAGCCGTAAGTTGATCGTATTCGCTACAAGCTGTAGTACCGTTGATGGTAAAGGCCATGGTGGTGTTCTCCAAATCTATCGAGTTTTCGAAGCTCAGGCACCCCAGGGAATCGCCAATTTCGAGACGGCTATTGTCAGAATAGACGGTTAGCCCCTTCACGTTGCCGTCGCAACGAAAGGTTGCAGTTGCGGTGTTGGACACAATGCCAAGGTCCAAAGCGTTAAGACCGGAGCCCGTTATGGTAAAAGTGCCGCTGTTTTGAATCGTAAAGGTGCTAGAATTATCGAAGTAGACCCCATGCTCCACTGAATTTCCTACGAAAACTACTCCCGTCTCCAAAATTCTAAAGTTACTAGATCCTCCTCGGTAGATGCCGGAACTGCCACTGTTTGTAATAGAGAGTTCTCCGCTAATGGAGACTTCGTCTCCGGTACTGGCAAAGCTGGTGTTGTTTGATCCGTCAATACTGCATTTTCCGGATTCCTGCACCTCGAAGGTTGCCTCATCTACTATAGTTACTCCGGCCCCTCCCGAAACCATAAACTCCCCGGCACAAACAAAGGCCTCGGAGATAAGGACGCCTCCTGAGGCCTCATTGAAGGCCAGGTGGCCGTTGGTGCCGATCTGAACGGGGGCGTTCAAAATCAAGTTGCCATTAGATTGCTCTTCTATCAATAGGTCACCATTAACGGTAAGCCCACCCGTCCTTAGGGTGAGCCCCGAGATACCGCCAGAGAGGGTCAACGATGCGCCTTCGGCCACGGTAAGTGAGCCATCATTAATGATCAAGATGCTAGCGGCTTCTGCCTGCCTAGTAGCTACTACGGTAGGGTTGGTTGCCGCTTCAATACGGACTTCGTCGGTAGCTGAAGGAACCTCTCCAGAGCGCCAGTTGCCGCCGGTATGCCAATCGCTACTTACGGCTCCGGTCCATACGGCTCCGCCGGAGCCCTGGACGGTGGTGAGCATGGCCTCTCCGCCAGTCTGCCGCTGGTAATTGATCTCCAGCAAGGCATCGTTGAACTCTATAGTAGCCCCTTCTGGTAGACCACTAAAAGTACCGTTTAAGAAGGCAAAAGCGTTAGCCTGTACGAGCAAGAATGTCTCCCCGGTTACGGGTAGGTGGGTGCCGCTGAGTTCAAGCGGAATTCGAATGTCTAGGTAAACATCGAAACGTATCTGATCATACTCCGAGCAGGGTGTTACTCCGTTGATCTCAAAGGCTCCAGTTGCCCCCCTTAAATCAGTCTGCTCATTGAAGGTGAGGCAGCCGGCCGAGCCACCTGGCTCGACGCGACTGCCGGATATGAAGTCTACCTCACTATTCACGTTTCCGGCTACCCGGAACGTGCCCCCTGCTCTATTGATGACCTTTCCACCATTGACGGCATTGTCCCCGCTTTCAGAGATGATAAGCGTACCACTGTTGTCAACAATGTTGTTCCCGTCTATCAAAATACCATTCAGCTGGCTACCCGTTACGCTTAGGCTACCGGTCTCTGTGATGGAGAAGCTACCTGCCTCGACAAAAACACCGTCCTCTATGCCATCGGTGACGGTTAATGTTCCGGCCAACGTTACGGTGCCCCCACTAATGGAAATACCGGAGTTGTTTGGGGCAATTATAGAACAAGCTCCTCCCTCTTCAATCACTAATGCGGCATCTTCGCCCCCGGATAGTATGCCAAAAGTGGGTGAATCCTTGATCAATAAGCTTCCTGCAACCACCAAAGAGTCAATGGACAAAACTGCAACACTATCAAGTACTACAGACCCGGCAGCTCCTACGTATAATGGCGCTTCCAATAATATGCCCCCAAGGCTGGTTTGCTGCTCGATCACCAGGTTCCCGTTAATGATCACTTTTTCATTGGCCGTTAAACCAATAGCACCTCCTGAGAGGGTAAGCGTGGCTCCTTCTGCTAAGGTGAACGCTCCGTTCGTGTTGGTCGTCAGGCTAGCTACCGTGACCGCTCCGGAGGATAATATTGCGGGGTTCGCTCCCGCATCAATGATTACCACATCTTCGATACCCGGCACCTGATTGGTACTCCAGTTTCCCGCCGTATACCAGTCATTGCTTACGGCCCCCGTCCAGGTTACTTCGGTTAGTGTGGTAGCCTGGGCGCGGCCGCAGGTGCAAAGGAGGAGTATAAAAAGCAGGGTCTTAACGGTAGGCTTGCTGTCCATCAGTAGGTAGATTTTGTGTAAGACAAAAGTCTTGGAAATCAACCGGCTGATGAAACAATGAGGGGTGACAATAGGGGGGCAACTAAACCGACCTAAGTAGTTTTAAGGGTGATTGAGAGGGGGAGGAGATTTAGAATTGAACCCGTTTAAACTTTTCTAATCTGATCGAGAACTGTTCATTTTTTGCGAAGACGAGCGGATAAAATTGATGCATAGCCATAGCTACGGATCGATTTTAGCCGGGAAGTCTTCGCAAAAAATGGACGTTCGTAGGTCGACTAGAAAAGTTTAAACGGGTTCATTGCTTGCTTTAAAACAATCTTTGCACCTGCGGCCGCGCCTAATTGACAATGTTTATGGAGTTTCCCTAAGCAACCGTATTTTTCAAAACCCCGATTCCTTCAATTTCTAACTCTACTACATCACCAGGTTCAAGAGGGCGGTGGACGCCGAAGTTGTTTTCAATCAAACTTCCCCAGCCTACAGTTCCTGAGCCGAGGATGTCTCCTGGAAATAGGGATACTTTGTTGCGTGATGCGCGTTCGATCATTTCGGGAAAGGTCCAGAACACCGTTTTAGAGTTGCCTTCACAAATCAGCTCACCGTTGATCTTGGCCGTCATTTTACGGTCGAATCGGTACTGAGTAGTGGGGGGCATCCTCAGATGCTCGGGGTGAGTGGCCCGGTCGATTTTACTACGGAAGGGCTCGAATTCGTCTTTGGTAACGATACAGGGGCCGAACGAATTGGCAAAGTCTTTGCCCTTGGCGGGACCAAGCGGCATTTTCATCTCTTGCTTTTGGATAGCCCTTGCCGTGAAATCATTAAAAACGGTATAGCCGAAAATGTAATCATCAGCGTCTTCAGCAGCAATATCGTGACCTTTCTTTCCGATGACGACGGCAATCTCTAACTCAAGGTCCAGTTTCGTTTCCGCAGTAGGACGCGGGATTTCGTCTTCAGGGCCATAAATAGCCTGATGATTCGTGAAATAAAACACTGGAATATCATAGTAAACCTCGCCAATGGTGTGGCCGAAGGCTTTGGAAGCATTCAACATATGCTGTTCAAAACCAATAAAATCCCGCACGCTCGGTGGGTTGGGCAGGGGAGGCAACAAAGTTATTTCGCTGAGCTGGTGGTGAGGAGCAGTAGCTTCTAAGTTCTTTTCCTTAATGAGTTGGAAGAATGTTTCACTATCCTCAATGAAGGCCTGCATGTCGGTTGGCAGACCAGGGTCTGCGGATTGCATATCGACCACCCCTTGTTCGCCACTCAACCAACCGATGCGGTTTTCTCCGACTGGATTTTTATAACTAACTAACTTCATTTCTAAATTGGTTGTTGAAGGATCATCATTGCTTTACCCATAAGTGCCCCCATGTTTGCACCTTCCGGCAGTGGTTCGCCGGAGAATTCCATACGCTCCCATTCTACGAGCGTTTCGGAAGCATCTACGATGGCTTTGCAGCGGCCGTAACGGCGGGCCATACAGTTTTCAAAGGCTTGCGCTACGGTTTGGTCTTTGCCGAGTTCTTCGGCCAGGACGACGGCGTCTTCTATCGCCAGGGCCGCACCGGACCCTAGCTGAGGTACGGTAGCGTGGGCTGCATCGCCAATCATGATTACGCGCCCTTTGTGCCAAGGTGCAGGAACCGTCATGACCTCCAACGGCCGGTAGTTGACTTCTTCCGGGTCGGTGATTTGAGGTTGTACTTCTTTTACAAAATCAGTATCGAACTCGTCTAAGTACGACCGCAGCCGAGACACGAATTCTTCTTTTTCAATCAAGGGATTGTCTTCTCCTTCTGCTGAAACGACAAACATGTAAATCGTGTCTTCCGTTGTCGGAATCAGACCAACTTTGGCTTTCTTGCCCATGTACATATAGCCAGTCTCCAAGCCCTTTGGGCGAGGGAAGGTGTACCGCCAAACGGAAGCCCCTACGTAACGAGGTTTATAATCGCCAAAGACTAAACCACGGACTTTAGAGTAGATGCCATCAGCTGCTACAACTACTTCGTAATTACCACTAGTGCCATCGGTTAAGACTACGGCTACCCCTGCAGGTGTTTCCTTGATGCTGGAAACCGTGGTTCCCATCCGGAAGGTGACGCCTAGTTTCACGGCCTCGGCGTAGAGAATATCGTGAAGCGTACGCCGGGAAATACCGTTGTGGCTAGGGAAGCGACCAATCTCAGGAGGGCCAGCTTCGCCAAATTGAAAGCCTGTTGCTGTAAACATTTTCACCTTTCCGTAAGGTGAACCTGCCGCCATTGCTTCATCCGCAACGCCTAGAGCATCCAAGGCACGCAAGGCATTGGCTTGTTGAATAATGCCAGAGCCATAGACTTTATAGTCTTTTTGCTTTTCTACGATTTCAGCGGCAATTCCCTGTTTTCGTAATCCAATTCCCAGGGATAGCCCACCAATACCGCCACCGACGATTAGTACTTTGTTAACTGCAGCCATTTGATTTGAAATTTTGCTTTGATCGACTAAGGTTTATGCTTTGATTTTCTCCGCTATCCAGTCATACATATTGAAAGTACGCGTGAAATCATCTATCTGACAGTGTTGGGCGCCGCTCTCGTCTTTAGGAACGACTTCAAGCACGTGCTCACACTTTAAGTGCTCGGCCACGCGGTAGGCGTGGCTAACAAAGTTCTGTTTGTCGTCTTCACCGTGCAGTACGTAGGTTGGGCAAGTGATTTGCTCGGCTATACCGTCTGCGAGCGTATAACCTTCCAATTTCTTGCGTGCAGCGGCCATGCTATCTACGCCCATAATGTGCTGTACGATCTCCGCCAGTGGGTGCCCGTCCGGGCGGCCCGCCCATACTTCGTGATAAGACCACACTGCGCCAAAAATCATACAGACCTTGAAGCGCGGTTCGAAAGCCGCACAACGGGCAGCCATGTACCCACCCATAGAAACGGCGCCAATGCCGATGCTGGTGGTGTCAACCTCGTTCGCAAGATTTTCAAGCGACCACTCTAGTACGGCAGTGCCAGCAACGTTAAAGTCGTGGCGGGAGTGAATATGATTGTTTCTCAGCGCAGCGCCCTGGCCGGGGCCGTCTACGGCTAATAGCGCGATGCCTCGTTCATTAAGCGCGGTTCCAACACCGAAGTAGAGCTCCTCGGCGAGGCTGTCCAACCCTCCGAACATAATCATCATGGGAGGATTCTCAACGTGTGCAGGGCTAAACAAAATACCGGGCAAAAAAGACCCCTCAAAGGGGATTTCTACTCTTTTAACGGGCTGGTCGAAGTACTTCAGCGCACGGTTGAAGGCCACGATGGCGTGGTTGTAGGTCGCTAACTTTCGGTCATCTCCAAGTTTCATAAAAAACTCGGCAGACCGTAAGTAATTGAAGGCCCTGAGGTAGGTCTTGCGCGCGGAAACGTAATGTCCGTTGCGCTCGAATTCCTCCGCTAGTTCAAAAACGGGATTCCCTTTGGCCAACCAGGCAACGTTAATGGTTTCCCGGTTGTCGGGGTCGATATTTCCTGCTACTTCAAGTATTTCAGCAAATTCGCCACCACCGTAGTGGGCTTGGGTCAATGCTCTGTTTACCTGGTAGGAGGGCATATATTTGCCCGGATAATAATGCCACATATTTAACGCTGTTTATATAGTCTCGTAGCAAATGATTATCTACGAAATCAATGGTTGTAGTTTTAGTTGTTTAGTTGTCCGCAAGGATGAGTTCCATCATGCCGTAGCCTGAATCTCTTGATTGTTCATTTGATTGTAAAAGGCTCTGTCGAAAAACAGCAAGCCCCTTGGGGTACTCTCTACCGTGGCCAAGCTGTTCTCCTGTACTCTTCAGCATAATGTCCAACTCCCATTCGGACACTTGGATTTGAACTGTCTGTGCAATTTCTGCTCTCTTACTTTTGTCGTCAGCAATGTTTTCGATGATTTTGAAATCGAATTTAGCAACGGTTGTTGTTGCTAAATCCCCATCCACCATCGACCATTTGACGGCCGTCTGTTCTCCTCGGTGTTGCGTGAAGTGATACAGGTTATTCTTGACGACAATTGGCATCCAGTAGAAAGCCGCAAATCCTTCAAATTCACGGGCTTGGTCAAACCGGATCCGCTCGTACAACATGTATCCAGCTCTACTTTTTCCATCTACCATGATCTCCGTTTTGAACGCATAGGTGGGGAAGTCACTTTCTAGCGTTGACAACACCCATTCTTCCTCCATCGGAACCTGGATTTGAATTTTGTGGCCTCCGTTAATTTTGGTAGTTATCGTCCGGTTTTCTTTATCGAAAGAAAAGTTCTCCGTGTTGGTGTGCACAAAAGATTCCTCCGGAATATCGGACTTTTCGGACGGGATACTCTTTTTGAAATACGTGATCGGCCAGTCTTTTTCGGTACCGTACCAACTTTTGTACTCTACTTCGTAACTATCCTCAAATAACGTCCAGTTAATATCTATTGGGATAACTAACGGAGAGGATTCGTCATCATCGGCAATGAAAACGAAGTAGTCACTGTAATACCCCTGAGGTTCATTCGCGACTACTAATTTTTGTTCATTGTTTTTAGTAGCACAGTGGCTGAGACTCAAGGCTAAAGAAATGGCGTACAGGATTAATTTCATAAAGGTGTTTTGACAGGACCTGTCATATTTATTTTTTAAATGTCTACGGGTTTAACCGTGCCATCCTTTGACAAGCCAAGTTTTTTACCCTTCGCCATTTCTGCAAAGGGGTTTGCACTTCCCCAAGCATCATTGGGGTTGTCTTTTAGGTAGTGAACGTCTTGGTGGTCGGGGGCAAAGACTAAGCGAGCACATGCGTAGTATTCGAATAGGATACCGCTCCCTGGGTCCTGGATATAGATGAAAAAGCCTTCATCTGCCTTATGCCGAGTGGGTGCACCCATTACGCTTTTGTAACCCTTTTCAATAAAATAATCCAGCGCCAAAAGCACTTCTTCACGACTGTCTACATTCCAACAAATGTGGTTGAGTACTGCCTGGTTTTCTTCAATGTTGGGATCCGTGAATACCGCAATGTCATGAGACAAGTTACCGATGGTCCACAGTCCACCAATTGGTGGGATATGGTCTTCGACCCGGATCTCATCTGGGTTCTTTAATCCAAATCCTTGCCAGAACTTCTTCTCTTCGGCGTACTTCCCTTTGGCGACCATGTAGGTTATGTGATCGAACCTTCTTGGGTTCGCTCCTTTTAGTCGGTTACTTGCGTACCGATCTGCATAGACACTTCCTCTTTCGCCTTCTTCTCTTAACCACTCAACTTCCCAAAATACCTCATGCATGTGGCCATCTGGAGATTTGAACCGATATGCTTTTCCGTGGCCGAGGTCTCCCTCATCCCATCCTTCTCCAGCGCCGATGGATTCCAAATAGGCAACACATTCTTCGAGGGCTTCCGGGCTATCAGCTCTCCAGCCTAAGTGACCTAATCCTGAGGTCTCATTTTGGGTGAGTTTGAGGGTGTGGTGAAAGTAATCTCCCCAGGCCCTCAAGTATACAGATTTACCGTCTCTTCCGGTTTCATCCATTCCAACGACATCTCTGAAGAATTCTACAGATTTATCAATGTCTTGGGTCAGCACTTCTATGTGCGCGAGTTGGGATAAAAAATGTGGATTCTTTGCCATTTATCTTTAATTTACTGCGTTACAAAGTAATTAATTATTATTCAGAAAAGGCTATTCTGCCTTATCCTAAACATGTTCATTGTCAATCATTCAGGTATTTGCTCACTTCCAATCCGCTCCCTAAAGGCAGCAGGATGGTGTCAAAGGCTTCGGTAGCTCTTACGGCAGCTCGGTAAGCTGCGGCCTCTTGCTTGTGTATTTCGGGGTGGATCATGTTGTCTGCCACCACAAACGCCCCCTGATTTAACTTGGGGAGGAAGGCGTTAAAGGCGGGCAGGTACAACTCCTTCCAAACATCTACAAGTACAAAGTCAACTTCTTGAACAGAAGAAATAATTGAGGCTACTGCATCTCCAATTATAAAATCTACGTATCCTGCTAAACCTGCAATATTAAGTTGGTTTTCTGCGTAAGCAACTTTCTGCGGAGCAATTTCTAGTGTCGTCACTTTTCCTCCTGTTTTTTTGGCTGCTTCTGCTAGCCAAATGGTAGAGTATCCATAGGAGGTACCTATTTCCAAAATGTGTTGAGCGCGCGTTGATTTCACCAGGGCGTTTAAGAATTGTCCTACTTCCTGGCCGACGGGCAACAAGAATTCATCACGACGTTTCATCCCTTCTTCCAGCGGTAAGCGTCGCATGAGATCAGCCTCCTCCTTCATACGCTGATGATAAGTGGTAAGAACTTCTTGTGTTTTTTTGTCAAAATCAATCATTGCAATTCAGTTTGTATTCATGAATAATTAAGCTTTAATCACCCAGGACGCTAACTCCCGTCGGTAATTGTTGTTCCACCATCGACAACAATATTCTGACCGGTAATAAATGCGCCAGTCCGGGAAGCAAGTAATACTGCAACGCCAGCAATTTCATCTGGTGTTCCTACTCTTCTCAACGGGGTCATCTGTAAGCGTTTTTCCATGAATTCTTCTTGTGCAAGCAGGCCATTAGAAAAAGGCGTAGCGATCAGCCCGGGAGAAATGGTGTTTACCCTAATGTTGTCGGGGCCATATTCAACCGCCAGGTTTTTTGCCAATTGAACCAAGCCCGCCTTCGTAATTCCATAAAGGCCGATGTTTTTGTTCCCGCGCAAGGCGGCAATGCTGGCCAAATACACAATGACGCCATCCTTTTGTGCGACCATCTGTGGTAGCACCTGCTGGCTGAGATACATGGCACTATGAAGGTTGAGCTGCATTGTTTTCTCCAGTTGGGAATTGTCTATATCCAAAAAAGAGCCCGGCGTAGCCATTCCTACACAACTCACTAAAATATCAATCTTTCCAAGTTGGGCAAGGCTGGTTTTTACCAGGTTCTCTATGTCTGTGTTAATGGACAAATCACAGGGAATTGGGTAACTCTCAATACCATTTTGGCGAAAATCAGCTGCCGTATTGGTACACCCGTCAGGGTCATTACTTGAAACAATTACCCGTGCCCCGTGGCTTCCCAGGGCTTCGGCGATGGCTCGGCCCATGCCGCTACTTGCTCCCGTCACAAGGGCCGTTTTATTTTTCAGGTTGAATAGTTTCATTTCAATTAGCCTTGTTGAAGTAATGGGGCGTTGGCGATGCCGCAGCACCAAGCTGTAATCGAACCGTTATTGATTTGGCGTTCTTCAGGTCGCAGAGGGAGGAAATGGAAGCTTTAGCCATAGGATGAAATGTTGCAGCTGAGCGACATTGCTCGTTAGAAAAACGATCTTTGCACCCTGCGTTTGCGCCTACTAAAAAGCGTTTTATGGCGGGGCCGCAGGTGCAATGAAAGGTCATTACGAAGCAGCGGATCACTGATGTTGTTGAGCTCCTGCGGAGTGGGGAGAGAGAGGCACACATATTTTAGAGCGGTTATGGTAGAAGTACTTTGTGCCGAATAGAATACTGAAGCCCCAAACTCAATAAGCTGATTACGGCGATCATGATGATCATTGGCAAGGCGGAAATGGTTAGGAAATAACTGAGGATGACCGTGACCAAAGCACTCAAGGCCATGCGTAAACTACCCATCAGGGCGGTTGCGACCCCAAGGTCTTTTTCCACACTATTCAGCCCCAATGCCATGGTATTGGTAGAAATGAGGTGTAGGAAAAGCATCAACAAACACATGCCAATGATCATATTGGTGACGTTGAAGTCGAACTGAACCACGTAAAACAAATAGCAACAGGCCACCAATTCCATTGCTACTGCCACTAGCGCAATATCCTGACTTTTGAATTTTCGCAACAGGAAAATATTTGCCTGATTGCTCAGTAATAAGCAGGACGCGGTAGTAGCGAATACTAGCCCAAATTGCCCTTCGGTCAAGCTTAGCAGCTCAATAAAAACGAAGGAAGAACTCGAAATCCATGAAAACAGGACGGCGCTTCCCATGGCCGTTACGATGGAGTAAGCCACATAGGGCCGATTACTCATCAGGCCCCAATATTTCGCGAAGATGTTACGGAAGGTAAAAGCATAATGGTCATTTCTATCCATGGTTTTCGGTAGGAACTGCCACAGCAGAAGAATAACCCCAAAAGAGAAGATGGCTAGGAAGAAGAATATACTACGCCAGCCAAATCCGATTAATAACCAGCTACCCAAGGTGGGAGCGATGATTGGCGCAAAGCCCATGATCAAACCTAAAATGGAGAATATCCTAGCCGTTTCACTGGCGGGGTAAATGTCGCGCACCACCGCTTTTCCACCGACACTACACATGCTGATCCCGATAGCCTGTAAGAACCGGAGTACGATAAGTGTTTCTAAATATTGGGCCAATCCACACCACAGCGAAGTCACGAAAAACACTCCTAAACCGGCCATCATCGGAAACTTCCTGCCGTATTTATCTAATATGGGGCCGTTCACCAATTGCCCAATGCAGGAACCCGCAAAAAAGCTACTCATGGTGAGGGTAATGTAGCCCACCGAGGTGTTCAGACTTTCCGCCATCTTAGAGAAAGCGGGCAAGTAGAGGTCGGTAGAAAATGGCATCAGGCCATTTAAGCATCCCAGTACAATCAGGAGGGTCGTCGAACTTATTGCTATTTTGCTGGTGCTGTTATTCATTAATCAAAGGTCAGGCCAAAGCCGAACTTGTAGAGTGGATTTTCCGAATCGTACGGTACGTCCTCCAACTGGGCTTCTACAGCAGCCAGGCTGGAAGGAATTTCGATGGGCAGCTTACCGGAGGGTTTAAACTGACCAAAGATCAATTCGGCTAGTATTTCGTCCTCACAGCTAAAGTCTGCGATCATCGCCTTGCTCGCCGCGTTGATTTCCGGAATGACGGGTACTCTGTCCAGCGTCATGATGGAAATAGTTGGCTTCGTCCGGATCAGGGAGAGCATTTCGGCCTTTTGCGCTGCGGGAAAATCAACCCGTCCCTCATGGAATATTCGTTCCAGAAGTGTTCCTTCCGTGATTGGTGTGTAGGGCGGGCTGAACTTCATAATAATGGCATCTGCTGCCGTGGGGTCATCCACCACGGTAGCGAAAGCCGCCACGGCGCTGGAGTCCACCCCGCTGAGAAATACCTTTACGTTTTTCTCCAGGGGCAACATATTGTCCTCGTTTTTCAGCAAGACGAGTGACTTCTGCTGGGCGATTCTTCCTTTTTCCTGGTAGGCTTCGTTTTCGAAAACGGCTAAGTCTGCTTCGGTCACGTAGGGATCGTCAAACAAACCGGTAAGGAATTTTTCCCGTAAAACACGCCGCGCGGATAAGTCTAAGCGTTCTTCACTGAGGCTGCCTTCTGTTACCAGCTCAACGACTAGTCCGGGGCAACTTTCGCCACCAAACATATCGCAACCCGCATCGAGTACTTTTTTTACCCGCTCTTTGCGGGAAAGCTCCTCAACGCCCCAGGCGGAAGCGTCCTTGGCAAAATTATCCGTCACCACGCTCCAGTCGGTACAAACGATGCCGTCGAACCCGAGGGAATCCCGCAGGAGATCAGTAATAATCTCTTTGTTGTAGGCAAAGCCAACTTCCTCTTCCGTGATGCCAATGGGCATACCGTAGTAGGGCATGATCTGGGAGGTGTTGGCTTTAAACGCCCCTTCGATGAA